>JBBSIN010000040.1:0-21671 GCA_038232055.1 Mycobacteriales bacterium
CCCGCTCCCCAGAACCGGCATGTGGCACGGCCAGGATCGCGGTGTCGTCACTGGTCGATGTCGAACGAGCCGTGGTGGTGGAGGTGCCGGGAATCGAACCCGGGTCCTTCGGCGGAAAGGGAGGGCTTCTTCGGGCGTAGCCTGCTTTTTGTTCTCGGCCCCGCCGTGCTCGCAGGCACGCTGGCGGTGGCTAGAGCTGCTGTTTGGTTTTCCTCACGTCCCCGCAGCCGGGACGATCGGTGATCCTCCTGTCGACGCCAGACCCTGAGTCGGAGGAGCTCTCAGGCTGACGGCTTCGCTACTTACTAGGCAGCAAGTGCGAAAGCAGGTGCCTTGGTATCGGCATTTATTGTTTCCAGCGGGGGGTTTACGAGTTCACCGCTGGCTCCTCGGCCCGCTTCACCTTCCTCGACGTCCGAAGTCGAAACCGTTCACCCCCTGGTCGGTGGTACGTCGTTCACCGATCTCAACGCCGGCGAACCCGTCCATCATCCCACGTCGTGGTCCCGCGGCGCGAGTGTTGACCGCGGAGCGCCTCGCCCGCAGGATCGGGCGATGCGATTGCTGACCGTTGGCGAGGGCCTTCTGGACGAGATCACGGAATGGTCGAGCGCCGGCGTACGGATCGGACCGCTCGCGCTGGGCGGTCCCTCGGAGGAGACACGCGTCTACCTCGGCCGGTACGCGGCAGGCAGCGTCCTCGGCCTGCACATGGCCGGCCGATGGCAGATCTTCGCCGTGCTCGAGGGCAACGGGTGGGTCAGCGGCGACGACGAGGTCCGGCACGCACTCGGGCCCGGTCAGGCAGTGCTGTGGGAACCCGGCGACCTGCACGAGTCCGGGTCGGACGGCGGGATGTCGGTGTGCATCGTGCAGTCCAGCTCCGACCCCAGCACCAACCTGCCGGGAGCGAACCTGTAAGCCCGCATCCGCCCCAAGTGGAGCAGCCCGAGGCGGAATCCCGGACGCGTCCGTGCCTGGTGATGGTGATGATCTCGTGGGCGGCCTCTAACCCGACACCCCGAGCGGTCAGCCGAGGCCGAGCAGACGCGCGCCGTTCGCCCAGCACACGGCGCGCAGCCAGTCGTCGCCGAGGTCGAGCCCGGCCAGCGACTCCAGCTGGTGCGCGTAGGGGTAAGGGATCGTCGGGAAGTCGGTCCCCAGCACGATCCGGTCCCCGAGGTCGCGCAGCCGCGGCAGCAGCGCCGCCGGGAACGGCGCATGCTCTACGGCGAACTGCGTGAAGGCCATCGTCGTGTCGAGGTGGACGCGCTCGTACGACGCAGCCATGGCGAGGAACTCGGCGTACTCCGGCATGCCGAGATGTGCGACGACGAGTGGCAGCCGCGGATGCTGAGCGAGCACCGCCGCCATCGGACCCGGCCCGGTGAAGGCGCCAGGGGCCGGCCCGGAGCCGCAGTGCACGACGACCGGCACGCCGGCCTCCGCGAGCAGCCCCCACACGGGGTCGAGCAGGGGGTCGCGGGGGTCGTAGCCCCCGACCTGCAGGTGCGCCTTGAAGATGCGCATGCCGGCGCCCAGTGCTGACTCGACGTAGGTCGCCGCGGAGGGCTCGGGAAAGAACGTCCCGGACGGTACGACGTCGGGGTGACTCGCCGCGAAGGCCTGGCCCCAGCCGTTGAGCCACTCGGCCATGCCGGGCTTGTGGGCATAGAGCAGCGCGGGAAACGCCCGCACGCCGAAGGAGCGCAGCAGCGCCAGCCGCTCGTCGTCGGGGAAGCGGTAGCGGATCGGCCACTCCACCGCCGTCAGTGGACCTACGCGGTCGAAGTAGTCCCAGACCTTGTGCTGCACCCGCTCGGGCATGAAGTGCACGTGTAGGTCGACCAGCCCGGGAAGTCCAAGCCGCTGCCAGAACGCGGGGATGTCGGCGTCGTTCATGGGCCAAGGGCGCGCAGGAACTTCACGGCGAGGGGCGCCGCCACCCGGCCGCCGACCCCGCCGCCCTCGACCACGACCGCGTAGGCGAGGTCGCCGCGGAAGCCGACGAACCAGGCGTGCGTCCGCGGCGAGGTGCCGGTGCCGTACTCCGCGGTGCCGGTCTTGCCGGAGACCGGCTTTCCGCCGTAGGCGCGAAAGGCGCCGGCCGCGGTGCCGCTCGTCACAACGAGCCGCATCAGCTCGCGGAGCTGGGGCGCGGCGGCGATGCGGGCCGGCGCCGCCGTCGACGCTGGCTGCGACGGGTCGGTGACGAGCACCGGCGGTCGCCAGCTGCCGCTGCGTACGGCGCCCGCGGCCATCGCCATGCCGAGCGGACTCACCGACACGCGACCCTGCCCGATCGCGTCGGCGGCCAGCTCGACCGCCGACCCGGGCGCCGGCACGGAGCCGTCGTACGCCGCGATCGGCAGTGACCAGCCGGCCCCGACGCCGAAGCGCTTCGCGGTGTCGGCCAGCGTCGTCGTGCCCAGCCGCGCGGACAACCCGACGAACGCGGTGTTGCAGGAGATCGCGAAGTCGCGCCGGAACGGCAGCGAGCCGCCGGCCTCCCCCTCGAAGTTTCGGAACGTCTTGCCGTCGACCGTGACACTGGGCGGGCAGCGCACCGCATCGTCGAGGCGCAGCCCGCGGCCGAGCAGGGCCGCCGTCGTGACGATCTTGAAGGTCGACCCCGGCGGATAGTGGCCGGCCAGCGCCCGGTCGAAGACGGAGTCGCCCGGCCGGTTGGCGGCGGCCAAGACCGAGCCGTCCGAGGGCCGTACGGCGACGAGCGCGGCCGGCGTGGTCATCGAGCCCAGCGCCTTCTCGGCGGCGTCCTGCACCTGCCGGTCGAGCGTCGTCCGCACCGGCGAGCCCGGCATACCCGGAAACTCGTGCAGCGTCGCCGCGATCGTACCCGCCGCGTCGCGGACGACGATCGAACCGCCTGGCGTTCCGGCCAGCTGCCGCTGGTAGGCCGCCTGCAGGCCGGAGAGGCCTAGCTCGTCACCCACCTGGTACGGCGGCCCGGCCGCCTTGAGCGCGTCGGCGGTCGCCTCGCCCGTGCGGCCGAGCACCGCGCGGGCGTACGTCGGCGTCGGCGCGAGGAGTTTGGTGGTCACCGGGAACCGAAGCCCCGGCACGTCATGGATCGCCGCCCTGACCCGGTCGTAGGCGGAGCGCCGCAGCGGGATCACCGGCACCAGCTGGTCGGGCTTCGCCTTGTCGAGCAGCCCGCCGACCCGCGTGGCGTCGACCCGCAGCGTCCGGGCCAGCAGCGCGAGCGTGCCGGCTCGGTGGCGCAGCGCCGACGGCAGGATCGACACGGTGACGACCTCGGTCGGCGTCACGAGCGGGCGCCCGGTGCGGTCCACGAGCGGCGCCCGGCGCAGGAGCTGCCGCGTGCGGCCGAGCCGCTGGCCGGCCGCCAGCCGGGGATGCACATCCATCGGCGTCCAGTGCACCCGCCACCTGCCGTCGGCCTTGCGCAGTGCGAGCGTCCCGTCGTACGCCCAGTCGCCGATTCCGCGTAGCGCCAGCGTCGCGGCGTACGACGCGCTGGCCCGGCCCTTGTCGGTCTTCGCCGCGCCCAGGCGGAACCGTCCCCCGGTGACGGCGAGCGCCGTGCGCACCTGGGTGAGCGCCGCCGTCGCGGCGGCCGGGGCGTCGGTCAGCCGGCCGGCGCCCGCAAGGTCGCCGGCCGCCCACGCGGACAGGTACGCCCGCGCCGTCGGCTCCGGCTTCGGCCCCGACGAGCACGCGACGAGCGGCAGCAGCGCCGCGACGACCGCACCGGCGAGCAGCCGGCGCATCTACTCGCGCCCCTTCGCCCGCCGCCCGACGGCCCGGTCGATCTCGCGCTTCGCATCGCGCTCGGCGAGGGCCTGCCGCTTGTCGTAGGACCGCCGGCCACGAGCCAGCGCCACCTCGACCTTGGCCTTGCCGTCCTTGAAGTAGAGGGCGAGCGGCACCAGCGTGAGACCGCCCTCCTTGGTCTTGCCAACGAGCCGGCCGATCTCCCCGCGGTGCATCAGCAGCTTGCGCGGCCGGCGCGGCTCGTGGTTGGTCCAGGTGCCCTGCGTGTACTCGGGGATGTGCACGCCCTCGAGCCACATCTCGCCGTCCTTCACCCGGGCGTAGGAGTCGGTGAGCGATGCCCGACCGGCACGCAGCGACTTGACCTCGGTCCCGGTCAGCACCAGCCCGGCTTCGTAGACGTCCTCGATCGCATAGTCGTGGCGGGCCCGCTTGTTCTGGGCGATGAACTTGCGGCCCTTCTCGCGGACCACGTCAGACGCGGGTGTAGCGCTGGACCGTGACGAACGACGCGACCACCGAGAAAGCCACGGCCGCGAGCGCGAGCAGCGGCAGCACTGTCGGCACCCAGTCCCAGCCGATGAAGTTGATCGCCGGGATGTTGGGGCGCAGCCCCTTGTCGACGAACAACCACTTCAGCAGCACGAGCACGCCGGCCCCGATGGCGGCCCCGATGAACCCGACGACGGCCCCTTCGAGCAGGAACGGCAGCTGCACGTAGAGCCGCGAGGCCCCCACCAGCCGCATGATTCCGGTCTCCCGCCGTCGGCTGTAGGCGGCGATGCGGATCGTATTGAAGATCAGCAGCGCGGCGGCCACCACGAGGCCGATGGCGAAGGCGAACGCGCCCGCCTGGAAGCCGTGCAGCAGCCGGAACAGCTTTCTCAAGACGTCGCTCTGCGTCTGGACCAGCTGGACGCCCTGCTCGCCCGCGAACTGCGTCCGGATGACGTCGAACTTCTGCGGGTCGGTCAGCTTGACTCGGAAGGACTCCGGCAGCGCGGTCGGGTCGACGTTCTTCACCAGGTCCGGCGAGTTCTTGAACAACTTCTTGTAGTTCGTGTACGCCTGCGCCGACGACTCGTAGTAGACCTGCTTGACGATCGGCATCGCCTCGAGCTGGGAGCGGATGGTGTCGCGCTGCGCCTGCGTCACGGCCTGCCCGGCGCAGGTCGGCTCGGGACTGGAGTTGCCGCACAGGTAGATCGACACGTTGATCTTGTCGTACCAAAAGTCCTTCATGTCCTCGATCTGCCGGCGGATGAGCAGGCCGGCACCGACCAGCGTCAAGGTCACGGCGACCGTGATGATGACCGCGATGGTGAGCGAGAGGTTGCGTCGGAGCCCGACGCCCGTCTCCTTGAGGACCAAACCTGCGCGCATGGTGTCCAGTCTGCCTGTTCGGTGGGGGGTGCCTGAATCACTGAGAGCGAATTCTCAGGATGCAGGTTTCATGGTGCGTAGCCGTAGACGCCGCGCGCCTGGTCGCGTACGACGTGTCCCGCGTCGAGCTCGATGACCCGCCGGCGCATCGAGTCCACGATCTGCGAGTCGTGCGTTGCCATGATCACCGTCGTGCCGGTGCGGTTGATGCGGTCGAGGAGCTTCATGAGTCCGACGCTGGTGGCCGGGTCGAGGTTCCCCGTCGGCTCGTCGGCCAGCAGGATGCGGGGGCGGTTGACGTACGCGCGGGCGATCGCCACCCGCTGCTGCTCGCCGCCGGAGAGCTCGTCCGGCATCCGATCGGCCTTGCCCTGCAGGCCGACCAGCTCGAGCGTCTCCGGGACCAGTTCGCGAACCGCCGCCCGGCTCTTGCCGATCACCTCGAGCGCAAAGGCGACGTTCTGGCGCACCGTCCGGTTGGGCAGCAGCCGGAAGTCCTGGAACACGACGCCGATCTGCCGTCGTAGCGCGGGAATCTTGCGGCTCGGCAGTCGCGCTACGTCGGTGTCCATGATTACCACTCGACCGCCGGTCGGCTTCTCCTCGCGCAGGATCAGCCGCAGGACCGTCGACTTACCCGAACCCGAGGGGCCGACGAGGAAGACGAACTGGCTCTCCGCGATCGTGACGGTGACGCCGGAGAGGGCTGGTCGCGGGCTGGTCGGGTAGGTCTTGCTGACCGACTCGAAAGTGATCATTACGGCCAGTCTAACTCCGCAGCGCCGCCGGACCCGTCCGGGCGCTGGCCGGATCGCCGCGGATAAGCGACACTGAGGGTGAAGACGGCGTACGGCGGGCACATCCCTCGGTGCTGAGAGCATGACGGGAACCTGGCGACGTCATCAGGGTGGAGGCGCCGAGATGTCCTGCGAGCACCTGGTCTGCGCCGTGTGCGCGGCCCCGGTCGTGGAGGGCCGCTGTCAGAGCTGCCGCGCCGCCCGCGCCCACGTCCACCAGGCGCCCTTCACGCTGACGCCGCAGCTGGTGGTGCTGATCGTGGCACTGCTCGCGCTGCTCAGCGTCGTCCTCGGCCACTAGCACCGCCCACTAGCAGCGCCAGCGCGGCCGGGCAGCCGGCTGCTGACTCTCAGCCCACCCGCTCCGCTGCGCGCCGCCAGCGGATCTCGGCCTCCACGAAGCCGTCGATGTCGCCGTCGAGCACAGCCTGGACGTTGCCGGTCTCCACGTCGGTCCGCAGGTCCTTGACCAGCTGGTAGGGGTGCAGCACGTAGTTGCGGATCTGGTTGCCCCAGCTCGTGGTCGTCTCCCCGCGGATGGCGGCCATCGTGTCGGCCTCCTCCTGCCGCCGTCGCTCCAGCAGTTTCGCCTGCAGCACGAGCATGGCGCTGGCCTTGTTCTGCAGCTGGGAGCGCTCGTTCTGGCAGGAGACCACGATGCCACTCGGCAGGTGGGTGATCCGCACCGCCGAGTCTGTCGTGTTCACGCCCTGCCCGCCGGGACCCGACGAGCGGTAGACGTCGACCCGGATCTCGTCCTCGGGCACCTCGACGGAGTCGGTCGACTCGACGACGGGCGTCACGTCGACGCCGGCGAACGAGGTCTGCCGCCGGGACTGGTTGTCGAAGGGGCTGATCCGGACCAGCCGATGCACGCCGTGCTCGCCGGAGAGCGTGCCGTAGGCGTACGGCGCCCGGACGACGAACGTGGCGGACTTGATGCCGGCCTCCTCGGCGTACGACGTGTCGTAGACCTCCGTCTGGTGCCCGTGTCGCTCCGCCCACCGGAGGAACATCCGCAGCAGCATCTGCGCCCAGTCGGCGGCGTCGACCCCGCCGGCCTGGGAGTTGATCGTGACGAGCGCGTGCCGCTCGTCGTACTCGCCGGAGAGCAGCGTGCGCACCTCCAGGGCCTGGATGTCGTGCCGCAGCGCCGGCACGTCTCTCATCGCCTCCGCCAGCAGCTCAGGGTCGTCGAGCTCGACCGCCGCGCGCAGGTCGTCGAGGCGCCTGCGGAGCTCGCTCACCCGCTCGAGGTCACCGCGCAGGTAGGACAGCCGGCTGGTGACCTGCTGGGCCCGCGCCTGGTCGCTCCAGAGCTCGGGGTCGGCCGCCTGCCGCTCGAGGTCGTCGAGGTCGCGCCGCATCCGGCCGAGGTCGAGCACCGTCTCGATGCTGGTGAGCGTCGCGTCGAGTTCCTTGAGGTCGTCGGTGGGGTCGTCGGGCACGTGAGCGAGACTAACCCGTGTCCCCACGCCGCCGACTGTTCGCGATCGTGCTGCTCGTCGGCGCGCTCGCGGCCACCGTCGCGTTGGTCGCCGTCGCCTTTCTTTCCGGCAGCAGCGGGGCTTCGCGTCGCACCGTGCCGCAGGACCGACCGGGTCCCGTCCTGCTCATCCCGGGCTACGGCGGGTCACCCACGTCGCTGCAGCTGCTCGCGGCGCGCGTGCGAGCGGCCGGTCGCGACGCGACCGTCGTCGCCCTGCCGGACAGCGCGCGGGGCGATCTCCGCGAGCAGGCGCGCGCGGTGCGCGACGCCGCCGGCGCACTGCTGCGGCGTACGGGCGCGCCCTCGCTCGACGTGATCGGCTACTCCGCCGGCGGGGTGGTCGCGCGGTTGTGGGTGAGGGACTACGGCGGTCGCGACGTCGTACGCCGCGTCGTCTCGCTCGGCTCGCCGCATCACGGCACCGACGTCGCGGCGCTCGCCGGCGCGCTGGTGCCGGAGTCCTGCCCACTCGCCTGTCGGCAGCTCGTGCCGGGCAGCGCCCTGCTCCGCCGGCTCAACGCGGGCGACGAGACGCCCGACGGACCGCAGTGGCTCTCGATCTGGACCAACGAGGACACCGTCGTCACGCCGCCCACCTCCGCCCGGCTCGACGGCGCGGTCGATGTCGCGCTGCAGTCGGTGTGTGCCGACGACAGCGTCGAGCACGGCCGGCTGCCGACCGACCCGCTGGTCGTCGGCATCGTGCTCGACGCCCTCTCACCCGGCGCGCCGACCCCACCCACCGCAGCCGACTGTCGCAGCCTGCGAGCCGCCGGCACCGCCGCCCGTTGAGTGCCGTGCTAGCTGGTGATGTCCTTGCTCGTGAAGTTCGCCCAGGCGAACGCGAGCAGTACGGCGACGTAGACGCCCTGAAGGGCCACACCGCGCCCGATGTCGTGCCAGAGGATCGGCGTCCGGAAGAAGTCGACGAAGGCCAGCCAGTAGCGCGTCGGCAGGTACGGGCGCACGGCGGCCGCCGCGTCGAGCAGGACCAGCACCTGGCTCATGACGAGCACGGCGAGCGCCCCCAGCGCCGCCCCCAGCGACGAGTCGGTCACGGTGGAGAGGAACAGCGCCACCGACGCGACCCCGAGCATCGACCAGCCGACGTAGGCAACGGTGAGCACGATGCGGGTCGTCGCCGCCGGTCCGGACAGCGGCGGCCCGCCGGAGAGCGTCGGCAGCGGGTGCGACCCGAAGAGGTGGGTGCCGACGACGTACGCCGTCCCGGCCACCACGACCACCGCCACCAGGATGAACGCCGCGACCGCGAGCAGCTTGGCGGCGAGCAGCCTGGTCCGGCCGACCGGGCGGGCCAGCAGGTAGCGCAGCGTGCCGGCGCTCGCCTCCCCCGCGACGGAGTCCCCCGCGACGACCGCGACCGCGATCGGCAGGAAGAGCGGCAGCACGATCGCCAGCGCGGCGGCCGGGAACAGCGCGCCGTTGCTGAGCACGGCCGCGAGGAACGCCGGCCCCTCCCCCGGTCGCGGGCCGACATCGGTCACCGCCAGGAAGATCGCAACGATCGTGGGCAGGGCGTCGAGGAGCAGCAGCGTCACCCATGTCCGCGGCCGGCGGAAGAGCTTGCGCAGCTCGACGGCGATCACGCGATCCGATCCGACCCCGGCCCGGTGGCGGCCAGCACGACGTCCTCCAGCGACCGCACCTCCGGCCGCAGCTCCGCGATCCGCAGCCCCGCCGCGACGAGCTCCGCATTGAGCGCGGCCGGGTCCGCCGCCGTGATCAGCAGCCGGTCGCCCTGCCGGTCGGCGAGTCGCCCGTCGAGCAGGGCGACAGCGGTGGCGGCGTCCGGCGTACGGACCAAGATTCGACCGGTACGGGCCCGCAGGGCCGCCAGATCGTCCTGGACGACGAGCCGGCCGCGGTCGAGCACCGCCACCCTGGTGCACAGCGCCTCGACCTCGGCCAGCAGGTGGCTGGAGACGAAAAGCGTGGTGCCTTCGGCGTTGAGCCGCAGCAGCAGGTCGCGCACCTCGCGGATGCCCTGCGGGTCCAGGCCGTTGCCCGGCTCGTCGAGCACGAGCAGCCGTGGTCGGCGCAGCAGCGCCGCCGCCAGCCCGAGCCGCTGGCGCATGCCCAGGGAGTAGGTCTTGACCGGGCGCCGCCCGACGGCGGCGAGCCCGACCGTCTCGAGGACCTCGTCGACCCGGTGCCGGCGGGTACGCCGCGGGCTCCCCGGTCCGGCGGCGTCCATCAGCGTCAGGTTGGCGCGGCCGGAGAGGTGGCCGTACGCCGCGGGCGCCTCGACGAGCGACCCGACGTGCGGCAGCGCGCGCTGCAATCGGCGGTTGCCGAGCAGCTCGATCTCGCCCCGGGTCGGGTGCACGAGGCCGAGCAGCATGCGCACCGTCGTCGTCTTGCCGGAGCCGTTGGGGCCGAGGACCCCGTAACGGTCACCCTCGTTCACCTCGAGGTCGACGCCGTCGACGGCGGTCAGCTGCCCGAACGACTTGGTCAGCCCCGTGGTCCTGATCGCCGTCAAGGCACCTCCCGAGACGGCAGCGGTGCGGCCAGGAGCTCGTCGGCGGCCTTCACCAGGGTCGACACCGGAACGGTTCCCGAGAGCAGCAACGAGTTGTAGGGGCCCTCGGCGACGACGGTCGAGAGGAGCGGCGTGACGACGGCCGCCGCGCGCCCCTGCCGGAGCTTGACCGGCTGTGCCGGCGGACCGGTCAGCCGCTCGAGGAGGCCGCCCGCGAAACCGTCGCGCAGCGGCAGGACCGCAAGCAGCGAATACCCGTCGCCGTACGTCCCGGCGCCGCCGGCGTCGATGCCGCCCACCCGCTGCCGCCGCGCCAGCCCGGCGACGGTGTCCGGCAGCCGGTACGGCGCGAAGCGATCGATGGCCGCCACGATGTCGGGGGCCGGGTCGACCTCGATCGGGGCGTCGGCCGGCACGGTGAGCGTCGTCACGCCGGCCGGCGGCTCGGCGAGCCGAACGTCGAGGAAGCGGGTCGTGACGGTCGGCGTGGCCCGGCTCCGTCCGCTCACGTCGACTCGCAGCGGCAGGCCGGTACGCGGGTCGGCCCAGACGTCGATGCGCCCGATCGTCGTCGGGCCTGCCGGCACGATGCGCAGGCCCACAGCGTCGCGGCCGGCGATCCGCTCGGCCGGCAACGGATGCAGCTCGGCGGCGGTCGCCGGCGCCGTGAGGCGACGGCCCAGCTCCGGTGGCAGCAGGTCGGCCGCCTCCGGCAACCGCAGCGGCGGCTCCCCGTCGACCCGGGTGACCTTTCGGTCGATCGACGACCAGCGCGAGCTACCGCCGGCGTCGCGGTAGGTGTCGTCCTCGCCGATCAACGTGAGCCGGTCGACCCGCAGCTTGTGCTGTCCGGCGTACCAGGCGCGCATGCGCGTCGTACCGGACAGCAGCGCGTCGACGTCGCCGAGGCGGGGCAGGTTGGGCAGGCCGAGCGCGCCGCGCGACTCGGCGTAGCCCGAGTAGGGCACGCCGCCCGACGCCTGGATCCGGGCGAGCAGCGTTGTCAGCGGCGGCCGGTCGGCTCGCGCCGGGACGAACCCGACGAGGGTCGGCAGCGCGCACAGCGCCGCGGTTCCCGCCGCGGCGATCGCCCAGCGTCGCAGCCCCCTCATCTCTCCACCGTATGTCTATGGCCACCCGCGGGAGGTCGCACCGCGTTTCCCACATCTCCGCGCAGGCCGGCCGTTTTTGTCGGTGCGTCCGGCTAGGGTTCTGCGGTAGTGAGATCAGGCCCGACCGCTCCTTCCCCGATCGCGGTCCCGATCAAGCGCTCACCCGCCCAGGTCGCGCGCGAGGCCGCAGCCCGCGAGGTCGACGAGACGCTGCTCAACATCGAGACGGCGATCCGGCGGGCCGATCGGGCTCGGCGGGCGGTCGGTGACCGTGAGCCCAACTTCGCGATCGCGCTACGGGCCGCGATCACGGAGCTTGAGGCGACCCGGAAGGCGCTGTTCCAGGCGACGTACTTCAGCCGAGACCAGCACCAGCTGATCTAGGCGCGTGCGCAGCGGCGAGGAGATCCAGGCGGCGCTCCGCCGGTTCGTGGCGCGATGGCGGAGCTTCCGCGGCAGTGAGCGGTCCGAGTTGCGCACCGCGAGCTCGACGAGGCGGTTGCGGCGGCGTACGGCTGGCCGCGTGCGGCCGCTCAGGATGAGGGCTGCTCGCGGTCAACCGTGAGATCGCGTCCGGCGCTCGGTCGTACTCCCCGTTCGGGATCATTCCGGCTCAGGCCATGCTTGACCTCAGTGCAGGCAGGAGCGGACCACGGCGATGACGTAGTCCGGTCGCTCGATGACGTCCTCCCAGGAGAACCGCAGCACCCGCCAGCCCAACTGCTCCAACGCGTTGAGTCGGCGGCGGTCCCGTCGGTAGGAATCACGGTCCGCGTGAAACGCAAATCCGTCGACCTCCACAATCAGCCGAGCCTGCGGCCAACAGAAGTCGACCCGGCCCACGAAGGCACCGTCCGCGTCGACGACCTCGTACTGGCACCTCGGCGGGCGTAGTCCATGGGACGCCAAAAGCACCCGCGCCACCGACTCCAGGACGGATCCTGCGCGGGGGTCGACGTCCTCGCTGACGGCGACAGCGCGTGGTCGACCTCGTCCGGCCGGCAGCGTCCTGGCGGCCGCCCGCAGCTCGGAAACGTCGAGCAGCCCGAGGCGCAGCAAGCTGTCGGCGACCACGACTCCCTCGACGTGCGGACGGGTGCGGGCGACGTCGAGCGTGGTCCGTCCCGGCACCGTGAGGCGAATCTCGGCTCGCACCTCGACCTCGGCACCGGGCAGGTCCGTCCGGTGCACCCGCACCCCGGCCAGCCTGATCCGGCTTCGGGAGCGCGGGACGGTCACGTCGATGGCCGGTGGGTCAGCCAGCAGCTCGGCGCCCCACGCCTTGGCCGCGCTGAGGTGGCTCAGCGTCGCGCGGGGGCCAAGTCGGCGCAGCACCTCGGCCTCGTCCACGCCCCGCAGGGTCTCCGGTTCGCGCGCCCGCCGCCACCGGCTGTCCACAGCCGCGGCGGTTGTGTGTCGTCGGCACCGGCTCCGACACACAACCCAGCAGCAGAGCCGGACACCGGGGGCGATTTCGCCCGTCGGACAGCCGGGCTGTGTGTCACCGGGCGGGCCGACGACACACAACCCGACCAACGGCTAGGGCTCAGTGGTGCGTCGAGAGACCCAACTCGCGGGCGATGAGCATCCGCTGTACCTCGCTGGTGCCCTCGCCGATCTCCAGGATCTTCGAGTCCCGCCAGTGCCGGGCGACGGGGTACTCGTTCATGAACCCGTAGCCGCCGTGCACCTGGGTCGCCTCACGTGCGTTCGTGACCGCGATCTCCGACGAGTAGAGCTTCGCGATCGCCGCCTCCTTCTTGAACGGCTGACCGGCCAGCATGCGCGCCGCCGCCTGGTAGTAGGCCAGACGGGCGGTGTGCGTCCGCAGCTCCATGTCAGCGATCTTGAAGGAGATGGCCTGGTACGACGCGATCGGCTTGCCGAAGGAGTGCCGCTCCTTGGCGTACTTGATCGACTCGTCGACACACGCCTGGGCGAGTCCCACGGCGAGGGCCGAGATGGCGATCCGGCCCTCGTCGAGCGTCGACAGGAAGTTCGCGTAGCCCCGACCGCGTGGACCGAGGAGATTCCCCTCGGGCACCCGGCAGTCCTCGAAGGACAGCTCTCGGGTGTCGGAGGCGTGCCAGCCGACCTTGGAGTACTTCTTCGACGGACGAAAGCCGGCGCGCGGCACCGGCACGAGGATCGTCGAGATCTCCTTCTTGCCATCGGGCTTCTGGCCGGTGGCCGCGGTGACAGTGACGAGTCGGGTGATGTCCGTTCCCGAATTCGTGATGAACGCCTTCGTGCCGTTGATCACCCACTCGCCGTCGCGCAACTCGGCCCGGGTGCTCGTCGATCCGGCGTCGGAGCCCGCACCGGGCTCGGTGAGCCCGAAGGCGCCGAGCGCCTGCCCGGCGCACAGCTGCGGCAGCCACTCCTGCTTCTGCTCCTCGCTGCCGAAGCGGTAGACCGGCATCGCGCCGAGCCCGACCCCAGCCTCCAGCGTGATCGCGACGGAGGAGTCGGCGCGCGCCAGCTCCTCGATCGCGAGGCAGAGGGCGAAGTAGTCGCCACCCATGCCGCCGTACTCCTCCGGAAAGGGCAGCCCGAACAGCCCCATCTCGCCCATCTGCCGAACGATGTCGTACGGGAACTCGCTGGTCTCGTCGTAGTGCTCCGCTCGCGGTGCCACCACCTCGCGAGCGAACTCCTCGACGGTCTTGCGCAGTGCCTCGTGGTCCTCGCTGAGCGTGAAGTCCATACCGCGAGTCTCTCACCGCCATCTCAGCAAGCCCACCTATCCTTGGCGAGATGCCTGCGTCGCCGAAGCTGCACGCGCTTCGTGCGCGATTCGAGTCACTGCTGCATGAGGTGGCGAAGTTCGGCGTCGTCGGCTTCCTCAACTTCGCGCTCGACGTGTCGCTGTTCAACGTGCTGCGCCTGACCGTGCTCGATAGCCGCCCGCTGACCGCCAAGGCGATCGCGACAGCGGTCGCCGCGACCTCGTCGTACTTCATGAACCGACACTGGACGTGGCGCAACCAGGCGCGTACGGGGCTGCGGCGCGAGCTGCCGCTCTTCCTCGTGCTCAGTGGCGTCGGGCTTGGCATCACGGAGGTCTGCCTCGCCTTCTCGCACTACGCGCTGGGACTGCGCTCGGTGCTCGCGGACAACATCTCCGCCAACGGCGTGGGGCTGGTGCTCGGGATGGCGTGGCGCTTCTGGTCGTTTAAGCGATGGGTGTTCCTCGCGCCGGAAAGCCCTGCCGAGCCGGTGCCGACCCCCGGCGAGGCCGCGGCGCGCACGTCAGTCTGACGCGTGGGAATCTGACGCGCGGGAGTCTGAGGCGCGGAAGTCTGAGGCGCGGGTGTCCGCCGCGCTGGCGGGCGCGGCGACGGGCAGGAACGCCGCAAACATCGGCGGTCGCGCGCGGACCAGCTCGAGCCGGCCGCCGTCGGCCTCGACGAGCTCGCGGGCCAAGGCCAGGCCCAGCCCCGTGCCGGAGCCCCCGCTGACGGACCGCTCGAAGATCCGCGGGACCAGCTCGGCCGGCACGCCCGCTCCTTCGTCGGAGACCTCGACCACGACGTACTCGCTGGCCGGTCGGGCCCGCAGCCGTACCGTTCCGGCGCCGTGCGCGAGCGCGTTGTCGAGCAGGTCGGCGATCACCTGGCCGACCGTGCCCGGCGTACCGGCGACGGAGAGGCCGGCGGGCGCCGCCACGACCAGTTCCCGCCCGGCCCTGCGGTACGCCGGCGCCCACTCGCGGGCCTGCTCGGTGAGCAGCGTGCCGACCTCGAACGGTACGGCGGCGCCGACCCGGTTGTTGCGGGCCCGGGCAAGGAGCGCATCGACCACTCCGGCCAGCCGCTCGACCTGCGCCAGCCCGGCCTCCGCCTCATCGCGGACGTCGGCCGAGTCGGTCTCGGCGGCGATCTCCTCAAGCCGGATCGAGAGCGCGGTCAGCGGCGTACGCAGCTGGTGCGACGCGTCGGTCGTGAACTCGCGTTCCCGCCGCAGCAGCTCCCCCAGCCGCTCCGCGCTACGGTCGAGCACCTCCGCGACCCGGTCGATCTCCGGTACGCCGTAGCGCCGGCCGGTCGGGCGCGTATCACCCGCGCCGAGCCGTTCGGCGCTTCCCGCCAGCTCCTCGAGTGGTCGCCCGAGGCGGCGCGCCTGGGCGACGGCCAGCGCCACGGCGACCGCGATCGACAGGACGCTGAGCGCCGCGACCACACCCCATCCCCGGGCGGTGCGGTCGTCGAGCGTGCGGCTCGACGCCAGGACCGTGACCTGGCCCCCTCCGGTCACCGGGGCGCGCGCGATCGTCCGCGGCGGGGGGACGTCGGCGCCGACGACGAACCGGGCCCCGTCCGCCCCGACGACGACCACCTGGCGCGCGGGCGGGGCGAAGCGTCGCAGCCGGTCGGCCCGGAGCGGCTCGCCGTGCATGAACCGGTCCTCCACCTCGACGGAGACCCGCTGCGCCGCCTGCTCGAGACGAAGCTGCGCCTCCTCCCGGACCAGGCGGTTGCCGAGGATCCCCAGCGGTACGCCGAGCAGGACCACCACGAAAACGACCACGGCGAGCGTCGAAGCGAGAAGCCGCCTTCTCAACTCGAGCCGCGCTCGAACCGGAATCCGACGCCGCGCACGGTCACGATGTAGTGCGGATCCGCTGCGTCGTCACCCAGCTTGCGACGCAGCCAGGAGACGTGCATGTCGAGCGTCTTCGTGGAGCCCCACAGCGCCGAGCCCCACACCTCTCGCATGAGCCGGTCGCGGGTGACGACCGAGCCGGCGTCGCGAAGAAGCACCGCGAGAAGGTCGAACTCCTTGGTGGTCAGCGAGAGTTCCTCGTCCTGGCGCCACGCCCGCCGCGAGGCGAAGTCGATCCGTACGCCGTTGCTCCCCGCGACATCAGTGGGCCCGCGTCGCAGCAGCGCCCGTACCCGGGCGAGGAGCTCGGCCAGCCGGAACGGCTTGGCGACATAGTCGTCGGCTCCCGCGTCCAGCCCGACGACGACGTCGACCTCCTCGGCGCGCGCGGTCAACACCAGCACCGGCAGGCGTGGCGCCTGCTCCCGCAGCCGCCGGCACACCTCCAAGCCGTCCATGTCGGGCAGGCCGAGGTCGAGCACGACGAGCCCGACCTCGCCGCCGAGCGCGACCGCGAGCGCACTCGGGCCGTCGCCGTAGACGGACACCTGGTAACCCTCCCGGCGAAGCGCACGGGCCAGCGGCTCCGAGATCGCCGCATCGTCCTCGGCGAGCAACACGGCGGTCACGTCGTTCATGCTAGGGGCGAGCGGTCCCGCGCGACATCACCGTCGCCGCCGAGCCGGTCAGACCGGGGTCACCCCGTGCCGGCGACGGGAGAAGGAGCGGTCCTTGCCGGCGTACGCCGCGTAGCGCCGGACCAGCTCGGCTCGAAGGTCCTCCGGCTGCAGGATCGCGTCGACGACCAGCTCGCTGGCCAGCCGGACGACGTCGATGTCCTCGTCGTACTCGGCCCGTTTCGCGGCGACGAACTCGTCGCGCTCCGCCTCGGGCAGTGCCGCAATCTTGTTGGCGTAGACCGCGTTGACTGCCGCCTCGGCGCCCATGACGGCGATCATCGCGGTGGGCAGCGCGATCGTCGCGTCGGGCTCGAAGCCCGGGCCGGCCATCGCGTAGAGGCCGGCGCCGTACGCCTTGCGGACGATCACGCAGATCTTCGGCACGGTCGCCGCGGAGACGGCGCTGATCATCTTCGCCCCGTGCCGGATGATCCCCTGCCGCTCGACCGCGGTGCCGACCATGAAACCGGGCACGTCGGAGAGGAACAGCAGCGGCACGTTGAAGGCGTCGCAGAGGTCGATGAACCGGGTCGCCTTGTCGGCGGAGTCCACGAACAGGACGCCGCCCTTGAACATCGGGTTGTTCGCCACGACACCGACCACCGCGCCGTCCAGGCGGCCGAACCCGATCGTGAGCTCACGCGCCCACAGCGCGTGGACCTCCAGGAACGACTCGTCGTCGAGCAACCCCTTGACGTAGCGGCGCATGTCGAAGGCCTGCCGCTCGTTCGCCGGCACGAGCGCCCGCAGGTCGACCGGCTTCGGCTCCCGGCCCGGCTCGCGCGGCGGCGCGCCTTGCCAGTTCAGCGGCAGGTAGGACAGGTAGCGCCGGACCGTGCCCAGCGCCTCCTCCTCGGTCTTGGTGAGGAAGTGGCCGACGCCGGAGACCGAGCAGTGCATGCGCGCGCCGCCCATCTCCTCGAGGGTGGTCTTCTCCTTGACGACCATCTCGACCATGCGGGGCGAGCCGAGGTACATCGAGGCGTTGCCCTCGACCATGACGACGACGTCGCAGAACGCCGGGATGTATGCGCCGCCCGCCGCGCTGGGGCCGAACAGCGCGCAGATCTGCGGAATCGACCCACTGGCCCTGACCTGGGTATGGAAGATCTTCCCGGCCCCCCGCCGGCCGGGGAAGAGGTCGACCTGGTCGGTGATCCGGGCGCCCGCCGAGTCGACCAGGTAGATCATCGGTACGCCGGTCCGGTACGCCGTCTCGATGATTCGGATGATCTTCTCGACCGTGCGGGCGCCCCACGACCCGGCCTTGACCGTCGAGTCGTTGGCCATCACGCAGACCGCTCGCCCGTCGACGGTCGCCGTACCGGTGATCACCCCGTCGGCCGGGAGGTCGCCGGCGACGACGTTGGCGAAGAGCCCGTCCTCGACGAAGGACTCCCCGTCGACCAGCAGCCGAATCCGTTCGCGGGCGAACAGCTTGCCCTTCGTCGCGTTGGCGTCGTGATACTTCCGCGCGCCGCCGCTCTCGACCCGCTCCCTGAGCTCACCGAGATGCGGGTGCCCGCGCTCGTCGTGGGCGGGCGTGGTGGAGTTCGGATCAACGGTCACGGAGCGAGCGTGCCAAAGCGCGCCGACCGGCGAGAAACCGGGTCGAGCGGCGCCGGCCCTGCTGGGACCATGCGTGCTGCTGAGACAGTGGGGGAGTGCCGACGTCCTCGCCCGAACAGCGCGAGGCCGTCGGCTTCGCGGAGTCGCCGGGCGGCACCGGTCCAGCCGGTCCGCCGCCGTCCCGGCTGCGGCGGGCGGCGCGCTCGCGTTTCGGCGGGCTGCCGGGGACGTTCTGGGTGGTCTGGGCCGGCAGCCTCGTCAACCGGCTCGGCACCTTTGTCGAGCCGTTCCTCGTCCTCTATCTGACCCACGAACGCGGGATGTCGGTGGCGGCATCCGGCGGCGTGCTCACGGTGCTCGGCGTCGGTGGTCTCCTCTCCCAACCGGTCGGCGGCGCCTTGACCGACCGACTCGGCCGGCGGGCGACGCTCGCCGGCGGCATGGTGGCCGCCGCCGGGGCGATGCTCCTGCTCGGCGCGGCGCGCGGGGCGGTCCTCATCACCGCGGCCGCCTTTGTCGTGGGGCTGACCATCGACCTCTACCGGCCGGCGTCGCAGGCACTCGTGGCCGACGTCGTACCGCCCGGGGAGCGGCCGCGGGCCTACGGCCTGCTGTTCTGGGCCGTCAACCTCGGCTGGGCCGTGGCGACCACGACCGCCGGAGTCCTCGCCCAGCACGGCTACACGTTGCTCTTCCTCGGCGACGCCGCGACGAGCTTGGTCTTCGGCTGTCTCGTCTGGCGGCTGGTGACCGAGCCGCCGCGAGCCGTCGCGCCAGCGCAGCACGGCGCTGGCGGCGGCTTCCGCGCGGCGTTGCGCGACCGGCCGTTCCTCGGCTTCATCGGTCTGCAGTTCCTCTACGCGTGCGTGCTCTTCCAGATCTTCGTCACCCTGCCGCTCTCGATGCGCGCCGACGGCCTCTCGACCGTCGACTACGGCATCGCCTTCGCGGTCAACGGGATCGTGATCGTTCTCGTGCAGCCGCTCGTCGTCGGCTGGCTCACCCGCCTGCCCCGGTCGCCGACCCTGGCCGTCGCGCAGCTCGCCCTCGGACTGGGCTTCGGGTCGGTCGCCTTCGCGTCAACGCTGACGTCGTACGCCCTCACCCTGGGCCTCGCGACGTTCGGGGAGATCGGTGTCTCGGCGGTCGCGTTGGCGCTGGTGGCCGACCTCGCGCCACCCCACCTGCGCGGTCGCTACTACGGGCTGTTCGGCCTGTCCTTCGGCTCGGCGGCGATCGTAGCTCCCGCGGTCGGTACGAGCGTCTTCGCCGCCTTTGGCGGCGACACCGTGTGGGCCGGCTGCGCCCTGCTCGGCATCGTCATGTTCCTCGGCCAGCTGGCATTGTCCTCATCGGTCTCCCGGCGCACGGCCGGCACCGCGGGAAAGATCCACCCGGAGCCGGTCGGGGGCTGACCACTGTCGTCAGTGGACGTCCTCCATGATGCCGAGGGCCCAGCCGGCCGCACAGCCGAGCACGAACACCACGGCGCCCACGACGAGTAGGAGCGTCGAGTGCAGGGGAATCGCGACCGCGCCGATCGTGAAGCCGATGGCGATCACGGCCACGCAGACCCAGATCTTGTTCGGCGTCTGGTGTACGGCGGCACGCGACTCGCCGCCTTCCCGTGACCGCTGCGCCGACTGGCCAGCCATGTCCGACCTCCCTGTTGACGTCGCGAGTATCCCGCAGCCGGCATCACTGCTCGCAGGGCACGCCCTCGAGCGGCGTTCGCCGAGTCCGCGGACCGGCCCGCAGCACCTGCGAGGGGAGCTGGTGCCCGACCGCCTGTTCGGCCTCGGCCGCCGCATCGATCATCGCGGCGAGGTCGACGCCGGTCGCGACGCCCATGTCCTCGACCATGTGCACGAGTTCCTCGGTCGCGATGTTGCCGCTCGCCCCCGGCGCGTACGGACAGCCGCCGAGCCCGCCGACGCTGGCGTCGAAGTCCGCGACCCCGAGCTGCAACGCGGCCAGCACGTTGGCCAGGCCAGTCCCGCGGGTGTTGTGGAAGTGCAGGTTGAGCGGTGTCGCGGCGTACGCCGACCGGAACGCGCCCACCAGCCTGGTGACTCGCGTGGGGGTGGCCATCCCCGTCGTGTCGCCGAACGAGACGCCGTCGGCGCCGTCGCGCACCGCTTGTCCCGCGACGTCGACCACGCGTTCGACGGGGACGTCGCCCTCGTAGGGGCCGCCCCACGCCGTCGAGACGATGACCTGGCAGGTGGCGTCGGCGTCGTGGGCGACCTGCAGCAGGGCCGCGATGTCGTCGAGCGACTCCGCGGTGGACCGCTTGACGTTCTTGCGGTTGTGGGTGTCGGAGGCCGAGACGACCACCTCGATCTCCCGGAAGCCGGCGTCGAGCGCCCGCTGCGCGCCGCGGAGGTTGGGGACGAGCGCCGAGTAGCGAACGGCCGGGTTGCGTTCGATGAGCCGCCACACCTCGTCGGCGTCGGCCATCTGCGGAATCGCCTTGGGATGGACGAACGACACGGCCTCGATGCGGCGTACGCCGGTGCGCGACAGCGCGTCGATCAACCCAACTTTGGCGTCGGTAGGGATCGGTGCCTCGTTCTGGAGCCCGTCGCGCGGGCCGACCTCACGAACGCTGACCGATGTGGGCAGGTCGCTCACGTCACCTCCTGGCGGGTCGCTTGGGTCAATTCCCGGGCCATTGCGGGCTGCGTTTCTGGTTGAACGCCGCGATGCCCTCTCGCCGGTCCTCCGAAAACGCCGTTGCTCGCCAGGCGGCGTCCTCGACGTCGAGACCGGCCGGCAGGTCGAGGCTCAGGCCGCGGCGCAACGCCCGCTTGGCGTTGCAGACCCCGACCGGTGAGTTGCCGGCGATCAGCTGCCCGAGCTCGAGGGCCGTGTCGCGCGCCTGCCCGGCGCCGACCCGCCGGTCGATCAACCCCATTCGCTCGGCCTCGTCGATGGCCACCTTGCGGCCGGTGAGCACGAGGTCGGCCGCGCGCGCGTAGCCAAGCCGGTGCAGTGCGAGCTGCGTGCCGCCGCCGCCGGGCACCAAACCCATGGTCACCTCCGGCAGTCCGAGCACCGCGGTCTCGTCCGCGACGATCAGGTCGCAGGAAAGCGCGAGTTCGCAACCGCCGCCGAGCGCGAAGCCGTGCACGGCGGCGACCGTCGGCTGGGGGAGGTCGAGCAGGCCGCCGAACGCGGCGCGGAACACCGGGCGCTGACGCAGCAGCTCGGCATCGCTGAACGATGCCCGCTCTTTGAGGTCGGCGCCCACACAAAAGGCCTTTTCGCCGTTAGCCGAGAGCACGACGGCTCGCGCAGCGCGATCGCCGGCCACCGCGGTGCACGCGTCGATCAGCGCCCGGGCCATGGCGGTCGACAACGCGTTGTGCGCTTGGGGGCGGTCGAGGACGATTTCGCGCACGTATCCGTGCTCGCGCACCGAGACCTCGTCGCCCACGTCCGGAACGCTAGCCGGTGAGAGGATCGCGCCGCGTCTGGCGCCCGCGGCCTCGCCAACAACAACACGCCAGGCGAAGGAGATCGTTGGTCAGCCGCGCCGCCCGATGAGATCGTCGGCCCACCGCGCCCACCGCGCCCACCGCGAGACCACCCCCGCGAGATCACCCGGCCTACCGCAACGCCCAGCGAGATCGTTTGGTCAGCCGCGCGCCGGAGCGTCGTACGCCGTCTCGTCCGGGTCGTCTCCCCAGCGCCGACGGCGCAAGTCGTCCTGGTCCATGAGGCGGTAGACCTCCCGCTGGACGTTCTCCACGCCAGGGATGTCGGCGAGGCTGA
>JBBSIN010000041.1:0-21229 GCA_038232055.1 Mycobacteriales bacterium
CGGCAGTTCTACCGGAAGGCCGACATCCGGATTCTCATGCTCGAGGACGAGGTCTACGAGGCGGAGGCGTTCTTCGTCGCCGGCCGTTACCGCAGCTTCGTGAAGGCGCGCGCCATCTGCGAGACGGGGTCCACCGTGGTCGCCGTCGTGGCGCCGGAGCCGTAGGTCAGGAGCTGGGGCTCAGGAACAGCCCCGCAGACGTCCAATCGCTGGCACCATCGACCACCGGGGCGTTGGTGGGAACCAGGAAGCTGGGCACTCCGTTGACGAGCTTGTTCTTGTAGAGCTTCGTCCCCGAGGAGTAGAAGAGGTAGGTCCCGCTGCTGTCGCTGGCCACGGTGAGGCCCTTGACGACGCCCCAGCTGGACGTACCCGGGATCGGGAAGCGCTGCGAGCCGACCTGGCTGCTCTCCGTCTCGAAGTAGCGGTAGAACAGCCCGGAGACGTTGGCGACCGTGTAGTACATCCGCCCGCTGGCGTATCCCATGCCGCTGATCTTCGAGACCGGGAACCCGTTGCCGTTGGAGCCGGTGTAGGTGTTGAGGCCGAAGGTGTCGACGACGGACGGCGTGCCGAACTGCGTGCCGTCGAAGCTCACCTTGTACAGGTTGTTGTCGACCGCCCCGTAGTAGACGGTGTTGCCGACCATGAACGCGCCGTGCACCGCACCGCCGGGGGTCGGCAGCGACATCGGCGTGGCCAGCGGCGGTGCGACCGGCTGGTTGCCGGTGAACGCCGGCGAGCGCTTGAGGTCGCCGTTGGCGTTGACGACGTAAAGGTCGTCGCCGAGCGGGTGCGGGTACTGGTAGGCCGGCGCGTGCCCGCCCGCGGTCGGGAACATCGCGATCCGGCTGCGGTAGAAGGGTCCGGTGTTGCACGGGAGCGTGATGTGCTGGGTTCCGTCGGGATCAGTGATCGTGCGCTCCCGGTAGGAGCAGTCGGCCTTGATGGTGTCGGTGTCGCTGCCCAGCCACACGCCATCGTCGGTGGCGATGAGGGCGAAGACGCCGAGACCGCGAGGATCGCGCCCCGCGTTCCACGACAGCGGCATGCCGTTCTCGGGGTCGAGCGCAGCGATGCCGTAGTGCGCGATGCCCCCCGGGCCGGCGGCCATCGCGCCGTTCACGTGGTTGTAGTCGTTCATCCACCGCTGGTGGCCCCCGGTGTAGACGGCCGGCCCGGTGACCGCCACCGACCACTCCGAGTCGCCCCCGGTGTAGTCGACCCAGGTCGGCTGCTGGCCGCTGCCGGCGTTCGGCGCGATCTCCCACCGGGAGGCCGTGTCACACAGCCGGCCGGGGTAGAAGCCGCCGGTTGCCACCATGACGACGTAGTTGCCGGTGGGGTCGATGTCGATGGCCTGGGCCGCCGCGTAGAACTGCGCGCTGCACGACGCCTTGGTCCGGTCCGTCTCCCAGCTGCCGAGCGACGCCGTACCGTCGGCGCCGATCGTGAGCTGCGCCATCTGGTTGCGGTCGCTGCCGTTGACCGTGGCGAAGTTGCCGATCACGACCATCGTTCGCGAGCCGTCACCCGCGGCGGGCGTGATGTCGATCGCGCGCACGTTGTTCGAGCCGCGCCCGTAGGCGGTGCCGGCGAACGTGAGGTTGGGGGCCGGCCGCACGGCTCCGGTCACCGGGTCGAGGCCGGCGAGCCTCGACCGTGTGACCGTGGTCTTCGAGTAGATGCTGCTGAACGATCCGCCGGCGTAGAGCGTGCCACCGACTGCCTTGAGGGTCAGGACCTGGGCGTTCGGGTTCGCCTTGAAGGCGGTGACGACCTTGCCGTCGGTTGCGTCGTTAGCGAGTGAGAGCTTGACGAGCTTCTTGCGGCTGGTGCTCCCGTTGATGCTGCTGAACGTGCCGCCGACGAAGACCGCGTTGCTCGTGGGGTCGGCGACGAGGGCGTCGACCTCGCCGTTCAGCTGCGGGAAGAAGTTGCGGTCGATGGCTCCGGTCGATCGGTCGAAGGCGAAGAGGAAGGACTGGGCGATGGGGTTCTTGCACTTGTCAGACGCGTCGCTGATCTTGGTGAAGTTCCCGCCGGCCACCACCTTCTGGCCGACGACCGCGAGAGCGAGCACGCGGTTGTCGTAGAGGCCGTTGTCGCAGACGTGCGCCGTGTTCGCGGTGGGCACGGTGTCGACGACGACGCTGTGCTCGGCGTTGACAGCAGCGCTGGGGCCGGCCGCGGCGGCGATGAGCGCGGCGGCGACGCTGCCGACAGTGAGAATGCGACGCAAGGAAAGTCCTCTGGGACGAAGTGACGAAGTGACGACAAACTAGAGTTCGGGTCAGCTTGGCTCAAGGATGCATCACCAGACGACGACGCGTGTCTGGATTCGGCGAAATTGGGCCGTTCGGCGGAGGCCGAGCGCTAAGGAGCCTCGCCGATTGAGACAGCCTGTGTGTGCTCTGCTACACGTAGTCGTACACCATGTCAGGAGCCGGCCGGGATGTCTCCCCAGTCGCCCCACGCGACCGACGCCGTCCCGCCGTCGGGCCAGCGGACGCTGTCGTACCACCGGCTGTTCGACGGCCGCCACACGGCGATCTCGCTTCTCCGGTCGCCGTTGAAGTCTCCCGGCACGGGGATGTCGCCGCTCGCGCCCCAGGCGACCGACGGGGTGCCGCGTACGTACCACCGCCCCGTCGACGGCCGCCACACCGCCAGGTCCGCCCGGCCGTCGGCGTTGTAGTCGCCGGGGACCGGCACGTCGCCGGGTGCACCCCACCGCACCGGCGGCGCGCTACCGACGTACCACTCGCCGGTCGAGGGTCGCCACACCGCGAGGTCGGTCTTGCGGTCGCCGGTGTAATCGCTTGGCACCGGTACGTCGCCGCTGACGCCGAGGGTGGCCGAAGGCCCGGTGAGGAACGACCAGGCGCCGGTCGACGGCGTCCAGACGGCGGGATCCGCCCTGCCGTCGCCGTTGTAGTCCCCGGGGACCGGCACGTCGCCGTTGCCACCCAACGTCTCCGGCCAGATCCCCTTGACGTACCACCGGCCGTTCGAGGGCCGCCACACCGCGAGATCGGTCCTGCGGTCGCCGGTGTAGTCGGCGGCGACCGGGACATCGCCGCGGCGCCCGTACGGGATCGACACCGCTCCCTTGACGTACCACCGGCCGTCCGAGGGCCGCCAGACCGCGAGGTCGGTCCTGCCGTCGCCGTTGAAGTCGCCGCGCACCGTACGGGGCACGACGGGTGTGGTGCCGAACCGCGCCACGTGATCGAGGTGAACGTCGGCGTGGCCAACGTCGTACGCCTCGACGTTGACGTAGAGCGGCCCGGTCGTGTGCGGGGCGTAGGACAGCGTCGCGCGCCAGATGCCCTTGGTTGCGGTTCCGGACACCAGCGCGGCATCCTGCAGCTGGACCCCGCCACGCGGGCCCTCGACGGTGACCATGACCTTCTGCACGCCGTCCGGGTCGCTGACGGGCACGTCGACCCGCGCCCGGGCCGGCGAGGTCAGGTAGGTGATGACGCTGGACGTACGGACGTCTCCGACGAGGGGCGCCGAGGAGGCGCCGGGCACCTCGAACGGGACGGTCGGCGCGTCGGCCGGCGCCAGGACGAACAGGGCAGCCGACCTCCACGACCGGCTGGAGTCGACCAGCGTGCCGGTGTCGCCGGCGATCCCGTGGACCAGCGGGACGCGGTAGAGGCCGGGGTTGTCGGCGGTGGCGTAGTAAACGGTGCCGCCGACGACGGTCAGGCCCTGCACGGTTGCCCACACCGGACCGCTGCCGGCCGAGAAGGTCTCGGCGCCGAGCACTTCGTCGTCGGGCTCGAAGTACCGGTAGAGCAGTCTCGGGATGCCCCTGAGCGTGTAGTACAGGCGCCCGTTGGCGTAGGCCATGCCGGTGACGTCCGCGACCGGGAACCCGTCGACCGTACCCGTGAGGGTGTTGAGCCCGTGCGTGTCTACGACGGTCGGGTCGGCGAGGGTCGTGCCGTCGAACGGGGCGACATAGAAGTTGTTGTCGTCGTACCCGTAGTACAGCCGGCCGCTGAGCATGAAGGCGCCCCGGACGTGCGACGCCCAGTCGGCGTTGCCCACCGGGGTGTCCGGGCCAAAGGAGGAGCCGTCCGGGGTGGTGGCCTTGTAGAGCTGGTCGCTGGCCCGGTAGAGCTCGCCGGGGAACGTCCCCGGGTTGGCCGGCGGCCGCACGGTACCGCCGTCGAGCGGCAGGAGCGCGAGTCGCGGATGGGCCTCCCCGCCGATGTCGACAGTGTCACTACCGACCCACAGCCCCTGGTCGTTCGCGAGGAACGCGAAGACGCCGAGCCCACGGTCACGGGTCGGGTTCCAGGAGAGCGGCAGCCCGTTCTGTGGGTCGAGGGCCGCGATGCCGGTCCGCTTCACCGCGCCCGGACCTTGGACGCCGCCGCAGTACGGCCGGGTGCAGTTGTTCTCCCAGCGCTGATGCCCCCCGGTGTAGACGGCGGTTCCGGTAGCGGCCACCCGCCACTGCGAGTCGCCGCCGGTCGCGTCGACCCAGGTGGGCTGCTGGCCGGAGCCGTGCCGGCCGAGCTCCCAGCGCGACGCCGTGTCGCACAGGGAGTTCAGGCGCGACCCGCCGGTCGTCACGAGGGCGAAGTAGGAGCCGGTGGGATCGATGTCGATGCCTTGTACGGACGAGTCGAAGCTGTCCGTACACCGGGTCTTCGTCCGGTCGGTCTGCCAACTGTCCACTGCCGACCGGCTGCCGAGGTCGACCAGGGCGATCTGGTCGCGCGGCTGTCCGTTCACCGCGGCGAAGTTTCCGATGGCGACCATGGTCGACCCGTCCGGCGTCACGTCGAGGGCGCGCACCGTCGTCGTCCCGACGCCCCAGGCGGTTCCCGTCACGGCAAGGTTCAGGCTCTGGCCCACGTTGCCGGTGGTCGCGTCGACTCCGGCCAGCCGCTGTCGGGCGACGCCGCGGATCGTGGTGAACTGGCCGCCCACGTAGAGCAGCCTGTTGTCAGGCGCCAGCCGCAGCGTCTTCACCGCGCCGTTGGTACGCGCGTCGAAGGCGCCGATCGTCGAGCCCGTGGCGATGCTGAGCTTGACGACTCCCTTGGCCGCTTGGCCGTTGACGGTGTGGAACGCTCCGCCGACATAGACGGAGGCCCCGTCCGCGCCGGCCACGAGGGCGTCGACCTCGCCGTCAACCTGCGGGGTGAAGTCGGCGTCGATGACACCGGTCGACCGGTCGAACGCGAACAGGTACGGCCGGGAGATGGTCGAGTACTCGCTGGCGGGCGCAACGCTCGTGAACGAGCCACCCACGATCATCTTCGAACCGACCTGGGCGAGCGCCTGGACGGTGCCGTCGAGCACCTGCGGCGTCCAGTCCACCGGGTTCTCGCTCACCAGCCGGTCCTGGGGCGTGCTGACCGCCGCGCTGGGCGGGACGAACGCACCGACGAGCCCCGCGGTCAGGACGAAGACCGCGCTGACGAACGCAGCGGGGCTTAACGCAGTGGGCAAACGGCGCCGGCTGCTGCCTGTCACCTGGGACCCCCGAAGCTTGGGCGGTACGGGTACGAACCGGACTCGGCTGGTACTTGCGTCGTCTGTATCACAGTGATCACTTCGAATCGGGCCGGGAAACGCCGAAGACGGCGAGATCCACTACTGCAGATCCACTACTGGTGCCACTTGAGTTCGCGCCCGCCGCTGGAACGGGAGCACGTCTGTATACACAGAGTAGCCGACCGTGCGCGGAGATGTGCCGCCTTTCGGCTGGACCGACAACTGTGCCAACTCCAGCGGCACGCCAAAGGATCTCCTTCGCTACCGCTGTGGTTGCCAAACGATCTCCAGGACCGCTCACCAACCACCACAGATCGAGCAGGGCAAGGCGGCTTGCTCCCCTGCCGGCGGTGCCGTAGCCCGCCACCGCGCCGAGGAGCTCATCTCGGAGATCCGGCAAGCTCGCTGAGCTCATACCGGCTGAGCTGAAACCGATGGACGCCTTCGACGCCGACGTACTGATCTATGCGGCCGTTCCTGGGCATCCGCTCGGGCGGAGGTCCTGGCACTGTTTCCCCTCGGGCCCACCGACCGGGGATGAAGCCGAGATTGATCAGTAGCCCAACGAGATTGCCGCCGGTGAAGGTGGTGCTGCGGAACAGGGCAGTGGCAGCATCGGCTCCGCCGTACGGCGCTCCAGGCCGACGAACGCGACGAGCGCCGCGGCAGCGGCGGCCAGCCCGCCGAGCACCAGGGGAGCGGCGAAGCCGCGGTCGCCCGCCTCGATCTGGGCGAGCGTGAGCGCGCCGAGCCCGATGACCGCGGTGACCTGCGCGGCGGGGTCCAGCCGGCGCTCCGGCCGCGGCGTCGGAGCCGGCAGACAGCGCACCGTCAGCAGGATTGCGATCAGGGCGACCGGCACGTTGACGGCGAACACGGCCCGCCAGCTGAGCGCGGAGGTGAGGCCGCCGCCGATGACCGGTCCGGACGCGGCCGCGAGTCCGGCGATCGCGCCCCAGACGCCGACCGCCCTCGCCCGAGCCGCCCGGTTGGCGAAGCTGGCTTGCAGCAGCGACGCCGGCACCATGCTCGCCGCCACGACACCCTGGACGAGGCGGGCAGCGACCGTCCCGGCGGTGAGCAGCAGCGCGGCGAAGGTGAAGGTGTAGCCGTCGACCACCCACTGCAAGGCGCCGATCCCGGCTTGCAGCTCGCGACCCAGCGCTGGCAGCGTGAGGTTCACGGCGGTGACGTCGAGGATCACCATGAAGTAGCCGAGGCTGACCGCCAGCAGCGGTAGCGCAGCACCCACCGGGCGTCGCGCTGCCCCTACGGGCGTCGTGGTCATCCAGCCAGTCTCGTCGGGCAGAACTTCGTCGTACGACGAAGTGTCGGCGACGTAGCGTGGACGGCATGTCGGGTGATGCGGACCTCGCCGCGGTCGGATCCTTGCTCGCGGACCGCGCGCGCTGCCAGATCCTGCTCGCGCTGGCCGACGGTCGGGCGCTGGCCGCCAGCACGCTGGCCGACGAGGCGGGCGTGGGCGCCTCAACGGCCAGCGCTCACCTGTCCAAGCTCGCCGGTGCCCGCCTGCTGCACGTCGAGACCCACGGTCGGCACCGCTACTACCGGCTTGCCGGTCCGCACGTCAGCGAGCTGCTCGAGACGGTCGCCCGCATCGCGCCGGCCGCGCCGGTGCGCTCGCTGCGGCAGGGCACCCGCGCGGCGGCGAACCGAGCCGGCCGCACCTGTTACGACCATCTCGCCGGCCGGCTCGGCGTCGCCGTCATGGCCGCCCTGCTCGACAACGGCGTCCTGGACGGCGGTGACGGCGGTTTCCACCGGGCGGCTGCCCGCGACGATCGGCTCTCCGCGCCCGGCCGCGACGTCGACTACCGGCTTACCGACCACGGCCGCGCCCGGCTCGCCGACCTCGGCGTCGACCTACCCACGGGCAGCCGCCGGCCACTGGTCCGCTACTGCGTCGACTGGTCCGAGCAGCGGCACCATCTCGGCGGCGCGCTCGGTGCCGCGTTGCTGTGCCGATTCCTCGAGAGTGGATGGGTACGGCGTACGCACGGCAGCCGGGCGATCCGGTTGACCGACGTGGGCCGCACCGAGTTCGCTCGCCAGCTCGGGGTGGAGGCTCCGTGAGCGTGGCGGCGTGCTTCGTACCGGAGCCGAATGGCGAAGCCGGGCAGGCTGCGGTCGGGGTCAGCGACCTCGTCAAGCGCTATCCGAAGTCACCAGTCAACGCGGTGGACGGAGTGTCGTTCGCCGTACGACCGGGTGAGGTCTTCGGGCTGCTCGGGCCGAACGGCGCCGGCAAGACGACGACGGTGGGCGTGTTGACGACGCGGGTGCGGCCGACGAGCGGCAGCGCGTACGTCGGTGGCGTCGACGTCGTGCGCGACCCCGTGCAGGCTCGCGCCCAGCTCGCCGTCGTGCCGCAGCGCAGCAACCTCGACCGTTCGGTGTCGATCCGGCACAACCTGATCTTCCACGCCGCCTACCACGGGGTCCCGTCGCAGGAGCGGGCGGCGCGCGCCGACGAACTGCTCGAGCAGTTCGGCCTGCTGGAACGGGCGACCTCCAAGCCCGATTTCTTCTCCGGCGGACAGTCACAGCGGGTGATGATCGCCCGAGCACTCATGCACTCGCCGAGAGCGCTCTTCCTCGACGAACCCACGACGGGGCTCGACCCGGCCGCTCGGCTCTTCGTCTGGGACCGACTGCGGGAACTGCAGGCGCAGGGGGTCACGCTGGTGCTCACGACGCACGACATGGACGAGGCGGCCGCCCTCGCCGATCGCGTTGCGATCATGGATCACGGACGGCTGCTCGCCCTCGACGTACCCGCCGCGCTGATCCGGTCGCTGCCCGGTCGGACGACCCTCGACCTCACCACCGGACCGCCGGACGGGCCGACCGACGACCTGCTCGGCCGCCTCGGCGAGCTGCCGGGGGTGGAGCGGATCGAGCGGGCCCAGCCGCCGGCCGGCGGCGCGGGACCGCCCGTCGACCTGCAGCTGCGGCTGTACCTGTCCGGCGAGGCCGCGCCCCTCGTCGCACCGGCGGCGACGCTGCTCGCCGATCGCGGCCTGACGCTCACCGACGTCAGGATCGGCACACCGACCCTCGAGGACGTCTTCATCCACCTCACCGGCAGGACGCTGCGATGACCACGTCGATGTCCCAGCTCGCACCTGCCACAGCGACGACCGCCAGTCAGCGCCAGGCGTTTCTCGCCGTCCTGAACCGCGATCTCTACGTGACATGGACCGAGCTGCCCGTCTTCCTCGCTCAGGTCATCCTGCAGCCACTCTTCCTGCTGCTCGTCTTCGGCAAGATCCTCGGCACCCTCGGCTACACGCGCGGCGGCTACGCCGAGCTGCTCTTCCCGGGGCTGCTTGCGCTGACCGCCGTCGTGACCAGCATGCAAACGCTGGCCTTCCCGCTCGTCGCCGAGTTCGGCTGGACGAAGGAGATCGAGGACCGGCTGCTCGCGCCCATGCCCACCGGCCTGGTCGCCGCGGAGAAGGTCTTGTTCGCGGCGCTTCGCTCGTTCATCGCGACCGCGATCATGATCCCGATCGGCGTCATCGTCCTCGGCTCGATCCCCTGGCGCTGGAGCGGGCTCCCGTTGTTTGTCGTCGTACTCGTGCTCGGCGCGCTGGTCGGGGCCGGGCTCGGCCTCGTCCTCGGCACTCTCGTCCCGCCGGCCCGGATCAACATCCTCTTCTCGCTGGTCTTCACCCCGCTGCTCTTCACTGGCGCGAGTCAGTACCCGTGGCCGTCGCTGTCACGGGTCCGCTGGTTCCAGGTGATTTCGGCCATGAACCCGATGACCTACGTCAGCGAGGGCCTCCGCGCGGCGCAGATTCCGCAGGTGCCGCACATCTCCCCATGGATCTGCCTGCTCGTACTGCTCGCCTCGCTGGCCGTGCTCATGAGCGTGGGGGTGCGCAGCTTCTACCGCCGCGCGATCGACTGAGGCTGCGGCGTTTCTCAGGGGCGTTGGCTACCCGGGGGCGTTGGCTACTCAGGGGCGTACGACGAGCCGGCCGCGCAGTGGCGGGTCGCTGCCCTCGCCGGTCACCCAGCGGTGGGCTCGAGCGGTCTGCTCCAGCGGCAGCACCGCGGCCACCCGCGGGTGCAGGTCGCCGGCGAGCAGCCGCTGGTTGATCCGGTCGGCGGCGGCGGCCAACTCGCCGACCGCCGCGTTGCTGATGGCGAACCCGAGCACACTCGCGTCGCGGGTGTACAACGCGCGGACCGGCAGCGGTGTGGAGAACCGCGCCCCGGCGAGCAGGACGAGGCGGCCGCGAAGGGCCAGTAGGTCGACGGCGGTGGTCATCTCCATCCGCCCGGAGGTGTCGCAGGCGATGTCGACACCGCCCGGTGCCGCGTCGCGCAGTCGGCTCGGCAGCGAGGGATCGCGATAGTCGACGACGGTGGCGGCTCCGAGGCTGCGGACCCGCGCGAGGTCCTCGGCACCCGCCGAGGCAATGACGTGGGCCCCGCCTTGTACGGCGAGCTGCACGAGCGCCGTACCGACATTGCCCGCGGCTCCGCCGACGTAAACGGTCTCGCCGAACTGGAGCCGCCCGTGGTGGAACAGGGCCAGCTCTGCAGTGGCCACCGGATGCAACACCGACACCGCCGCCACCGGGTCGACCCCGTCGGGCAGGTGGTAGAGCCGGTCAGCGGGGACGACGGCGTACTCGGCGAAGGGTCCCTGCCGGCCACCGTGGCCGAGGCTGTTCGACCACACCCGCTGCTCAGGCGCGAAGCCCACCGCACCGGGGCCGGCGCTGACGACGGAGCCCACCACGTCGCGACCGACGACGAACGGAAACGGCGTGGGTGTGCGGTAGGCGCCCGAGCGGACGAACGTGTCGACCGGGTTGACCGCGAGGGCCTCGACCCGCACCAGTACGTCGGTCGGGCCGGGCGTTGGCCGGGGAAGCTCGCCCACTCGGATCTCATCGGCGGAGCCAAGCTCCGTGATGTACGCCGCACGCATGCCGCTCAAGCGTCACCGTGTACGCCGAGCGGCAGGCCGGCAGCCGCTGGGGTGGTGCCCACGGAGACCGGGAGCCGAACGGTGAACGCGGTCTGCCCCGGCCGGCTGGTGACGTGCACGTTACCGCCGTGCGCGCTCACGATGGCCTGCACGATCGCCAGCCCGAGGCCGGTGCTGCCGGCGCCGCGGGAGCGGGACGTGTCGCCGCGCGCGAACCGCGCGAAGATATCCGGCAGCAGGTCGGGTGCGACGCCGGGGCCGTCGTCGACAACGGCGAGCACGGCCTCCCCCGACCTGGTGCTGGTCAGGCTGGTGGTGACAGTGGTGCCGGCCGGGGTGTGCGTGCGCGCGTTGGCGAGCAGGTTGACCAAGAGCTGGTGCAGGCGCGACCCGTCGCCGACCACGGTGACCGGGTCGTCGGGGAGGTCGAGTCGCCAGTGGTGCTCCCGTCCGGCGGCGGTGGCGTCGCTGACCGCGTCGACCACGACCCGGGTGAGGTCGACCGGCTCGGCGGCGAGCGGGCGTCCGGAGTCCAGCCGGGCGAGCAGCAGCAGATCCTCGACCAGGGTGGTCATCCTGGCGGCTTCGGACTCGACCCGGCCCATGGCGTGCGCGAGGTCGGGCGGCGCGACTTCGCGACTGCGGCGGGTGACCTCGGCGTAGCCGCGGATCGCCGCGAGTGGGGTGCGAAGCTCGTGGCTGGCGTCGGCGACGAACTGCCGGACCCGCGACTCGCTGGCCTGCCGCGCGGTCAGCGCACTGCCGACATGGTCGAGGAGGCGGTTGAGGGCGGCGCCGACCTGTCCGACCTCCGTGCGCGGGTCAGTGTCCCCCCCGGCGACGCGATCGGCGAGGTCGACCTCGCCGCGCTCCAGCGGCAGCGTGCTTACCCGGCTGGCCGTGGCCGCGACCCGACGTAGCGGTCGTAGCGCGCGTCGTACGATCACGGCTCCGGCGAGCGCCGCTGCGAGCAGTGCCGCGCCGGCCACCGCCGCCTCTACCGCCGCCAGCCGGTACAGGACGCGGCCGACCTCGCGCAGCGGCAGGCCCGTGATGAGCACGTCGCCGTCCTGCATGCGCGCGGCGAGCAAGCGGAAATCGCCGAAGCCGGCGAGCGTACGAGTGTGCGGCCGGTCGTCGATGGGCAGCGCCGCGAGCATTGCCGTGCGAGTGGCGGGACGCAGCTGCAGGGTGCCGTCCTCGCCGAGGACACCGGCCGCCGTCACCTGTCCACCGACGACGCGAGCGCCGAGCGTGCCGGGGGACTGGCCCGGCGCCAGCAGGAACCTCGCCCCGGTGCCACTGCCGTGCTCCTGGTCGGGTTGCCCTGGGCCGGACCCGGCATCGCCTGGCGACTGCCGGCCGGCGTTCGCCGACCGACCCCCCGCCGCGACCAGCTGGGCGTCGAGTCGGCCGATGAGGAAGTGCTGCAACGCCACCGTCGTGACCACGCCGACGGCGAGGCATACCACCGCGAGGAGACCGATCAGGGCGGTCAACAGCTGCGCCCGCAGGGACCAGCGAGTCGGCCGCAGGACGGGCGACGTCCGGGTGAAGTTGCGGAGCCGCCCTATGCTGCGATCGGACATGACGGTGTCAGCTGGCCGGCTTGAGCACGTACCCGGCTCCGCGCACGGTGTGGATCATCGGCGCCCGTCCGGCGTCCACCTTCTTGCGCAGGTAGGAGATGTAGAGCTCCACGACGTTCGCCTGGCCGCCGAAGTCGTAGTTCCACACCCGGTCGAGAATCTGCGCCTTCGACAGCACTCGCTTCGGGTTGCGCATCAGAAACCGGAGCAGCTCGAACTCGGTGGCGGTCAGCTCGACCAGATCGTCCCCGCGGCGGACCTCACGGCTGTCCTCGTCCATCGCCAGGTCGCCGACGGCGAGCAGCGACTCATGGCGGCCCGCGGCGGCGCCGGCCCGGCGCAGCAGGCCGCGCAACCGGGCGACCACCTCCTCCAGGCTGAACGGTTTCGTCACGTAGTCGTCGCCGCCGGCGGTGATGCCGGCGATGCGATCCTCGACCGCGTCCCGGGCCGTGAGAAAAAGCACCGGCACGTACGGCGCCTCCGCGCGCAGCCGACGCAGCACCTCCAGCCCGTCGATGTCCGGCAGCATCACGTCCAGCACGACCGCGTCCGGGCGGAACTCCCGTGCCGCGCGTACCGCAGCCAGCCCGTCGCCGGCGGTTCGCACGTCCCAGCCCTCGTAGCGCAGCGCCATCGACAGCAGATCGCTCAGCGTGTTCTCGTCGTCGACCACCAGCACCCGGATCGGGCTGCCATCGGTTCGGCGCAACTCCACGCGGCCGGCCGGCGTGACGCCCGGAGCGGGCGTGGTGCCATCTGTTGCCCGCTGGTTGCGGGACGCCGTCGCCATCATTGTCACGCCAGTCATTCTCTCTCCGTACGCTGTGCGCCTCCTGTGCCGACCCTGTGACATGACTGTGCGACCGCGCCCCAGCACAGTCGTGCTGGGCGCGGTCGCCGTTGAGCTGCGGAACTACCGCCGGCTCCCCGATTGGGGCTGGATCACCCGCTGATCCCCGCTTGGTCCTGGCCGGTGGGAGCTGGATCCCCGCCGCCCATCCCGTTCTCGACATTCGTCACCTTGAGGTTCTTGTCGAACTTCACCGTGCCGTCGGCCGTCGGCCGTCTGCATGTGCGCCTCGTACGCGCCGTCGCCGGCGCGTTCTCGTCGCCGCGAACCCGCTGTGCGCCGCCGTGCCCGTGCGTCCGTGAGCCACTGGTGGCCAGGGCCGACGTTGAGCTCTGGTTGCTTGCCGACGGGGTACTGTCCGCCGCGGACGCGCTCAACGTGCCGGCGACTACGCCGCCTCCGATTGCGCCGGCGGCCAGCAGCCCCGCCGCGCCGGCCCAGCGGGCCTTGCGCCGCCGGGTGATCGACTGGTCGTCCATCGAACTCTCCTTCGTGTCGGGGCCGCCCTGTTGGCGGCCCGTGACATGACAATCCGACGCGCACCTGTCCAAGGCGTAGGGCGGACCTGTGAGCTGCCTGTCAATCGACGCTTCCCCGGGAAACTCGCTCGCGCTACGTCGGCCGCAGGAGCAGGGCTACGCCACGGTGGCGTTGGAGCGAGGGCCAGCAGAGCGCGTCGCCGTTGTGTGTCGAGTGGATCGGCTACGGCACACAACCCGATGCCGAATCCGGACACGGCGGACGATATCGGCCGCCGGTCGATGAGGTTGTGTGTCGGCCGGGACCGACGCGACACACAACGGTCTCGACCGTGCCCGCCGCGAGCCACCTGTCAGGGTGCCGGGCCGTCGGCTCCCGCGGCGAGCAGCTCCTGCCATCGCGCGAGCTTCACGCGGGCATTGTCGCGCTGCTGACCCAGTCGGACCTCCGCGGCATCGATCGCGGTCCAGCCGTCCAGGCTGACCACCGCGACACCGCGGGAAGCCAGCAGCTCGACCACGCTGCCGCGGCGTACGTCGCGGCAGCGAAGCGCATCCTCGTCGGCAAGGATGGCCTCTGCGGTCTCGCTGGCATCCGCACGGTTCGTCCCGATCACCCCGGTCGCGCCTCGCTTGATCCAGCCGGCGGCGTACTCCCCCCGCTCGACCGTGCCACCGATGACCCGATGCGCCACCGTGGGAATCGTGCCGGTCTCGGCGTCGAACGGTACGCCGGGAACTCCCACGCCGACGTTGCCGACCGATCGGAACAACAACTGCACCCCGATGTCGCGGCAGGTCCCGTCGACATCGCTGACGCGCAGCGCCTCGATCCTGTCCCTCCCCAGGATCTGCACGGGCTTGGCGCCGAAGTGCAGATGTAGCCGGCGCGCGGCGGCGGTAGGCGGTCGCTGCGCCCACTCCCGGAAGATGTCGAGGTTGTGGCGTATCCGAGGCGTGCCGCCGTCGTCGACCCCCACGAGCTCGGTCGGGTCGAGGACCACACCGACTTCGCCGAGTTCGCCGAGCTCACGCAGCTCCTTGTGGGTGAACTTCGCGTACTGCGCGCTACGCCGTCCGACGATATGGACGTCGGTCACGGTGGAGGCGCGCAAGGCGTCGAGCACGTACTCGGGAACGTCGGTGCTCGCCAGCTCCTCGGGGCTGCGCAGAAGCATTCGCGCGACGTCGAGAGCGACGTTTCCCAGGCCGACGACGGCGACATCCGTCGCGTCGAGCTCGAAGCTGTCCTCGTACACGTCCGGGTGTCCGCTGTACCAGGACACGAAGGCGGTGGCCGAGTGACTGCCCGGCAGGTCCTCGCCCGGGATGCCGAGTCGACGATCGACCGACGCGCCGAAGCAGTAGACCACCGCGGAGTAGTCGGCGAGTAGTTCCTCGACGGTGACGTCGGTGCCGATGGACACGTTGCCGAAGAAGCGCACCCGATCATGATCGAGCGTACGTTGCAGGGCGCGCACGATGCTCTTCATCTTCAGGTGGTCCGGTGCCACGCCGTATCTCAGTAGCCCGAACGGCGTCGGCAACCGGTCGAACATGTCGACCTCGACGGCTCCGGCCGACCGAGTGGTCAGAGCGTCGGCAACGTAGATGCCGGCAGGACCGGCGCCAACAACGGCGACCCGCAACGGACTCCCGCCGACCGTCATGCTTCAGAGTGTTACTCAGCCGCAGCGGATCAGGTGAGCTGGACCTTCGAGAGCTCTGCGCTTGTCGCGCGGCCGCGACGGGTCTCGCCCCGGGGGGATGGTGTCGGAGTCGCTGATCCTTGCTGCGAGCGCCATTGTCACCGCGGCCGGTTTGCGATCTCCTTCGCCCTGGCTGTTGTTGCCGACAGCGCCACGTGGAGATCAACTAACCGCCACGGGCCCAGCGAAGGAGATCGACGAAGGGTTCCGGCGGGCGAAGGCTGCTTGACGCGCTGACTAGGACTAGCCGGCGTCATCCGGCACCGCCTGCACTCGACTGTCGGCGGGCTAGCCGCCGGCGCGCCACTTGGCCAGGTCGGCGTGCACACCCGCGAGCGCTTGGTAGGCGTCGCGGTAGACGGCGTAGAGGTCGGCGTACCGCGCCGCCGCATCCGGGTCCGGCTCGAAGACGCGGTCTACGTGTACGGCCTGCTCGGCCGCCGCCGCCAACGTCGGGTAGACCCCTACCCCGACTCCGGCCAGCAGCGCCGCGCCGAGGACCGCGCTGTCGCAGACGGCGAGGCGATGCAGCGGCCGGTCGAGGACGTCCGCCTTGATCTGGCACCACAAATCGCTGCGCGCGCCGCCGCCGGACAGCGCAAGAACGGTCACCGGGCGACCCGCCGCCGCGGCTACCGCCTCGAAGAGCTCACGGGCCGACATCGCGACCCCTTCCAAAACGGCGCGCGCCAAGGCGGCCGCCGTCGTGTCGGAGCTGACGCCGAGGAACGCCGCGTGTACGTCGGCGTCCCACAGCGGCGCCCGTTCTCCCAGCAGGTGCGGCAGGAACACGACGCCGCCCGCGCCGGCTGGTGCGCCGGCCGCGGCGGCGAGCACGTCGTCGATCGTCGTCGATCGAGTGTCCGCCCACCAGCGCAGCGCGTCCCCGCCGGCCTGGGTGGGGCCGGCGTGCACGAACAGCCCATCCATGGGTGGAAAGGCGATGACGCCCGGTGTGGGCACGTGCCGGTCGGAGACGACCGCGGCGATCTCCGACGTACCGGCCACGAGGATGGCGTTTCCGGCGGCTGTCGCGCCCGAGCCGTAGAGGTTTCCCCACGCGTCCATCGTGCCCGCGACGACCGTGGCGCCGAGGGGGAGTCCGCAGTCCGGGTCAGTCACCGTCCCGATTGCGGCGGCGGGCCGAGCCAGCGGGGGTAGCCGGTGCTCGACGCCGTCGAGGAGCGCGAGCACGCCGGGCAGGTAGCCGACGCCCGCCTGGTCGACCAACCCGATGGCCGACACGGGGTCGGTGCCGACGCCACCAGTGAGCCGCGCGATGACGTAGTCCTTGGGCAGCAGGACCCAGCGGGTACGGCGCCACAGCTCCGGGTCGTGCTGTGCCAGCCACCCGGCGCGGGCGACGAGGTACGACGAGTCGATGGTGAACGGGCCGCCGAAGGTCACGTGCCGCTCGTCGGGCGTGAACCGCCGGTCGAGCGCCCGAGCGACGTCGGCGCACCGCTGGTCCTGCCACAGCACCGCCGGCGCGACCGCGCGCAGGTCTGCGTCGACGAACGCGTGTGTGTTGACCTGGCTGACCACGCCGACGGCCCGCACCCGGGAGAGGTCGACCCGGCTGGCGAGCGCGCGCAGCACCGTCGTGGTGGCCCGCCACCAGTCGTCGGGGTCCTGCTCCGCCCATCCGGCGCGCGGCCGGGAGATCGGATAGCCCGCGGCGGCCGTGGCGAGCGGCACCCCCGCCGGGTCGAACACCGCCGCCTTGGTGGCGGTGGTGCCGACGTCGACGCCGACGACGAGGGGGTCACCCATCGAGCGCCTGCCGGAGCGCGCGCAGCAGCCGGCGTACCGCGTCGGGGCTCTCCATCCCCGCGAGCAGCATCGCGGTGCCGACGATGACGCCGTCCGCGCCGCAGGTGACGGCGCTGCGGACCTGCGCGGCGTCGGAGATCCCGAACCCGAGGGCGAGCGGTGCGGTGACGCCCGCGGCTCGCAGCCGGGCGAGCAGCTCGGCGTTCTCGGGGGCAACGTCGGCCCGTACGCCGGACACGCCGTCGTCGGCCGCGACCATGACGTAGCCCGTCGCGTCGAGCGCGGCCGCAACCTCAGCCGGCGACGGGCGATGCGGCAGGAACCGGATGTCGTGGACGCCCGGTGACGGCGGGAACCGGCCGGGCACGGCGCCGGCGACGAGGAGCCCGTCGACCCGGCTGGCCGCGACGGCGTCGCGGAAACCCGGCCGGTCCGCCATCGACGGGTAGGTCATCCACACCGTCGCCGGGGCGCCGGCCGCCTCGCGGAAGCTGGCAACCGCGTCGGCGGCGCGCTCGTTGGTCATGCCGTTGTCGAGTGCGCGGCGCATGGAGGTGGAGATGGCCGGGCCGTCCAGGCTGGGGTCGGGCGCCGGCACGCCGACTTCGAGAACGTCGACGCCCTCGTCGACGTAGCGGCGCGGGTCGGCGTACGGCGCCGCGGGGTCACCCAGCGGCAGGTAACAGACCAGCGCCGGCCGCCCGCGACGGAACGCGTCGTCGAGCGCGTTGCTCGTCACCGCCGTGGCATCGCTCACGGCTCGCCGGCGGCGACCCGCTGCCGGTCCAGCTCGGAACCACCGCCGCCGTCGGGTGGCGCGTCGGACACCTCGGGCCGGAGCAGCTCGCGCAGCCGGGTGCGCAGCTGGGGATAGCGCGGGTCGCTGATGAGCCGGTCCAGGGAGCGGTCGCCGCCGAACGGCACGTCCACGATCTCCTTGACGCGCGCCGGCCGGTTGCTCATCACGACGACGCGGTCGGCGAGCAGCAGCGCCTCGTCGATGTCGTGCGTGACGAGCATCGTCGTGCTGTCCGTACGTCGGACCAGGCTCAGCAGCTCCTCCTGCAGGTAGCCACGAGTGAGCGCGTCGAGCGAGCCAAACGGCTCGTCCATGAGCAGCAGGTCGGGCTCGAGCGCGAGGCCGCGGGCCAGCGCGACCCGCTGCTGCATGCCGCCGGAGAGCTGGTGCGGGTACTTCGCGACGTGCTCCTCGAGGTGGACCAGGCGCAGCGCGGTTGCCGCCCGGTCACGCACCTCGCGCCGAGCCGCACCCGTCTGCTCCAAGCCGAACTCCACGTTGCGCCGCACGGTGCGCCACGGCAGGAGCCGCGGCCCCTGGAAGACGTAGGCGACCCGAATCTGCGTGCTCGCAAGGGTGACCTCGCCCCGCGTCGCGTCGGTGAGCCGGGCGAGGATGTTGAGCAGTGTCGACTTGCCGCAGCCGGACGGGCCGATGATCGCGACGAATTCGCCGCGGCCGACCGTCAGTGACACGTCGTGCAGCACCGGCCCGCCGGCGTCCTTGCGGAACTGCTTCCATACATGGTCGATCCGCACCAGCGGTGCGGCATTCGGGGCGCCGACGGCGGTCACCTCAGCCCCTCCGGGTGTGGCGGGTGAGGTACGCCTCCACCGGTCGGAAGGCGCCGTACTCGAAGAGGAGCGTGAGTACGACGATGCTCAGCCCCCACATGAACACGCTCGCCGTGTCGAGCAGCTTGATGGCGGTGCTGACCTGGAACCCCACGCCGTTGCTGCCCATCAGGTACTCGGCGAACAACGTCACCTGCCACGCCACGCCGAGCGTGATCCGGCTGCCGGCGAGGAAGTACGGGACGACCGAGGGGAGCAGGACGCTGCGCATGACGACGCGCTCCTTCGCGCCGTACGCCTTGGCCATGTCGACGAGGTCGCGGTCGATGGCGCGGGTGCCCTGGATGACGTTGAGCAGGAAGTAGGCGAGGCCGCTGGCGACGGTCACCGCGACGACGGAGCGGGTGTTCGCGCCGATGAAGATGAGGGCGATGGCGATGAGGACGACTGTCGGGACGGTCTGCAGGAAGACGAGCCAGACCCGGGTGAGGTCTTCGGCGATCACCGACCGCCCGATGACGATGCCGACCGGAAGGCCGACCAGAAGGATGATGGCCACCGCGGCGAACATGTGCAGGAGGGTCGCGCCGATGTTGGCCGTCCACGCGCCTCGGCTGACTGCGTCGGTGAACGAGTGCCAGACGGTGGGCGGCCCGGGGAGGATGTAGTTCGCGTAGACCCGCGAACCCAGCCACCACAGGCCGATCAGCAGCAGCGCGGACAACGCGATGCGTGCGCCCCGCCAGGCCCGGCGGCGTGGCCGATAGCGGTCGCTCCGCGGCGAGGGCGGCGTAGGTCCCGCCATGGCCCCCGCCGCGCCGGCCGCGAGACCCTGCGTCGGCGCGGCTGTCATCGTCACCCTCCGCCTAGAGCTGGGACGTCAGGACGAACATCGACTGCACGTCGGTGGGAGTCTGCTGCGTGAACCCGGCCTTCTCCAGCAGCGGGAACAGCTTCTTCCACGTGTCGATGTCCCGCTGGTTCACCTGGCGCAGGTCCTTCGGCATCTTGAGGAGGTCGAGGACCTGCCCGACGACGGCGAGCTGCTCGGCCGGGATGCCGCTGACCTTGCTCGCCACCTTGTTGACCGTGTCGGGGTTCTGCTGGTACTTGTCCCACGCGTCCTCGGTCGCGGCGACGAGATCCTTCACGAACTGCGGGTTGCTCTTCACGAAGTCGGTGCGGGCGATGTAGCCGCCGTTCATCACACCGGGATCGTTGAACGCCTTGAGGAACGCGTCGTGCACGCTGTAGATCGCCTGGAACTTGCCGCCCTGCAGCAGCGGGTACGTCGTGGGCGCCTCGATGAACGCGGCGTCGACCCGGCCGAGGGTGAGCTGCTGTGCGGCGGCCGCGGTCTGCTGCAGGTTGAAGTAGTCCTCGATCTTCTGACCGGTCGCGGCGAGGATCGCTGCCTGCTCGGCGCCGAACCGCTCCTTCAGCGGCGGCATCGCGACCTTCTTGCCCTTCAGGTCGGCCAGCGTGTGGTACGGCGACCCCTTCTTCACCAGGATCTGCGGGCCGATCGTCCACCGCGCAAGGGGAAAGAGGTACGTGGTGTCGAAGCCGTACTGCTTCTTCACGATCGGCATGAACGACGGGACGGTCGTGATGACCTGCAGGTCGCCCTTGCCGAACGCCGGCACCTGGGTCGTCGCGTCGAGGACCTTGAAGTGCACGGTGTACGGCTTGTTCGCGAAGTACTGCTTGGAGTTGGCCTCGATGTAGTCCCAGATCGGATGGAACGGTACGTCGATGCCGACCGTGATGTCCTTGGCCGCGGCGCCGGCGCTCGGGGAGCCGGTCGCCGGCTTGTCAGCCGCCTTCTGCGCGGCCGGTGAGCCCGAGCAGCCGGCGACGGCGAGGACGGCGACGGCGGCGGTCGCGGCGAGCAGTCGACGGCCACGGGCCGCCGTGACGAGAGTTGCCATTGGTGCAACGCCTTTCTTTCCGCGGTTGGTCATTGCAGTGTGGGGTTGAGCGTGTAGCTGAGCCGGAGCCCGTCGGGGTTTCGGTTCGCCGTCACCACAACACTGTCCCCCGGCAGCACCGCGATGTCGTCGATGATGGGCGTGTCGTCGTTCGCAAAGCTCACCCGGTGACTGATCAGGGCGGGCGAGCCGGCGTCACGCGCGAGGAGCAGGGCGTCGTCGGGCTGGAGGGTGACCGGACGCAGCGCCTCTGTCGCCCTGGTCACGCTGATGCCGAGGTCGTCGGCGAGCACCGGTAGGCGTACGACGACTGCGCAACAATCGGCCGCCCGTCGACGATGCGTAGCCGGACCGGGAGCCGGGCTCCGTCGTATCGTGGCCGCATGGCCGCCACGGTGATCCTCGGTCCGGCGCCGCCCGAGGTCGCGGAGCTGATCGAACGCCGGCGCGCCCTGGGGCAGGACCTTTACGACGAGGTCTGGGAGGGCGAGTACCACATGGCACCGGGCCCGCACCCGGCGCACGGCGCCGTGCAGTTCGCGCTGGCGGCACTTGTCGACGGACCGGCCCGTGCCCGCGGGCTCACCCCGACCGGCCCGTTTAACGTCGGCGACCCGACCGACTTCCGGGTGCCCGACCTCGGCTTCCATCGCGCTCCGCCGACCACGCTGTTCCTCCCGTCCGCGGCGGTCGTCGTCGAAGTTCTGAGCTCCGATGACGAGACCTTCCGTAAGTTCGACTTCTATGCAGGGCACGGCGTGGACGAGATCGTCGTCGCGGACCCGGCGACCCGTACAGTTCGCTGCTGGTGGC
>JBBSIN010000042.1:0-20687 GCA_038232055.1 Mycobacteriales bacterium
CGAGTCCGTGGGGGAATCGGTGGGCGAGTCCGAGGGCGACGGCGAGTCCGTGGGGGAATCGGTGGGCGAGTCCGAGGGCGACGGCGAGTCCGTGGGGGAATCGGTGGGCGAGTCCGAGGGCGACGGCGAGTCCGTGGGCGAGTCGGACGGCGACGGCGAGTCGGTCGGCGAGCCGGATGGTGTCGGCGACTCGGCGGGCGACGCGGTAGGCGAGGCCGACGGGCTCGGGTAGCCCGAGTGCGAGGCCGGTGGGGTCGGTGTCCCGCCCGAGTTTCCCGAGGTGGAGGTGCCGGCGGTCGAACCATCGGCGCCGGTGCCAGCGCCGGCCCTCGCGGCTGGGTTATTCGCGCGCTCCTGGGCAGCAGCCGTGCGGCAGGTCGCGCCGACGCCCGCGGCCTGTTGCGACAGGCTGTCGGCCACTGCGGCGTACGACCTCGCCTTCCCGTCGGCGCTCTTGATGGCGGCGGCCACCGAGGTCATCCAGTTGGCGATCGAGGTCACCGTGGAGCTCACCTCGTGCACACCGGGGACCGCATACGCGGCCGGATCGGCGGCGAGCTCGCGCTGCAGCACCGCCGCCGCCGCCGCGACCGCCCTCCGGTCGGCCTCGACCTTCCCCGCGTGGGCCCGCACGACGGAGACCCGGCCTTCGAGCCTGCCGACCGCGGGGCGCAGCCGGGTCGACAGGGCCGCGCTCGCCGATTGCACCGCCGACTCCACCCGGGCGCAGTTGCCGCGGCGTTGGGCCGCCGCCACGACTGCTGCCCGCGTCGACGTCTCCGCGCCAGACACCTCGTGCAGGTAGGCGGTGAAATCGGCAGCCGAAGACAGTGGAGCGAAGTCGTCGGCAAGTGTCAGCTCGACGGCGGCGAGGTTTCGCAGTGCGCGCACCACGCCGGCGTGCTCAGGGGAGGCGATGGAGCGCGCGAGGCCGAACGGCGCTACTTGCTGCGCTGCCGGGTCGGCGGCGGAGTCGGCGCTGCCCCCACAGCCTGCGGCGATGGTCAGGCCCAGGACGGCGGGAAGCGTCCGAAGCGCGACGCGTGGCAGGGTCAGCATGACGGCGCAAGACTACCCGCAGCACGGGGCGGTTAGGGTCGGTTCTGTGACGAGGCCCGATGACGCCCTCGACGCGCGGCTCGGCGTACTTCTCGACGTACTAAATGCGCAGTTGCACGACTTCGGGTCGCTGCTCGTCGCGTTCAGCGGCGGCGCGGACTCCGCGTTCCTGCTGGCGGCGGCCGTACGCGCCATCGGGCCGGACTCCGTGGTCGCGGCCACCGCGGTTTCTCCCAGCCTGCCGAGCGCCGAGCTGGCGCCGGCAGCGGCCTTCGCGGCGAGCCTCGGCGTCCGCCACGCCACGCCCACCACCGACGAGATGGGCCGGCCCGGCTACCGGGCCAACGCCGGCGACCGGTGCTACTTCTGCAAAGCGGAGTTGCTCGACGTGTTGTGGCCAGTCGCCGCCGCCTTCGGCCTGGCGTACGTCGCGACCGGAACCAACGCCGACGACGCCGCTGCCGGCTTTCGGCCGGGCATCCGAGCGGCGGCCGAGCGAGCGGCGATGACGCCCCTCCGCGACGCCGGCCTGACAAAGGCGCAGGTGCGGACGGCCAGCCGTCGGTGGGGCGTGCCGACCTGGGACAAGCCGGCAGCTGCCTGTCTGTCGAGCCGGATCGCGTACGGCGTCGAGATCACACCGACGAGGCTGGCCCGGGTCGACCGTGCCGAGAGCGAGCTGCGGCGAGCGCTGCACAAAGCGGGCGTCGACGTCCGCGACCTGCGAGTGCGCGACCTCGGCGACCGGGCGCGGATCGAGATCGACCGCAACCTCGTGCCGCTGCTCGCCGATTCCCCGGAGCTGCTGGCCGCCGTAACTGGCTTCGAGGGTGTCGACGTCGACCCCCGGGGGTTCCGCTCCGGGTCGATGAACGAGCTGCTGCCGGAGCCTGAGCGCTTTCGGTGACGCGTTCGCGAAGCATCGCGTTGGTCCAACGGGCGTGAACCGTCTAACCTTGGGGACCGTTTCGACTCCAGCAATCAGAGGTTCCGCGTGCCCACCGGCAAGGTCAAGTTCTACGACACCGAGAAGGGCTTCGGCTTCCTCTCGCGCGACGACGGCGGCGACGTCTACGTGCACTCCTCGGCGCTGCCCCAGGGCGTCACGGAGCTGAAAGCCGGCGCGCGGGTCGACTTCGGCGTCGCCGAGGGTAGGCGCGGCGAGCAGGCGCTCTCCGTGCGCGTGCTCGACCCGCTGCCGACACTGGCTGCCGCGTCCCGACGTCCGGCCGAGGAGCTGCACGGCCTCGTCGAGGACATGATCAAGATGCTCGAGGGAAAGGTGCAGCCGGCCCTGCGTCGCGGCCGTTATCCCGACAAGCGCGACGCGCACCGGGTGGCGGAAGTCGTCCATGCGGTCGCGCGGGAGCTCGACCAGTAGCGCTCAGCCGAGCGCTTGGGCCGACATGCCGAGCTGGACGCGGGTGCTTCGGGCGCCCCGCAGGCACCAGGCCAGAGCCGCGACGCCAAGGCCCGTCGCCACGCCTAAGCCGAGCCGATGCGAGAGCGGCAGCACGATCCCGACGATGCCGCCGAGCACCCAGGCCAGCTGTAGCAAGCTTTCGGAGAGCGAGAACGCTGAGCTGCGCACCCGCTCGGCGACCTCGCGTTGTACGAGGGAGTCGAGGCCCAGCTTCGAGACCGCCTGACCCGCGGCGACGGTCAACGCGACGAGAAGCAGCGTGGGAAGGCCATAGAAGAGAGCACCGAGCAGGCATGCGGCCGTCGACACGAGCACCGAGCCGACCGGGAGGGCCAGCGAGGCGCGGCCCTGTAGTCGCCCGCCCAGAGCCGTGCCGAGCAGGCCGCCGACGGCGGCGGCTGCGATGACGACCCCGAGTGCGACGTTGCTACTGCCGATGACCCCCACGCCACCCCGGTCCCGGAGCAGGAAGGCCAGGAAGATCGTCAGGAGGCCGTTGAGCGCGCGCAGCGAGCATGCGCCGATCAACGCGACGATCACCCGCGGCCCCAGGTTCTGGCGGCCGATCGGCAGGCGCCACCGTCGACGGTCGCTGGATAGTCGCTCGTGCCGCTCGATCGAGTCGACGTGCGCCGGCAGCCCGAACGTCAGCGCGGCTCCGACGAAGAACACCGCCGTGGCCAGGCGCAGCGTCCACTCCGGGCCGGCGACGGCGGCGACGAGGCCGCCGATCGGAGCGGCGGCGGCGGCCAGCAGCAGGCCGGCGAGCACGAGCCGGGAGTTGGCGCGCACGAGCGATATCCCGGTCGGCAGCAGGCGAGGTACGACGGCGCTTCGCGCGACGCCGTATGCCTTGGAGCACAGCAGGAGTCCGAACGCCTCCGGGTAGAGCGCCAGTGGATCGGAGCCGGCGAGCGCCCGCGCCATGGCGAGCGCGAGCACGCCGCGCCCCACCAGGGTCGCGGCGATGGCCAGTCGGCGTCCGTGCCTAACGCGGTCGAGCAGCGGGCCGACGACCGGCGCCAGCAAGGCGAACGGTGCCATCGTGATGACGAGATAGAGCGCCACCCGGCTGCGTGCCTCGCCGATCGGGACGCTGAAGAACAGCGACCCGGCCAGGGCCACCGCCACCAGTGCGTCGGCGGCGCCCGAGACGGCGTGGACCTCGATCAGCTGCGACAGACCGGTTTCACCGGCGCCGTGGGCGCGCGCGGCGGTGCGCATCCGGCGAGCGGCCGCGCGGGCAAAGCCGGCCGGGTGGGTGAGGTCCACCCGAGCAGTGTCGTACGGACTGCTCGGCCTATGCGGGAAGATGGCGCAATGACCACCGCGACCGCCGCGACTACGACTCCCGCGCCCCGTGCGCGTGCCGCGACTCTCGACGCCGCATCGGCCGCCGCCGTCGACCTCGCCAGGGACGCCGCGGTGGGGGCGGCTGGCGACGCCGCGCTTGTCGGCGAGTGGCTCGGCGCGGCGCCGGAGGCCGAGCGGGTGGTCACCCACTCCTTTGACTGCCTCGTCAGGGCCTACCGCGGCTGGCGGTGGGCGGTGACGGTCGCCAGGGCATCGCGGGCGAAGGTGGTGACGGTCGACGAGGTCGTCCTGCTGCCCGGCGACGGCGCGCTGATCGCGCCAGAGTGGGTCCCGTGGAGCGAGCGGATCCGGCCCGGCGACCTGGGCGTCGGCGATGTCATGGTGACGCCCGTTGACGACGAGCGGCTGGTGCCGGCGTACGCCGCCGGCGACGACCCGGACGAGGAGGCGGTCGCCTACGAACTCGCGCTCGGCCGGGTCCGGGTGCTCTCGCTGGAAGGCCGCGACGACGCCGCCGAGCGCTGGTACGCCGGTCCGCTCGGTCCCGACGCCCCGATCGCCAAGGCGGCGCCCGGCCCGTGCGCGACGTGCGGCTTCTGGGTGCCGGTCCGGGGCGACCTCGGCCAGCTCTTCGGCGCGTGCGCGAACGAGTACGCACCCGACGACAGCCGCATCGTCGCCGCCGACCATGGTTGCGGCGCGCACTCGGAAGCCGTCGTCGCGGTCGAGCCGCTGCCGCGGGCCGAGCCGCTCGTCGACACCGTCGGTTTCGACGAGCTGCCCGAGGAGGCCGACGCCGCTGCCGGGTCCGACCGTGCCGTCGGGTCGGACGCCGCTGCCGGATCCGACGGCGCTGCCGGCTCCGATGCAGAGGACCTGGGGCACAGCTGAGCGACCCCTTCGGCACCGCGGAGCTGCGCCGGCGGGTCCTCGACGCCTGGTCCGCGTCACCGGCCCGCTTTCGCGAGGACGCCAACGCGGAGGAGGAGCTGGCCGTCGGCGCGTACCGCGGCCGGGTGGTCGTCGAGCTGGCGCAGAACGCGGCTGACGCGGCGCTGCGCGCCGGCGAGCCGGGCAGCGTGCTGTTCCGTCTCGGCCGGCGCAGGCTGGTCGTGGCCAACACCGGCGCACCGCTGGACCGCGCGGGTGTGGAGGCACTCTCGACACTGCGCGCATCGGCCAAGCGCGACGGGACCGCGACGGCCGGCCGGTTCGGCGTGGGCTTCGCCGCCGTCCGCTCGGTGAGTGACGAGCCGTTGATCGCGTCGACGTCGGGTGCCGTGCGATGGTCGCTGGCCGACGCGAGGTCCATCGCCGGCTCGGTCGGGTCACTGGCCGGCGAGCTCGACCGGCGCGGTGGCGACGTACCGCTGCTCCGGCTGCCGTTCAGCGCTGACCTTGCGCCGGTGCCCGGTTACGTCACCGCGGTCGTCCTGCCGCTGCGCGACGACGCGGCGGAGGCGGCGGTCCGCGCCGAGCTGGCCGGTCTCGACCCGACGCTCCTGCTCGCCCTGCCGGCCCTGGCCGCGGTCACCGTTGAGGTCGATTCGCGGCTTCGGCGGCTGACCGCCCGGGGCGAAGGCGCCGCCGTCGTCGTCGAGGACGACGGGGAGGTGACGCGCTGGCACGTCGTACGCCGCACCGGCCGAGTCGACCCCGCGCTCGTCGCCGACCGGCCCGTGGAGGAGCGCGCTCGAACCGGGTGGGCCGTGATGTGCGCGGTGCCGGTCGGCAGCGACGGTGCGCCGCAGCCGCTGCCCGGCTCGGTGCCCGCCGTCGTACGGGCGCCGACGCCGACCGACGACCCGCTCTCGCTACCGGCGGTCGTGACGGCCACGTGGCCGCTCGACTCGACCCGCCGTCGGGTCGCGACGGGGCCGCTGCGTGCCGCGCTGGTCGAGGCTGCGGCGGGGGCGTACGCCGACGTCGTGCGCGAGGTGGCGACGACGCCGGCCGTGCTCGACCTGGTGCCGGTCGGTCTCGCGGCGGGCGAGCTCGACGCCGCACTACGGGCGACTGCCCTGGACCGGCTGGCTGACACCGCGTTCCTGCCCTTGGCCGAGGACCCGCAGCTGCGGGTGCGTCCCCGGGAGGCGCTCGCGCTCGACCTCGGCCCAACCGCGGTCGAGGTCATGGCGCCGGTACTGGCCGGGCTGCTGCCGGAGCCGTGGGCCCGCCGGCTCGCACCGCTGGCCGTGCTCGGCGTACGCCGGATCGGCCCGGCCGAGCTCGTCGACGCGCTGGCTGCGTTGGACCGGGAGCCCGCCTGGTGGCGTTCGCTCTACGCCGCGCTGGCCGAGACGCACCTGGGCGCACCGGAGCGCGACGCGCTGGGTGCGTTGCCCGTTCCGCTGGCCGACGGGCGGCTGGTCAGCGGGCCGCGCGGGCTGCTCCTTCCCGGCGACGACGTGCCGGCGGAGGCGGCGGGCGCGCTCGGCCTGCGGCTGGTGCATCCGGACGCGGCCCATCCGCTGCTGCGGCTGCTCGGCGCCACCGACGCATCGCCGCGCACGTTGCTCGACGACCCGCGGCTGCAGGCCGCGGTGGCCGCGTCGTACGACGCCGAGGACCCCAGCCCGCTCGCCGACGCTGTGCTGCGGTTAGTGGCGGCCGGCGGCCTGCGGCCGGGCGAGCTGCCGCAGCTCGCCGACCTGGCGCTGCCCGCCGACGACGGCGAGCTCTACCCGGCGGGCGAGCTGCTGCTGCCCGGCAGCCCGCTGGCCGAGGTTGTCGACCCGGATGCACCGTTCGGACGGGTTGCGGCGGCCCTCGTCGAGCGGTGGGGGCCCGACGTGCTGAGCGCCGTGGGGGTGCTAGACCGCTTCGCCGTCCTGCGCCGGGCCGACGTGCCCGTCGACCCGGCGGCCGCCGACTCCGACCTCGACGGTGAGGACGAGTGGTTCGCCGACGTGCTGTCGGCGCTGCCCGAGCAGCCGGCGCCGCCGGTGCTGGCCGAGCTCGTCGCCGTCCGCGACCTCGAGCTCGTCGCCGACTGGGCGCGGGCGCTACCCCTTCTGCCGCGCGACGCCCTGGCGCAGCCGGCGCTGGCCGTGCTCGCGGACGGCCGCCGGGTCGAGATCCCCTCGTACACCCGCTGGTGGCTGGCCCGGGCACCGGTGATCGGTGGTCGGCGACCGCGCGACCTCGCGCTGGCGGGCAGTGACCTCGGCGGCCTCTACGACGCGGCACCCGTCGGGCTCGACGCCGACGTCCTCGCACTGCTCGGCGTGCGCTCGAGCGTCGAGGCGCTGCTCGCCGAGCCGGATGGCGCCGCCGAACTCCTCGACCGGCTCGGTGATCCCGCCCGCGACGTCGGCCGCGACGCCGCGCGCACACTGCACGCCTTGCTCGCGGCGTACGACGCGCCGCCGCCGGACCGGGTGCGCGCCGTACGCGGCGGCCGGCTCCAGGTGGTCGACGCGGGCGACGCGGTCGTCGTCGACGCCCCCGACCTGCTGCCGCTGGTCGCACCGCTCGCCGTGGTGCCGGCGCCCCTGCCGTCGGCCGGCCCGGTCGCCGACCTGCTCGACGTGCCACTGGCCGGCGAGCTGACCGCCTACGACGTGGTCTCCTCAGGGGTCGAGCGATCGACCCCTCGTGGCGCCTACGTCGAGCACGAGCGCCTCCTCGTCACCGACGCGGCGGGCCGGCCGACCCCCGTCGCCTGGCGGGTCGTCGGCGACACGGCGCACGTCGATGCGGCGGCCGGCCCGGAGGGAATCGCTCGGGCGCTGGCCTGGCGCGAAGGCCGGTGGGCCGACCGGTGGCTCCTCGCCGCACTGCTGCGAGCACCGCTCGACGAGACGGCGCTGCTGGCGGAGCACGACCTCGACTGAAGCGCCGCGCGGCCCCGGCTCAGCCTCGCTGCATCCGGGCCGACACCACGACGCCGAGCAGGCCGAGGGCCACTCCGCAAACGCAGGTCCAGCGCCACGACGTCGGTCCACCCGCAACCCAGACGACGATCAGCGCCACCACCCACAACGCGGTGCCGATCGCGACGACCGGCGCCGCGCGTACGTCGAGCGGCACCAGATCCGGGCGCTTCTCCGGCACGCCGAACACGTTAGCCCGCCCGGCCCGAGGTAGACTTCACGCTTTCCAGGAGATGCCGTGACGACCCGTTCGGGACGTCGCGGCGTCGGCATTCCTGAAGGGGCGCGGGAAGGGGAGTCGATGGCTGAGGTCGAGATCGGGATCGGCAAGAGCGGCCGTCGGGCCTACGGCTTCGACGACATCGCGATCGTGCCCTCGCGGCGTACCCGCGACCCGCAGGACGTGTCGATCGCCTGGGAGATCGACGCCTACCGGTTCGAGCTGCCGCTATTGGCGAGCGCCATGGACGGCGTGGTCTCGCCGCGCAGCGCCATCGAGATCGGGCGACTCGGCGGCCTCGGCGTGCTCAACCTCGAGGGGCTTTGGACGCGGTACGACGACCCTGCGCCGATCCTCGAGGAGATCGCCGGGCTCGACGACACGACGGCCACCAAGCGGATGCAAGAGCTGTACCAGGAGCCGATCAAAGACGAGCTGATCGGCCGCCGAATCTCGGAGGTCAAGGCCGCCGGCGTCGCCACGGCCGCCAGCCTGACGCCGCAGAAGACCGAGCGCTACCACAAGGCAGTGCTCGAGGCCGGCGTCGACATCTTCGTCATCCAGGGCACGGTCGTCTCAGCCGAGCATGTGTCCTCGAAGAGTGAGCCGCTCAACCTCAAGAAGTTCATCGCCGAGCTAGACGTGCCGGTGATCGTCGGCGGGTGCGCCTCGTTCTCCACCGCGCTGCACCTCATGCGCACCGGAGCGGCCGGCCTGCTGGTCGGCGTCGGTCCGGGGCAGGCGTGTACGACGCGCGGCGTGCTTGGGGTCGGCGTACCGATGGCCACCGCGATCGCCGACGCGGCCGGCGCCCGCGCGCGCTACCTCGACGAGTCGGGTGGCCGTTACGTCCACATCGTGGCCGACGGCGGCATGCGCACCGGCGGCGACATCGCCAAGGCGATCGCCTGCGGTGCCGACGCGGTGATGATCGGCTCGCCGCTCGCCCGCGCGATCGAGGCACCGGGTCGCGGCTACCACTGGGGCATGGCGACGTTCCACCCCGACCTGCCCCGTGGCACCCGGGTCAAGACCTCGACGCTCGGCACGCTCAAGGAGATCCTGACCGGGCCGGCGCCGATCAACGACGGCACGATGAACCTCTTCGGCGGGCTGCGCACCTCGATGGCGACCACCGGCTACGCCAACCTCAAGGAGTTCCAGCGGGCCGAGGTCATGATCGCCCCGTCGCTGCAGACGGAGGGCAAGTCCTACCAGCGCAGCCAGAGTGTCGGAATGGGCACCGGGCGCGGCTGACGGGCGACTAGGGCACAATTTCCCGCATGGCCAACGCGGTACACGGATCGTCGGTGGGACGCGGCGGTTTCCGGCGTGACCGGATCTGGCTGGCGGCGATGGCCGCAGCCGGCATCGGTGGCGTCTCCGCCGTGTTGGCGTTCTGGCGGTCCGCCCATGCGGTGGAGACGGTGCTCGGGGGGCTCGCGCTGATCCTCGGCGCCTACGCGCAGATGCAGGCCAGCCACATCAACCAGCGCTGGCTGTCTATCTGTGGAGCCATCGCCGGCGGCTTCGGGCTGGCGATGGGCATCGCGTACGGCGGCTTCCCGTAGGCCCGTGAGCCCTGACGGAGGTCAGTCGGTGACGACCACGCCGCGCCAGAAGGCGATGCGATCCTTGATCTCGGCCGCCGCGTCTTTCGGCTGCGGGTAGAACCAGGCCGCGTCCTTGTTGACGTCGTCTCCGAGCTTCACCGAGCGATAGCTCGCCGTGCCCTTCCACGGACACACCGTGGAGGTCTCACTGGCGAGCAGTTCAGCGGTCACGCTGTCCCGCGGGAAGTAGTGATTGCCCTCGACGACGACGGTGTCGTCGGACTCGGCGATAACGGTGCCGTTCCAGGTAGCGGTAGCCATGACAGGGCAACGCCCGTGTCGGGTCCGGTTGTTCCGGCCACCGACTGACGGTCGTCCGGTCCGGTCAGCCGGTGATCGAGTAGGCCGACGGACCGCCGTTCTGGCGGGCGAATCCGACGCCCGTCTTCGGGTTGCCGCCGGGCCGGTTATTGTCCGACCACACGACCTCGAGCATCCCGGCCGGGTCGACCGCGACCTTGAAGAAGTCGAGCAGCGACCGGTCCGGCGACGAACCGGGCAGCACGCCGCAGAAGATGCCCAGCGTGCAGATGCCGCCGATGTGGACGTAGTGGCTGCTCGCCGTACCTCGGACGACGTGCGGACTGCCGCCGAGCAGGCCGCGCACCTGCGCGGTCTGGACGACCCACTTGGCGGTGCTCGAGTCCTTGTCGGCCGCCTCGGTGCGATACCAGGCGAGCGCCGCCACGCCGGGCGCGCCGCCGGCCACCCAGCCGAACAGCGCGTTGCCCTGCGGTGGGTCCACCCGGTACTGCTTGGTCCAGGTGTTGCCGTGGGTACGCGAGCCCTGCAGGTAGACGTGCAGCGGCTCGCCCTTGTGGATGGAGCCCGAGTACGTCACCCAGACGTTGCCGCCGCGGTCGACCGCGCTGGCCATCCAGAAGTTGCCGTAGTTGGCGTCGTCGGCGCCGGGGTTGACGGTCACGTCGCGCCAGGTGTCGCCGAAGTCGTTGCTGATACCGATCTTGATCGTGCTGATCGGCGGCACCCCGTTGGTCGTGTCGGTCGTGGACAGTCGGGTCACGCCGAAGACGACGTAGACGTTGCCCCGGCCGTCGGTGGAGATCTGGCCGATCGAAGAGCCGTTGTGCGCGCTCTCCGCCCCGGTCAGTGGCTGGGTGTAGATGGTGTGCGGCGGGCTGAACGTCTTGCCCCGGTCGTGTGACGTGGCAACCAGCATGGTGCCGGTGGCGAGTTCGTGCCAGGCCAGATAGACGTTCTCACCGTGCGGTCCGTCGACCGCCAGCCACTCCCGGTCGGCAGAGAACGCCACGAAGGTCTGCTGGGGGAACGTCTTGCCGCCATCGGTCGACCGCGACACCTCGATGCCGTCGATCGCGAGGTCGCCGATGAAGATCGTGCCGTCGGCCGCAACGGCGACGTCGGAGTCGGAGCCCGATGTCTGCGACTGCGGCGAACCCGCCGGCGGGCGCACGGTCGGCAGTTTCTGCCAGGTACGACCCTGCGTCGTGCTCTTGGCGAGTACGGCGCCACCGTCGCCCGGTGTGGTGACGTAGACCGCGCCGGCACGGCCGATCGAGAGTCCTGGTTCGCCGTAGCTGCTCTGGTAGGCGTACGTGTTGGCGCCGTAGGTCAGCCGCGGAGTGCTCGCGGCAGCCGGCGCGGCAAGCGCGGCCAGCGCGAGGGGAAGCGGAAGGGCCAGCCGAAGCAGTCGTCGCATGCCTAGAGATTGTTAACCCATCCGCCACATCCTGCCAGCGCGGTGCTGAGCCGCTCGGCGCAACTTCCGACGTAGCCCTTCGTTTGTGGCATCTGGTCACGCACAGTTATGGCTCATGGCGCGCCGTAAAGGTCGGCGCCCGGAACAGAGGGGTCCGTGCGTGTTGCGTTCTCGGGTGCTTCCCGTCCTCCTGGCGTCGCTGCTCGCGGCGCTCGCGATTCCCGCTGGGGCGGGTGCGCAGGTGATCAGCTACCCCCAGCCCACCCTGGTCAGTGCCGTGCCGGCGAAGGCGACGCCCAATGTGCTCGACGGAGCGGTGCGGGCGATCGTGCAAGTGGGTAACACGATCATCGCCGGCGGGAACTTCGCCCAGGTGCAGTCCTACGGCAGCACCTCGACCCTGCCGCGTACCAATTTCTTCGCCTTCGACGCGAAGACCGGCGCCGTCGACCCGGCGCTGGCGCCGGCGATCAACGGGGAAGTGGACGCGGTTGCGGTGGCTGCCGACGGACAGTCCATCTACGTCGGCGGGCAGTTCGACACCGTCAACGGCGCCCCCGCCAAGAGCATCGCCCAAATCAAGATCTCGGATGGGACGCTCGTCCCGGGCTTCGCGCCGCCGCGGCCGAACGGCATCGTCTACGACCTCGCACTCAGTCACGGCCGGCTGTTCGTCGCCGGCCGCTTCACCACGATCGGGGCCACCACCCGGCCGGGTCTCGTCTCGTTGGACCCGACCACCGGTGCCCTGAACGCGTTCCAGTCGCTCGAGTTCGGCGGCGTGCTGCGCGGTGGAAACCTGAGCGTCCTCAAGATCGCGGTCACCCCGGACGCCAACCGACTGGTCGCGATCGGCAACTTCTCCACGGTGGGCGGGCTGTCGCGGGTGCAGGTCGTCATGCTCGACCTCTCCGGCTCGACGGTCGGCGTCTCCGACTGGGCCACCCACTCCTACGAGCCGGACTGCGCCAAGGTCTTCGACACCTACGTCCGCGACGTCGACATCTCGCCCGACGGCTCGTACTTCGTCATCGGCTCGACCGGCGCGTACCGGGCCAACACGCTGTGCGACTCGACGGCGCGCTGGGAAGTCGACTCGAGCGGTACGGACGTGCGGCCCACCTGGATCGGCTACACCGGCGGCGACTCGACGTACGCCGTGACGATCACGGGTGCTGCCGTCTACGTCGGTGGGCACATGCGCTGGCAGAACAACCCCTTCGCCGCCGACAAGGCCGGCCCGGGCGCGGTTCCCCGCCAGGGCATCGCCGCCCTCGACCCGCTGAACGGGCTGCCACTGTCCTGGAACCCGGGCCGGACCCGCGGGGTCGGCGTGTTCGACATGCTGGCGACGTCGACCGGGCTGTGGGTCGGCAGCAACACGGACCGGATCGCCAACCGTTACCACGGGCGCATCGCCTTTATGCCGCTCGCGGGCGGTCGGGCCATCCCGGCGACCGGCACGGGGACGCTGCCCGGCTCGGTCTACACAGCGGGTCCGGCGGTCGACACATCCGGCAGCAACGTGCTCTACCGGGTCAACGCGGCCGGGCCACGCCTGCTCGCGACGGACGACGGGCCGGACTGGGCGCGCGACACCGTGTCCGCGCCGAGCAGCTTGCACAACACCGGCAGCAGCACGGCGACGTACACGGCAGTCGGCGCTGTCAACGCCACCGTACCGGCGAGTACGCCACCGGCCGTCTTCGCCAGCGAGCGCTGGGACGCCGGCTCGCAGCCGGAGATGTCGTGGAAGTTTGCGGTACGCGCGGGGACGCACGTCGCCGTACGCCTCTACTTCGCGAACCGCTGCAGCTGCACGAGCACCGCGGGTAAGCGGGTGTTCTCGGTCAAGCTCGACGGCGCGACCGTGCTGAACCGCTACGACATCGTCGCGGACACCGGTCACAACGTCGGGACGATGAAGTCCATGTCCGTCACCAGTGACGGCAGCGTCGACATCGACTTCGTGCACGGAGCCGACAACCCGCTGGTCAACGCGATCGAGATCGTCAACTCCGACGCGACGTCGGCGGCGCCCAGCGGCGCGGACACCGTGAGCAGCCGGACGTTTGACGGTGCAGCTGCTGCCGCTCCCTCCGTCGTGGACGGCGGCGGTGCCTCCTGGAGTCGGGCACGGGGCGCGATGATGATCAACGGCAACCTCTACACCGGGTGGTCCGACGGCAACCTCTACCTGCGGAGCTACAACGGGACGACGTTCGGACCGGCGCAGGCGCTGAACCTCTACGGCCTCACCGACTTCTCCAACGAGATCCGCAACATGACGGGCATGTTCTTCGATCATGGCCGGCTCTACTACACGCTGGCCGACGACGCCGCGCTTTACTACCGGTACTTCTCGCCGGAGAGCGGGATCGTCGGGGCCCAGCTGTTCGTCGCCACCGGCAACGTCGCCGGCCTGGCCTGGGACCACGTCGCCGGGATGTTCCTTGTCGGCGGCCAGCTCTACTACGGCTCCGACGACGGCAACCTCCGCATGGCGGGCTTCGGCGGCGGGGTCGTCACGGGCGCCCCGACGGGCCCGCTGTCCGGTCCCGCGACGAACGATGGGAACGACTGGCGGGCGCGCGCGACGTTCCTCTACGCACCGGCCGCTCCCTGACCGGTCTGTAGCACGACAGTTCCTTCACTCGCCGGGCCGGCGCCGCAGAACGCGGCGTCGGCCCGGCGCCGTACCTACACTCGGGACGATGACTGGATACGGCAGCGATCCGTCGTTCGATCGCGTGCTCGTCGTCGACTTCGGTGCGCAGTACGCGCAGCTCATCGCCCGGCGGGTGCGGGAATGCCACGTCTACTCCGAAATCGTGCCGTGGACGATGCCTCTCGCAGAGCTGCTCGCCAAGCGGCCCAAGGCGATCATTCTCTCCGGCGGGCCGGCGTCGGTGTACGCGCCGGACGCGCCCGCGGTGGCGCCGGCGCTTTTCGAGACCGGCGTACCGACGCTCGGCATCTGCTACGGCCACCAGGCCATGGCGGTCGCCCTCGGCGGCGACGTCGCAGAGACCGGTACCGCGGAGTACGGCGCGACGGCGCTGTCGGTGCTCTCTTCCGGCACCCTCTTTCCCGACCCGCCCGGTACGTCGTCGGTATGGATGTCGCACCGCGACGCCGTCCGCGCCGCCCCGGCCGGCTTCGTCGTCACCGCATCGACCGGCGCCACCCCGGTGGCCGCCTTCGAGGACGACGCGCGACGGCTGTACGGAGTGCAGTTCCACCCCGAGGTCATGCACACCGAGCGCGGGCTCGATCTGCTGAAGCATTTCCTGTACGACGCCGCTGACTGCCGGCCGACGTGGACGATGGTCAACATCGTCACCGAGTCGGTCGAGGCAATTCGGGGCCAGGTCGGCGGCAAGCGGGTCGTCTGCGGGCTCTCCGGAGGCGTCGACTCGGCGGTCGCCGCCGCGCTCGTCCAGCGGGCGGTCGGCGACCAGCTGACCTGCGTCTTCGTCGACCACGGGCTGCTCCGGGCCGGCGAAGCCGAGCAGGTCGAGCGCGACTTCGTCGCGGCGACCGGCGTACGCCTGCACGTCGTCGACGCGGTGAAGCGCTTCCTGTCGGCGTTGGCCGGTGTCACCGACCCGGAGCAGAAGCGCAAGGCGATCGGCCGCGAGTTCATCCGGGCGTTCGAGGGCGCGGCCCGGGACATCTCCGCCGACGAGTCGGTCGAGTTCCTCGTCCAGGGCACGCTGTATCCCGACGTCGTCGAGTCCGGTGGTGGCGCGGGCACCGCGACCATCAAGTCGCATCACAACGTCGGCGGCCTGCCCGAGGACCTTCGGTTCGCGCTCGTCGAGCCGCTTCGCCGGCTCTTCAAGGACGAGGTACGCCGCGTCGGAGCGGAGCTTGGCCTCCCCCCGGAGATCGTGTGGCGACAGCCCTTCCCCGGGCCCGGGCTCGGCATCCGCATCGTCGGGGAGGTGACGCTGGAGCGGCTCACGCAGCTCCGGGCGGCGGACGCGATCGCGCGGGAGGAGCTGACCCGCGCCGGGCTCGACCGTGACATCTGGCAGTGCCCGGTCGTGCTGCTCGCCGACGTACGGTCCGTCGGGGTGCAGGGCGACGGTCGCACGTACGGGCACCCCGTCGTGCTGCGCCCGGTGACGTCCGAGGACGCGATGACCGCCGACTGGGCCCGGCTGCCGTACGACGTCCTGGCTCGCATCTCCGGCCGGATCACCAACGAGGTGCCGGGCGTCAACCGCGTGGTCCTCGACGTGACCAGCAAGCCGCCCGGCACCATCGAGTGGGAGTAAGACGGCAACCCTTGACCCGTGGTTTGGCATGATCATTTGTCAGTGATGGCCGTCTGGCGCTCCCTACTGAGCACAATCGTAGGACTTCATTGGAACTTGCGACGCCGGAACGCAGCGATGTCGGACGCCGACAACTCGAACCACTCGGCATCGGGGCGCACCCTCTGCTCCGCGAAGCGCATGTGCCAGTACCTCTCGATGCCCACGGGATCGTCGGTGCTGATTGCGTGGACTCGGGTGACCTTCTGCGGCAGTTGGATCGCCAACTCGCGCTCCCGGCGACCGACCGCGTTGCTGCGCCCGATCTTGTAGTACCGACCCGACTTCAGGAGATAGACGTAGCCGAACGTGCCACCACTCGGGTCCGTCGAAAGCGGCTCGTCCTCGTCTTCGTTGTCGTCCGACTCGACGCTGGCGGGGCGCAACGGCCCCACAAGGTCAGCAATATCGGCGTACTCGGGCACTTCGCTGGCGAAGGCCACCAAGCGCGCTATCAACGCATCCTTGGAGCCGTAGCGCCGCAAGTACCACGACACCGTCGGCATGAACGGGTGCGTTCGCCGCCACATCATGATCTCAGCCGTTGTTGCCATGCGGCCAAGGCGACGCACTTCTTCGGCAAGCCCGATGAGGGCGGGCAACTCGTCCAGGCGACCGCCGAAAGCGTTCGGAGCGAACCCTGCCTCGGCCAGCGCGTCGCTCCACTTGGTCCAGTAGCGCCCGCGCCACATGTGCGCGCGGATGCCGGTGTCCTTCTCGAACCACGCCCTTCCGGGAGCCGTTCCGTCGTTCTCTTCTGCGATGCGCCGGATCTCCCGAAGGATCTGAGCCTTGCTGATCATCCACGAACCGTCCGTCGCGCCGCGTGTGCACACGACGCGGCCTTCTCGCCCGTCAGCGAGGCGTAGTCGGTCATGCCAGCATCATTCTCCCTCTTGATCCAGATGGCCGGGACATGGCCACTTGTAAGAGGCTGCGCGCCGCTGTCACTGCTACTCCTCGGCGAAGCACACGGCCAAGGCGCGTGCAGCGTTGCGGTTCCAGGTTGTCGCGTCCTCGGTCGTAGCGCCTGGTCGTGGGTGGGTCCGCGTGGCGGGCGAAGTCCTGGACGTCCCCCAGCGAGACCCCGGCGTCCAACGCCGCGATCGCGGTGTGGCGCAGTGAGTGCGCGCTGATGCGTTTGCTGATGCCCCCTGCCTTTGCCAAACGCTGGATGATGCGAGCCGCATCGAGAACCGGCGCCCTGCCGGCGGGCCGCGGCGATCACCTCGTAGCCGTAGAACGCGGAGTCCGCGCGCAGCACTCGCAACCCGCTCGCGCCGGCCGCCCTGGTGCGCGCCCTTGGCCGAGTTCGTCGAGCACTTCCGCAGGCGAGCCCCGACGATCACCAGCGCCGAGGATGGGGTCGACACGACCGCCAGCAGCGCGTTGAGGCCCTTCACGGCGGTGTAGCCGGGGCCGGCGCCCTGCTTGGCGTCGCCGTAGGTCCGGCGCATCGTGTCATCGACGCCGACGTAGGCCAGCTCACCGGCCCGGGCAGCAGCGGGGTGTGGCGGGTCAGTTTGATCAGCAGCCGGGACAAGACCGCGTCGAGCTGACGGACATGGCCGAAGGTGAACGTCCGCAGGAACGTCCCCAACGTCGAGGGCGCCCGGACTCCGGTGAACAGCCGGCGCGTTCCGCCGTGCCGCAACAGCGCCATGTCGTCGATCGAGTCCGCCCCGGCGACCATCCCCGCGATCAGGCTCGGGATCTTCAGGTGCGCGTTGCCGCCACCGGGCTTACCGATCCGCACACGCCCGACGACCAGCCGCTGCAACCCGGCCCGCTCCACGAGCTGCAGGACCGGCGCGAGACCGGCGCACGACACGAGGTTCGGATCATCGAACGTGGCGGTGAAGCCGTGACAGACTCGGTCGGGTAGCCCGGACGCATTGCTGCGCCCGGGCCCCCTCAGAACCGGACGTGCGACTTTCACCGCATCCGGCTCAAGCAAACCCCTTGGGCGTAATGCCGCTGATCTTCGCTGTGCCCGTCGCCGGTGTACCGCTTCGCGGCGCCGGCAGTGGGCGTGTAGGAGGCGACGCGTGGCCTGACCGTCCGCAGTGCCGCTGGTGCCGTCCGTCGTGAGGGCGTTCTTCCGCAGCGCCTTCACGATGGTCATGATCCACTGTTCCCACTCCTGTGGGGTCTGTGGCTCATGATCGGCGTCGAGCAGGAGCGTTCCGCAGGCCGGGCAGCGTCCCTGCTGGCGGAGCAGCAGCGATGCGGAGGTACCGCCCAGCATGGAGTACGTCTTTCGGCGCCGTTCGGCCCAGTACCGGTCCAGGGCAGCGTCATCCGGGGACGCGGTGCCCATGACCAGCCGGTGACGGACGATCTTCGTCCAGGCGAACCGGCGGAGATAGGCGCCGCTGGCGCGGTCACCGAAGACCCACCGGTCCTGTCGGGACGGGTTGAACATGCCGAAGTACCGGTTGACGACCCAGTGCCTCGACTTGTTCGGGTGGGCTCGTAACGCCCACCCGTAGGTGTGTCGCCACAGGTAATGATCGATTGCGGCGAACACCTCCTTGGAGACCACGCTTCGGTAGTAGGCCGACCAACCCCGGATGATGGGGTTGAGCCGTCGGATCACCGCGTCGGCGTTGGCTCCTCGCAGGGAGCGCACCTCGGCGGCGAGCCGCTGCCGGATTCGCTTCCCGGCCGCTGTGCTGGGTTTGATGAGCAGCTTGCCGCGGTAGCGGCGGATGTTGCACCCCAGAAAATCGAAGCCATGCTCAACGTGGACCACTCGGGTCTTGTCCATATTGATCGCAAGGCCGCGTGGGGCCAACCACTCACCCAGCCGGTGCCAGGCCGCCACGGCCTGTTCCTCGGTGTGGCACATGACGACGAAGTCGTCGGCGTACCGCACCAGCACCGGTGAGCCCGCCCTGGTCTCGACACCGTAGGTGTCGCGGCGCAGGTAGCGAACTCCAGCGGCTTCCTCCATCCCGTGCAAGGCGATGTTGAGCAGCAACGGGCTGACCACCCCGCCCTGCGGAGTCCCCTCCTCGGTCGGGGTGAACTGGCGTGCTCGACCGCTCCCGCCCGTAGCCAGCCGGCGATGAGCCCCCGCGCGGGGAACCCCCCGACACTGGCCAGCAGACGGTCATGGTCGATGCGGTCGAACGCCGCCGTCAGGTCCGCGTCGAGCACCCACTGCCGCTTGGACCGCCGGCCCTTGAGCGTCCAGTAGATCGCCTCGATCGCGTCATGGCAGCCGCGTCCGGGGCGGAACCCGTAACAGCGCGGTTCCAACCGCGCCTCCCACTCCGGTTCCAGCGCGTTGACGACCCGGGCTTGCAGCACCCGGTCGCGCAGCACCGGAATCCCCAGCGGTCGCTGCTTTCCGTCCCCCTTCGGGATGTAGACCCGCTTGACCGGTCGGGCTCGCCACGGGGCCTGCCGGCGGTGAACATCAACCGCCAGCGCCGCCCGCTCCGGCGAGGTCAACGCGACCTCACCGTCGATACCCGCCGTCGCGCGGCCAGCGTTGCGCTGCGCGACCCGCCGCACGCTGACAAGCGTGTTGGCGTAGCTGCGCAGCATCAGCTTCTGCAGGCTGCGGACCCGCCTGAAGTCCCCAACCTGCGACGCCTTGAAGATCCTCCGCCGTAGGCGCCGTACGTCGTCCTCGACCGCACGCCAATCCACCGCGTCCCAGTCGAGATCATCGCCATGCGGTCCGTTCACCCCGGCTGCGTGGTCGACGGCCAAGGCCGCCGACTCGCTCGCCGCGGCGTCCAACTTGCCCGCAGGTTCTGGTGCCACGAACGTCCTCGCTCCAAAGGCTCACCTGACCCACGTCAGCACCCTTTCGGGTCCGGGCATCACCCCGTATCCGACCGGTTATCCAAGACGCCGGCGAAGGTCCGGCCACTGCCCTGGCGTCCCGCTGCCTTTCGACCGTCGGCATTCGCTTCTTGGGCCATCCTGTGCCCGCCGAGGTGCTCGGCCTTCCTCACGGTCGGCCTACCGGATGTCAACCCGGACCACGACGGGATTGCCACGTTCCACGTGCGCGAGACCCGATCGGGGAGGGTGCCGCCTATGCCCCGGGCGGCGGTGTTCCCGCGACCGGTCAGATGCACCCGGCCGCCGCCTGCCGCTTCCCAGCGGCCAGCCCTACACCCCGGCGCTCATCCCATCATCCGAGGCTCACTCTGACGAGGCGTCATCAGCGGTTCACTCGCGTTCACCCGTCCGACCTTCCCCTCGCCTGTGACCCCCGGATGGAACGGGCGCCCTTGGGCTTTCCCCCGGGCTCAGCACCTCGCCGTTACCAGCGACGCACCCCGAGGAGGGGACGGGCCATGAACACTCGCCCGGGACTACGTCATCGACGACACCGCCGATCCTTCCTCCAACGCGTCCGCTCGACGCACGCGACCTCGTGTCGCACCATCTACCGGATGCCCCTCTGCTGGGTGGGTTCGATCCCTAGGCATGTTGACCCATGTCGACGCCTGGCGGGAGACTCCAGGGCGATTGAGCCTTCACCCTCGCCTTCACCAAGGATGTTTGACTCGCAAAGATCCTTGGTTTAGCCGAACGAGGGGAGCAGGCTGCCGCGGCTCGCGGGTGGCGTAACAGCCGAGCTGGGTACCGCTATGGGTCGGGTCCGTAGCTGGGGAGGGGGACGTGGTAGCTGCGTCCGGTGGGGCTGGTCCAGGTGCAGCTTTCGTCGTCGTGGCGGACCAGGGTCCAGCCGGCTTCGTGCTTGAGCCGGTGGTGGCGGGCGCAGAGCGCGCCGAGGTTGGTGCGGCTGGTGGGCCCGCCGGCGTCGTAGGGGACGGTGTGGTCGAGGTGGCAGCGCGCCGCCGGTCGCCCGCAGGTGGGGAAGCGGCAGGTCCGGTCGCGGGCCACGATGTAGTTGGCGAGGGCGGCTGGCGGGCGGTAGGTGGTCCGCCCGGCGTCGAGGAGGCGGCCGGTGGCGGGTTCGGTGAGGAAGCGGCGCCACTGCCCGTCGGCGGCGAGGGTTCGGGCCAGCGAGGCGGGGACGGGTCCGTACCCGGCGAGCTCACCGGGGGCGTCGTCGAGGCCGAGCACGGTGTCCAGGGACACGGTGAGCGCGATGTGCGGGCGCTGGCCGTGGCGGGTCGGCAGCGTCGGGTCGGCCAGCGCGGCCCGGGCGATCGCGACGAGCGCGTCGGCCCGCCGGGCGTCCACGTCCC
>JBBSIN010000043.1:0-20509 GCA_038232055.1 Mycobacteriales bacterium
ACTACGCTACGCCCCGCGGCGACTCTGGCAGTCTAGGGGAAGGTCCGTCCTGCCGGGCGGGCCGTAACGCGGGCGTAGCTCAATGGCAGAGCCCCAGCCTTCCAAGCTGGCCATGCCGGTTCGATCCCGGTCGCCCGCTCCGCAGCCCCGGGACCCATCCGCCGGAGGCCGTCTGGCCGGAGACCGTCTGGCCGAGGTGTGGAGTCCCGTACGGGTCAGAACACCTATCGGAGTACACACCCCAGCGCAGGCGGCTCAGTCGGCGTGGAACACCGCAGCGCGTCTCCAGCCGACCTTCCGTCACCAGGGTCGGTCACCAGGGTCGGTCGTCAGCAGGTCCGTTCGCGCGCCGAGTGGCGTCAACGTGCCGGGCATGGTCTCAGTACTCGACGCGGAAGTTCCCGATGAAGGTGATCCGGTTGCCGTCCGGGTCGGTGACAGCCGACAACTGCACTCCCTTGCTCACTGTCTCGATCGCTCCTGGGGCAAGGCCTCTGCTGGAGACATCGGCAAGGTGGGCGGCCAGATCGTCGACGGCGAGGTTGAGCAGACCGCTGCCGGCGCGGTCGGTGTCCCGGAACACTTGGATCCAACCGGTATCGGTGACCCGCCACTCGACGAGACTGTCCATGGGGCGGTTGTCCGGTTCGCGTCCGAGAAGGCGCTCGTACCACGTGCGCGCTGTTTCGACATCGGCTACCGGGACGACGGCAAGGACATGATGGATGGCCATTCTTACTCCTCAGGTTCGAACGGTGCCATGTGTTCGGACCGCGTGGCCGGGTGAAAATCATCGGCTCAGGCGTCTCCGAGTGATCCTCCGAGGAAAGGCTTCGGCATCACGCCGGGGCGGCGCCGACTTCGCCTAAGGCGGCCCGACGGTCGGCTCCCGGGAAATAGGACATTGTCCTGATGTGGCGGGCCTCCTCAGCCGCGCAGTCTCGGTCCATCAGATCGAGTCGACCAGAGGAGACAGCGATGTTGTCCAGCATCGAACCGTTCAGCACTGCAGAAATCGCCTACCGTCGTCAGCGCATCGGCGCCGAGTTCGCGCAGCGGAACCTCCCCCGCCGCTCGCGGCGGCGGCGTGGCTCCGGCTCCCTGCCGGGGCGGGCGCCGAACCGCGGCTACCGACCAGCGGCAGCCGGGAGCTGACGTCGTACCAGGCACGGTCGCCGGGCTTGCGGAGGTTTCTCCGGGAAGCCCGGCGACCGCGATGATGGTGGACGTGCCACCCGAGTTCCCGACGCCGGGGCCGCTGATCGGGCGAGCCACGGACCTTGACCGGCTGGCCGGCCTGGTCGGGCTCGGTTCCGACCAGGCGGGGAATGCGGCGGTCCTCCTCAGCGGTGACGCCGGCGTCGGCAAGACCCGGCTGTTGGCGGTACTGGGCGATCGGGCCCGGGAGGCCGGTTGGCGGGTGCTCGTCGGACACTGCGTCAACTTCGGCGAGAGCCCGCTGCCGTACCTGCCGTTCAGCGAGGTGTTCGGCCGGCTGGCGGCCGACGCGGCGGTGGTGGCGGAGTCGCTCGTCGAGGCCAACCCAGCGGTGGCCCGGCTGATGCCGGGCCGGCGGCTGCTCGGCGACGACCAGCCGAGCGGTGCGGACCACATGGACCGCGCGGCGCTGTTCGAGGCGGTCGGCAGCGCCCTCCGCTGGCTGAGCCGGCCCAGCCCAGTGTTGCTCGTCGTCGAGGACCTGCACTGGGCGGACCCTTCCACCCGCGAGCTGCTTGGCTTCCTGTTCGCGCGTCGACTCCTCGACCGGGTGGCGATCGTCGGGTCCTACCGCGGGGAGGACCTGCACCGCCGGCACCCATTACGCGCGGCGGTCGGCGAGTGGACCCGCCTGCCGGGGGTGAGCCGGCTCTCACTCCAGCGGCTCGGCGACTCCGACGTACGTACGCTCGTCCGCGCCCTGCATCCGGCACCGATGCCTACCCGCGAGATTCGGGGCATCGTCGATCGCGCCGAGGGCAACGCCTTCTTCGTCGAGGAGCTGCTGGCGGCCAGTGAGCTCGGCAACCGCACGTTGCCGGCGGACCTCGCCGATCTGCTGCTGCTGCGCCTCGACCGCCTCGACCACGCGGCGCGCCTGGTGATCCGGTCCGCGGCGGTGGCCGGTAGCCGGGTTTCCCATCAGCTGCTGGCCCGGGTAGTGGCGCTCGACGACACCGAGCTGGAGAGCGCGCTGCGGGCAGCAGTCGAGAGCAACGTGCTCGTCCGGGTCGGCGCCGACGGCTACGCGTTCCGCCACGCGCTGCTGGCCGAAGCGGTGTACGACGACCTGCTGCCGGGCGAGCGAGTGCGGCTGCATGGTGGTTACGTGACGGCCCTGTCCGCAGGGGACGTCGAGGGCACCGCGGCCGAGCTTGCCCGGCACGCCCGTGCGGCGCACGACACCACCACCGCGCTCCGGGCCAGCGTCCAGGCCGGGAACGAGGCGATGGCCGTGGCGGGTCCCGACGAGGCGACCCGGCACTACGAGGTCGCCCTGGAACTGCTTTCGTACGTCGATGCGGGGGCCGGGAAGCCGTCCGTCGACGTGGTGGAGTTGACCGTACGGGCCAGCGAGGCCGCCGCGGCCGCGGGAGACGTCTTCCGGTCGGTGGCGCTGGTCCAGGACCAGCTGAGCCAGCTGCCGCCCGAGACGCCCGTGCCGCGGCGGGCGCAGCTCTTGTACGCACTGGCCCGTGCGGGGCTGCTCGGGGACACCGGCGTCGACGTACTGCAGATCACCACCGAGGCCCTGCAGCTTGCTCCCGCCGAGCCGCCGGGTCCGCTGCGGGCACAGGTGCTGAACCTGCATGCCCAGGCCAACGCCGACCGCTACCGCGACGACGCTGCCGCCCGATGGGCCGGCGAGGCGCTCCGGCTGGCTCGCGAGCTCGGGCTGCCGGACGTCATCGCGGACGCCACCACCACGCTCGCCCGCCTCGACCGGCGAGCCGGCGACCCCGACGCGTCGCGGCGCGCCCTGGAACAGGCCGTGGTCGCGGCCAGGGCAGGCGGTGAGGTCGCGGCTGAGCTGCGCGGACTGTTCAACATGGGCGGCCTGCACTACGAGCTCGGCGCCCTGGCCGAGGCCCGCGCCGTCTACCAGTCGGTGCTGCAGCGCGCCCAGGAGACCGGCCGGCCGTGGGCGCCCTATGGGTTGGACGGACGGTCGATGGCCGGCATCGTCGCCTATGTCAGCGGTGATTGGGACGCGGTCGCTCGCATCACCGATGTCTCCGCGGAGTCGCCGCCGGACATGGCTGACGCCCTGCTCACCGCGGTCGGTCTGTCCGTCGCGGCCGGGAGGGGCGATCCGCAGGCCCTCGGCCGGCTGCAGCAGGTGCGACCGTACTGGGAACGGGACGGACTGATCGCCATTCTCAGCGGCAGCGCGGCGATCGATCTGCACGGTGATCGTGGCGACCTCACTGCCGCGTCGGCGGCGTACGACGAGACAGTGACATGCGTCGGAAAGCTGTGGCAGGAGCCGCTCTTCCAGGCGCGGATCCGGCTCAGCGCGTTGATGCTCGGCCAGTTGTGCGCAACGGCGACCCGGTCCGGCACCCACGAGCGCGGGAAGCTCGCGGGCGTCGGCGAGGAGATGGCCGACACCGCGGCCGCCGTGGTTGACCAGGAGGGCGAGGTCACGTCGCGGCGCGGACCGGAGAGCGAGGCGTGGCTGGCCCGGGTGGCGGCAGAGCAGGCGCGCTTGAGGTGGTTGGTCGGCGCGGAGGCGCCCGACGTGGACGAGCTCATCGGGTCCTGGCGGCGCACTGTCGCGGCCTTCGAGCGGTTCGGGCACGTCTTCGAGGTGGCGCGGTCACGGGCCCGGCTGGCCGCCGTACTCCGTGCCGCCGGCCGGACCGCCGAAGCTGTGCAGGAAGCCCGGCTGGCCCGTGACACTGCACGGCGGCTGGGCGCCGAGCCGCTGCTGGCCGAGCTGCGTTCGCTCGGGCCGGTCACTGCCCGGCGAGCGGGCGCGGCGCGATTGGACCAATCCTTGACGTCGCGGGAGCAGGAGGTGCTCGCGCTGGTGGCACAGGGACGCAGTAACCGCGAGATCGGCCAGCAGCTTTACATCAGCGGGAAGACGGTGAGCGTGCATGTGTCGAGCATTCTTGCGAAGCTTGGCGCCAACGGGCGTACTGAAGCAGTGGCGGTGGCCCGCCGCGACCGGCTTCTCGTCGGGGACCAGGCCGAGTAGGGAGCGTCGTGGCGACCAAGTTCCAGCTGGCGATCGACTGCACTGACCCACAGCGGCTGACCCGCTTCTGGGCCTCCGCGCTGCGCTACCGGGTCGAGGACCCGCCTGGTGGCTTCGCCACTTGGAACGCGTACTGGCGCAGCATCGGCGTACCGGATGACGAGCTCGACGACGCGCAGGACGCCAGCGACTCACTCGTCGACCCCGACGGCATCGGCCCGCGAATCTGGTTCCAGATGGTGCCGGAGGGCAAGGTCGTCAAGAACCGGCTGCACCTCGACCTTGACGCGAGCGGCGGCCGCAGCGTCCCACTGGAGGTCCGCAAGCAGAAGGTCAGCGCGGAGGCCGAGCGGCTGGTCGCCGAGGGCGCAACCACGGTGCGCGTCCTCGAGCGCGAGGGTGAGAACCATTACGGGATCGTCATGCAGGACCCGGAGGGCAACGAGTTCTGCGTGCACTAGCGGCGTTCCGGTTGTGACCGCGACGGGCCGACGTGCCGGTCGAGCCACTGCTGAACCGGCTGGCTGGCCCGGAGGAACGTGACGACCCACCGCTTGGGGCTCGGTGTCGCGACGTCCGGGCCGGCCGGCCACGACTGGTGGGTGATAAGGCCTTTCTGCCTGAGCAGGTCCGCCCTCGGGTGATCACGGGGGAAGCCCCGGGGTGCGGTCTTCAGCGACTCGTGGGCGGCGACCTCGATGCCCTTTTGCCTGAGCCGGCCGAGGAGAGCTGCGAGATTCCCGCCGGCCTCGTCGTCGGCGACCGCCAACCGGAACCGCTGGAGCTGGTCCGACGTCATGTGGTACATCCCGCAGCCGGCCATGAGCCCGTCTGCGGACAACTGCACGTAGCCGCCCTTCTCGAGCGAGGCGCCGATCGCGCTCTTGTATGGCGACTTGTCCGCACTGAAACGCACGTCACGGTAGGGGCGGAACACCTTCGCGGCGCCGAACTCGGGCTCAAGCTCGGCCAGCAAGGCCTCCATGGGCGCGCGCACGCACTCGTCGTACACGCCCTTGTGCGCCTGCCAGTAGGCCTTGGTGTTGTCGGCCTCCAGACCCTCGTAGAACACCACGGCGGCTGGCGGCCAGCCATCAAACTTCACGTCAACACCCGTCTGCAGTCAACACCGGACGATTGTGCACCGCGCCGCACAACGCCGCGGCGCCGCGGGCCTTTTGCCGGGTGCGATGCGGTCCTACTGTCGAGGAATGTGCCGAAGCATCAAGACGCTGCGTCCGCCGTACACGGACGACGTCTCCCCTGACGACATCCATGCGGCCGCGCTGCAGTACGTCCGCAAAGTCGCCGGCATGCGGCAGCCGTCGTTGCGGAACCAGGCCGCCTTCGCGGCTGCGGTGGACGCGGTCTCGGTCGCCACCCATGCGCTCCTCCGCGATGTCGTGGTCCGTACGCCTCGTGACGCCGCACTGGCTCCGGTACCGTAGGCGACGGTCGTGCTAGCGCCCCTCGCCACATTTGCTGGGGAGCACGGCCCGTAGAGTCCGGGCGCCGTACCTAAGGGACGCCGTGGCCGAAACCGGACTCGCCGTTGTCGCCGCCGTGTGGGGCGTGCTCATGGGTGCCTCACCGGCGCTGCAGATCCGTCGCATGCTGCGAGAGCGCTCCTCGCGTGATGTGTCGCTGGGCTACTTCGCCATTCTGCTGGTGGGCTTCCTGCTCTGGATCGCCTACGGCCTGGCGTCGAAGAACCTGGCGCTCATCGTGCCGAACACCGTGGCCCTGCTCGTCGGCGCGAGCACCGTCGTCGTCGCCCTGCGGCTGCGTCGCGGAGGTCGTTCGGCGGCGGCAGTCAGGTCGTCACCCGACCGATGATCGGGCGTCAGACAGGTCCTGCCTCCTCAATGGCGGCCACCCACAGCACCTCGCGCGCGTGCTCGTGGTCGACGCGACCCAGAACGGCGAGCGTGCCTCTGGCCAGGAAGCAGGCGAGGGTGCCGGGTCAGGGGCGGGCTGTCGCGTGGTTGACCGCGAGCAGGTCGCTGACCGTGACCGGCAGGAGTCTTCGCCGATGCAGGCCGCCGAGGATATCCGGCATGGCATCGAGGGTTCCCCGATGCCCCAGGTGCAGGCTCACGATGGAACCTGGCCGGACACCGGCCAGGACGCGCGCGACGACGGCTGGCGCGCCCGGATCGCTGTAGTCACGGGGGTCGACGTCGTAGGCCAGACAAGTCGGGTAGCCGGCCCGACGGGCCTGCGCCTCGATCAGGGGCGTCGCGCGCGCCGTCCCGGATGGCCGGAACCAGCGGCCGGTGGAGCCGGTGAGGCGGCGAAGCACCTCGGCGCACTGGGCAATCTCGCGATGGACCGCGCGCGCTCCGAGCCCCGTCAGTACCGGATGCGTGTACGTGTGGTTGCCGAGTTCATGTCCGCCGTCGAGGATGCGCGCCGCAAGCGGCCGGTTGGCGTCCAGCCACGTCCCTACGGCCAGCACCGTCAGCCGCGCGCCGGCGCTCTCCGCGACGGTGAGGAGCGACACGGCGATGCCCGCGTCACCTGCGCCGTGAAAGGTCAGAGCAACCGCTGGACGACTGCGCGGACCGGACACGACCTCCGCCCCGAGGGAGGGCGGCGCAGCAGTCGGAGCCACTCCGGGTGAGGGTGGCGCGCCGGTCTGGGCAGGGGCAGCGGGCGGCCGCCGCGTACCGACAGCGCGATCAGCGGCGTGCGGCTTGTCGGAAGCGCAGCCGGCGAGACCGGCCAGCAGCCCGGCGCACAGAACCGCCCTTCGGCCAAGGACACCGCTTCGGTCGGCCGAGGACTTCCCGTCCGGCCGCTCGTCAGGCAGCGGAGGCTGCCGCGATGATGACAACCGGATCAGCTCCTCTCCGGCCGAGCCGCTCGGTGCGGCGTCCGCGTGGGCAACTCCACAGCGAACGTCGCGCCACGGTCGGTGTCGACGACGCGGGACCGCCCGCCGTGCGCGGCAACGACGTCCCGCACGATCGCCAGCCCCAACCCGGAGCCGCCCGCGTCGGCGGTGCGAGCTTCATCCAACCGGGTGAAGCGCTCAAAGACCCGCTCCCGCTCGGCCGGTGGGACACCTGCCCCGTCGTCGGACACCTCGAGTCGCGCCGTCCCGTCACGAACCGCCAGGGTCACCGCGACCCGGCTACAAGCATGTCGCAGTGCGTTGTCCAGCAGGTTGCGGACCACCCGCGCCAGCGCCTCCGCGTCGCCGTACACCCGGACCGGCCGCACACCGCTGACGTCGATCGGCATTCTGGCCGGGCCGCGGGTCTCGGCCATCACGACGTCGTCGAGATCGACCGGGATCTGGCGCAGGTGGCGGTACGCATCCAGCCGGGCCAGCCCGACAAGGTCGTCGACCAGTCGGGTCAGTCGCCCTACGTCGGCACGCAGCCCCTCGATGTCGAGCTCCGTCCCGGGATGTCGGGCGGCGACGTCGAGTTGTACGCGCACACTCGCCAGTGGACTGCGCAGCTCGTGCGCGGCGTCGGCCACGAACTGCCGTTGACGCCGGGTGGCGACGTCGAGTCGACTCAGCAGCTCGTTGAGCGTGGCGGCCAGCCGGCTCAGCTCGTCGCGGCCGGGTGGTTGCCCCAGCCTCTGCTGCAGGTCGCTCACCGTGATCCGGCTCGCCTGCTGTCGCAGTTTCTCCACCGGCCGGAGCGCACGGCCCACGAGCAGCCATCCGACAACGGCGAGAAGGGCGACCAGGATGGGCGCGCCGGCGCCCAGGGCTCGGGTGATGACGGCGACCCCGTGCGTCGCCGGACCGAGCGGCAAGCCGGCGTAAACGACATAGGATTTGCCGCCGTAGGCGGCGCGGACGGCGACGACTCGGTAGGCGCTGTTGTCGCTCAGCGGAACGCCGGCGACGGTGCGCTGTGTGAACGACGTCGCCGAGTCGACGGAAAAGGTGAACAGGCGACCCTCGCCGTCGATATTCGCCGAACTGGCGACCACGTGGCCTGCGGCGTCGACGACCTGCACGGCGGCGTCGCCCTCGGCGGACCTTGGCACCGGATCGGCCAGCCTTCCGGCACGGAGAGCCTGCGCGACCTCCAGGGCTCGCTGCCGGACACCGGCATCGACGCCGGCGACCAGCGTGGTCCGCAGCTGCGCGACGAGCAGCAGTGAGGCGGCAAGCACACCCGCGGCGATGACGATCGTGGCCGACGCCGTGAGCCTTGCCCGTAGCGATCGGCGGGACCACCAGCGAACGGCACCGGACAGCAGTGCCCTCACCCGCCGTCACCGCGGAGCCGGTAACCCACGCCGCGGACGGTCTCGATGGCTCGACGACCGAAAGGCACATCGACCTTTTTCCGGAGATAGCCAACGGAGACCTCGACGACGTTGTCATCGCCCGCGTAGTGCTCGTCCCAGACGTGCTCGAGGATTCTCCGCTTGGTCAGCACCTCGTCGCGATAGCGCAGTAGGTACTCCAGCAGGGCGAACTCACGGGGCGTCAGCCCGATCGTCACGTAGCCGCGCAGGCAGCGGTGAGTGGCCGGATCCAGGGCGAGGTCGCCGGCACGCAGAACCGCCGGACGGGCTGGCGACCCGCGCCGGAGCAGCGCACGAAGCCTCGCCAGCAGGACGACGTAACTGAACGGCTTGGCCAGATAGTCGTCAGCGCCGAGGTCGAGACCGTCCGCGACGTCGTAATCGCCGTCCTTCGCGGTGAGGATCAGCACCGGCGTCCACACTCGGGCCGCCCGAAGGCGCCGGAGCACCTCGTACCCGGACAGCCCAGGCAGCATGATGTCGAGCACGACTGCGTCGTACGTCGTCTCGCGGGCGCGCCAGAGGCCGTCCTCGCCGTCGTGGGCGAGATCGACAGTGAAGCCGTCGGCGCCCAGGCCCCGCGAGAGTGCATTGGCGAGCCGGCGTTCGTCCTCCACCACCAGGACTCGCACTACGTGGTCCCCGATCCGCAGGTCCGAGCGCACCAGCATGGCCCTCGCTGCCTGTGACGGCGCTGAGAGAGCCACCTCAGGCGTGCTCAGGTTCCTCACAGCAGCCGTCCGGCACTGTTGCCCTCGTCCCGCAGCGGAGGGTCCGCCGGGACGAGGAGGTGGTTTCATGAGCAGGATCCCCAAGCCGCTGGCGGTGATCGCCGGCGCGGCGCTCGCGGTCGCCACGTTCGGCACCGGAGCCGCGCTCGCGGCCGGCGGGTCGTCGTCGACTCCGTCCAGCCATGTGGTCAGTCGCACCACGCCGTCCACGGCCGGGACTTCGGTGACGCGCACCGTCCAGAAGGCCGGGAAGGCCGGGAAGGCCGCGAAGGTCGCGGCGCCGAGAGGTGCAGCCGACGCGGAACAGGAGCCGCAGGGCGAGCAGGAAACCAGCGGCGCCTCCGACGGTCCCGGCGGCCACCAGGACCCGGCCGGCAACGTCGACCACCAGTTCGAGGGCGAGGAGTAAAGCCGGCCCGGCGTAGCCCGTGCGTGCGCCGGTGTGAGCGCCCCGCTCCCACCGGCGCACGGCACGGCGCAGCGCTACCGCCGGCCGCCGGCCGCCCGGCGCTGTTCTGCCGCGGCCGCGCGCAGCCCGTCGAGCATGACTGGCACCGCGCCCCTCTCGGCGATGGCCGGTCGGGTGATGGCGTAGACGTGGCGTACCGGCTCCGGTCCGCGAACGCGACGGACGGCGACCCCGTCCCGGACGGCGCCGAGTCCCAACATGGGGATCATGGCCACTCCGAGGCCGACAGCGACGTAGCCCTGGGTAGCCGGGTAGTCGTCCGCCTCCGCGGCGAACCGAGGGGTGAACCCCGCCGCCACGCACGCGTCGAGCGCCTGTTGCTCACAGGAGTCCGGGCAGCTCGCGGTAGTGATCCACGCCTCGCCGGCCAGTTCGGCGAGGTCGATGCGACGTCGGCCAGCCAACCGGTGCCGCTTTGGCAGGACGACTCGGAAGGGGTCGTCCAGGAGATGGATCCGCAGCACGCCGTCGTCGGGAAGTGCGTCGGAGGCCCGCGGCTCGACCGTCACCGCGATGTCCACCCGACCGCTACGGACGGCCTCGGCTGCGTCGTCGGACTCCCCGACCGTCAGGTCGAGAAGCACGCCGGGGCAACGCAGGCGGAACTCGCCGACGGCAATCGGGACAAGCCCGGAGCCGGCGGTAGGAAAGGCGATCATGCTGAGTCGACCACTGTGTCCGCTGCGTAAAGAGTCCAGGGCGGCCTCCGTCTGGGCGAGCTGGGTGAGCACACCCTCGGCATGCTCGGCCAGCAGACGTCCGGCGGCGGTCGGTCGGATCCCCCGCCCCGACTTCTCGAGCAAAGCCATGCCGGCCTCCCGCTCGAGCGCCGCGACGTGCTGGCTGACCGCGGAGGGGCTGTAGCTCAAGCGGTGCGCTGCGGCGGTCACTGAGCCCGAATCAACCACGGCCTTGAGCACCCGGAGGCGACGCACGTCCAGCACCAGTTCATTGTGTAGTAAAGCTGAAGCGTTGTACAGAACTCTTCGCTTGTCCTGCATGACAGGTAGGCGCATCCTGACGTCAGGGAAACGGTAAAGGAGGCGTCGAGATGGTCTGGATCGTGCTGGTGTTCTTCGTTGTCATCGCCATCCTCGGTCCACTCTTCGGAGCGGACAGCCGCGATGGACTCGACTGGCGACGGCCGACAACGCCCCGCACTAGTCGAGGCGTCGGCGGTCGAGGGCTCCGGCGCTCTCCTTAGCCGGCAGGCGGACGCGTACGACGGCGCCGCCCAGCGGTGGCCCGTTGCGGAGCGCAATGTTTCCGCCGTGCGCCCGTGCGATCGCAGCGACGATGCTGAGCCCGAGGCCGGCGCCGCCGGCGCCACGGGTTCGAGCGGCGCTGCCGCGAGCGAAGCGCTCCACCGCAATCGGGAGCACCTCGGCGGCGAAGCCCGGCCCGTCGTCGGCGACCTCGAGGACGGCATCACCGTCCGCCGCGGAGGTTTCCAGCCGGACGCGACCTGCGCCGGCGTGGGCGGCGTTTGCCACCACGTTGTCGACGAGACGCTCGAGCTGATGGTGGTCCACGAACACGACGACTCCGCCACCGGAAGCTTCGGTGTGGACGTGATGCACCGAGGCCAGCCGGTCGAGAAGGCCGAGGACGAGGTCGTGGAGGTCTACCCGGCGCCGGTCCAGCGTCAGTGCGCCGCTTCGCTCCCGGGCGAGGACAAGCAGGTCCTCGGCGAGCCGGCCCAGTCGCTCGGCCTCCCGCCGGGCGCCCTGCAGGGAGCGCGCCATCTCGGCCGGGTCATCCTGGGCCAGCAGCCCGAGCTCGAGCTCGGCGGAGAGTACGGCGATCGGCGTACGCAGCTCGTGGCTGGCATCGTCGACGAACGTGCGTTCCCGCTCGAACGACACGGCGAGCCGGGCGAGCATGGCGTTGAGCGTGCGGGCCAGCCGGGCGAGCTCGTCCTCGCCGGGCGGGACCGGCAGTCGGTTGCTCGCGTCGGCTGCGGAGATGACCGCCGCCTCGTCCGTCAGGGCCGCGACGGGTCGCAGCGCCGCTCCGGCCAGCAGCCAGCCGGCGAGCGCGAGCGCCGCGAGCATGAGCGGTCCGGCCACCACGAGCAGCAGCGCGAGCCGTTCCTTCGCCCGGTCGACGTCACTGAGCGACGACCCGACGACGAGCACGCTTCCACCTGGGACGGGCTCCGCCGCCAGGCGCGCCTGCTCGGCGAGTCCGGTCTCCGCCCTGGTCACGCTGAAGACGCCTTGCCGGGCGAGACGCAGCTCGTCGGGGCGCAACACGGGCTCGCGCGGCGGCTCCTGTCCGCTCGAGCTGCCGCTAGGTTCGGTGAGAGTCCCCGAGGCCACGACCACGTCGCCGTCCGGCCCGATGAGCTGGGCGAAGCGGTCGTGCTGCAGCACGGAGAGGTCACCCGTGTGCACCGCGGCTCGGAGGTCGCGCATCCGGGCGCTGAGCCCGTCGTTGACGGCCTCGTCGAGGGTCACCACCAGCGTCGAGTAGAGCAGCGTGAGTCCCACCGCCAGGGCCGCCCCGGCGCCGACGGCGAACAGCAGCGCCAGCCTGCCGCGCAGCGACGTCGGCGAGAGACGCACGTAGCCACGGTAGAGGCGCCGGCGTACGACCTCCGTTTCCGCCGGATTGCGCGGAAACCGCGCGTAGGCTGCTTGGACGTGCGGGTGCTCGTGGTCGAGGACGACGCGGCGATGCGGGGGGTCCTCCGCCGAGCGCTCCAGCGCGAGGGTTACGCCGTCGACACGGTCGACAACGGGACCGACGCGCTGTGGAGCATTGGTGAAAACACCTACGACGCCGTGCTCCTCGACGTGATGATTCCGCGGCCTGACGGGCTCGTGGTGCTGCGCCGGCTACGCGACGAGGGCTGCGTTGTGCCGGTCCTGCTGCTGACGGCTCGCGGCGACGTCGGGGACCGGGTGGCCGGGCTCGACGGCGGCGCGGATGACTATCTCACCAAGCCCTTCGCTCTGACCGAGCTGTTCGCTCGGCTCCGCTCACTGACTCGGCGCGGCATGCCGGACCGGCCGGACGTGGTCGTGGTCGGTGACCTGACCCTCGATCCAGGGGCACACTCCGTTCGTCGCGGCGAGGAGCGGATCGATCTCTCCGCGAAGGAGTTCGCGCTCCTCACCGAGCTCATGCGCCATCCCGGCGAGGTGCTGACGCGCCGGCACCTCATCGACCACGTATGGGACTTCGCCTACGACGACGCCTCCAACGTCGTAGACGTCTACATCCGCTACCTGCGCGACAAGGTCGACCGGCCCTTCGGCCGTACATCGATCGCGACGATCCGCGGCATCGGCTACCGCTTCAGTAACGACTCCTGCTGACCAGGCGACCCGCGGACGCGGAGAACCGGGACCCGGGAGTGCCGAGCGCCGCGGCTATCCGCTCGGAGCGCAGCTGCTCGACCATTGGGTCGGGCAACGGCGGCAACGCTCCGACCACCCACTGCAGCAACAGGTCGGCGAGCGCCGGGTTGCGGGCCAACGCTGGTCCGTGCAGGTACGTACCGACGACGCGACCCTGGCAGGCCCCTTCCGTGCGGCTTCCCTCGCTGTTTCCCACACCGGCGAGGGTGCGACCGAGCGGGACGGCCTCGGCGCCCAGCGTCGTACGCCCCGCATGGTTCTCGTAGCCGGTCAGCACCGGCAGCTCCGGTCGGTTCACCGGCTCGGCAACCACCTCGCCCACCGCTCGCTTGCCGGACCGGGTGGTGACGACGTCGAGCAAACCCGCGCCGGGGACAAGCGTCCCGTCCTCGTCGGCGAACGTGGCCCCGAGGATCTGAAAGCCCGCGCAGACGGCGAACACGACGGCGCCGCCGGCGACGGCCTTCGCCAGCGCCGCCGCACCGTGGCCCTGGAGCCGTTCGGCGGCCTGCATCTGGTTGAGGTCCTCGCCACCGCCGAGCAGGTAGATGTCACCGCTCGTCGGCATCGGGTCGCCGACCGACGCGGTCACCACATCGGCGCAGATGCCGCGGCGGGCCGCCCGCTGCTGCAGGACGCACACATTCCCCGTGTCGCCGTACGTGCCCAGCAGTTCCGGGTAGACGGAGACCAGCCGCAGCTTGTCGCTATGCGGCATCGCTGAGTTTCCGCCACACGTCCTGGAACGCCGTGTAGTTGGCGACGAGGTCGACGGGTCCCGGCGGCAGGGCTCCGAGTCCTGCGAGCGCGTCGCGGGCGATCGACACAGGTATGCCGCCATGGCGCAGCCGCACCCCAAGATCGAGGCGACGCTCCCCGCACACGACGACCGGTCTGTCCCGTAGTTGCTCCACGGGCACGTCCCAGACCCAGGAGACGTCGCGGCCGTCGGCCACCCGCCCGTTGAGCGCCAGCAGTAGCGGTGTCGGCGGAGCGCGCAGCATGCCCAGCGTCTCGAGCCATCCAGCCGGGTTCTTGGCAAGCAGCACCCGCACGTTTCGGCCGGCCACGTCGGCCGCCAGGTAACGACCGTTCACCGACCCGACGGCCGTCATGGCTTGATGCGCCGCGCCCAGCGACACGTCGAGGCAGGCGGCGGCAGCGAGGGCCATCGCGGCGTTCGCCGAGTTGGCTCGGCCGGGAAGTGAGAGCGTGAGATGGAGGACGCTGCCATCGCGCGCGACGAGATCCGACCCGATGAGTCGCCACATCACCTCCGGGCGACGGTTACCGCACTCGCACCACCAGCTCGCATCCGGCCCGTCCCATCGCAGGTTGCGACCACAGCGGGTACAGCCGTGCGCGTCGCCGCGCCAGGCGAGGCCGGCAGCAACCCACACCACGTTGCCGGCGCGCTCCGCGGCGGATACGACGAGCGGGTCGTCGGCATTGGCGACCACCTGCACCTCATGGCGCGACAGCACCTCCTGCCACGAACGAGCAAGCAGCCCGACCTCTCCCACCCGATCGAGCTGATCACGTGAGAGGTTCAGCAGTACGACGAGCACGGGGGCCGCCTGCTCCACAGCGGTGCGCAGGTACGCCTCGTCCACCTCCAGCACGGCCACCTCGGCGGAGATGTCGGCGGCAAGGGCGCTGACCATACCGGGGGGCATGTTCGCCCCCGAGGTGTTCGTCACGACCCGGAAGCGCGACCTCAACGCCTCGGCCAGCAGCCGGGTGGTCGTCGTCTTGCCGTTGGTACCGCTGACGAGGACCACCATCCGACCGGCCGTCAACCGCACGAGCGAGAGCGGGTCGACCCGCAACGCAACGCGGCCGCCGATGACCGACCCACCACCACGGCGGGCCAAGCGGGACGTCGTCGACACGATCCGCGCCAGTGCGCCGATAACTCGGGGGGGCAACGCAACGGCCAGTACCACGTGGCCAGCGTCCGGCCCCGACCATGAGACGCCCATGAGAGGGGCCGTCCCTCTCACCCTCTCCTCATGTACCGGCACCACGATCGAGGCTGACGACCTCTGCTGCGCCGCACTCCTCGGTAGGAGCCCTTGAGCGCCATCTCTGCATTGTCATCGCGGGGCAGTTCTGCGGTGAGCGGGGCTGCGGCGCCCGCAGCCGGCACGGCCGGGCGGCTGCTGACCGTGGTCGGCGTGGCCTACACCGCGCTGCAGCTGCTCTTCGTCGGCAGCTCCTTCGGTCTGGGCTGGGACGAGACGGTTTACGCGAGTCAGGTGAGCCGGCACGGACCGCCGCTGCTCTGGACCGCTCCCCGCGCCCGTGGGGTGCCTACGATCATCGCTCCGGTCGTGCACTTCACGACATCGGTGCCGGCGCTGCGGCTCTACCTCGCGGTGCTGAGCGGGGTCGGACTCGTCCTCGCGTTCCGTCCCTGGCTGCGGATCCTGTCCGGACGGGTCGTCCCGCTCGCGGCTGCGCTTTTCGGCACGATCTGGATCGCCGTGTTCTACGGCCCGGCGGCGATGCCGAACCTGTTTGTGGCGTTGACCGCCGTGGCGGCCGCCGGCTACCTCCTCCGGTCGACGCGCGAGCCCTCGGCGCGCCTCCCGCTGGCCGGGCTCACCGGCAGTCTCGCGATCCTGTCCCTCGTCCGCCCCACCGACAGCCTCTATCTCAGCGTGCCGCTCGCCATCGCCGCCGTGCTACCCCACTCGCCACGATGGCGTCGGCTCGGCGCCGTCGCGGTCGGGATCGCGTTCGGTTGGGCGGCCTGGGTCGCGGAGGCGTTCGTCGCGTTCGGCGGGCTGTTCGCACGACTGCACGCGGCCAGCGCCGAAGACGCGGGGGGCGCCTTCCACGTCAACCTGCTGCTGTACGCGAAGACCATGGCCGGCCCGCTTGAGTGCTGCGCCGGCCCTCGGCCGTGGCCGCATCCCTACCTGGCACTTCTGTGGTGGATTGCGCTCGTCCCGCTCACCGCCCTCGGGCTGTTCGCCGCGCGCCGGAGGGGTCACCTCGCCCCGCTGCTGCTGGCCGTGGGAATGGCGGTGGCCCTGTCCGTGCAGTACGTGTTCGTCGTTAGCGTCGTCGGTGTCCGCCACCTGCTTCCCGTCTACGCGCTGCTCTCCCTACCTATCGCCGAGGGGGCGAACTGGCTGGTCCACCGACCCGTCAGACGGGCGGCCGTCGTCGGCGGTGTGGCAGCCGTCCTCGTGGCGCACCTCGCGATCCAGACGGCAGTGCTGGTCGCCAACGTCCGGACGGCAACATCCGCCCGGATCGGCTACGTGCGGGTGGCCGTGGAGCTGAACCGGCTCGGCATCACGCCGCCATGCGCGATCACCGGGTCGAGTGCCCCACCAATCGCCTACGCCGCCGGCTGCGGCCAGCTGCGGTGGAGCTCCACCAGCGTTCGCGCCGCGGCAGCAGACCCCATAACCTCCGTGGCGATCGCCGTACGCCGGAGCGATCCACGCCGTATCGCCGTCATGCGCACCTGGCGCCGGCATCCCTTCCTGGCCGCGCCCGGGCACCCATGGCGCATCCTCACCCCACCGTGATCGAAGCCCGTGACCGACGCCCTCACAGGCCGAACGCCGCGGCCAGGTCAGGCGCCGTCGCCCCGTTCCGCAACGGTGTGCGACCCACCAGCTCAGCGGCGAGGCGGGTCAGGGAGAAGTGGTTGAACGGCGTCGCCGAAACGACTCCGCGCAGGTCTCGGGAGATCACCACGGTCAGCACGGAGTTGTTGGCCGTGTGATCGTCCTCGTCGAACGTGACGATGACGGCCAACTGACCGGCCCGGAAGTCCGGACCGTTCTCGATTTGCGGCAGCCAGGACCGGAGCCAGGCGTCGGCCGTGCCGAGCGAGCAGTCGTGGCCGTCGTTGCAGAGGTTGGGGATCACCATGCCGAACGTCGGCACGTTGCCGGCCGCGACGTCGTCGTGCAGGGCGCCCGAGCTGGTCGAACCCGCGGGGACGTCGTACCGGAGGCAGGCACTGCGCTCGGCGCTGTCCGCGAAATACGCCCACGGATTGTGCCGCGCCGCATAGTTGGAGCCGTTCTGCTGGGCGCAGTTGGTCTGCATCGACTCCGCGTACGTCTTGGCGGTCCGGCCTGCGGCCAGCACCTGACCGAAGATGGACTGTCCCGAAACGGGATGGCTGGCCGGCAGCTGGTTGTCGGTCACGCCGAACGTCGAGCCGCCCGTGATGGCGAGATAATTCGGCAGCGAGGGATGCGTCACGGCGTGGTAGTCGCTGGCGTAGCCGTAGGTCCTGGCCCGGCCGGCGAGGAACGGCATGCTGGCCAAGGCGTCGCTTCGGCTGTGGTTCTCCTCCACGATCACGAGCACCTTGCTGACCCCGCTCGACTGGCGGCTGCGGCCGCTGACGGTCCCCTGGATGGGGACGTCTCCCCGCGCTCCCCACGCGACGGTCCGGATTCCCCGTAGGTACCAGGTGCCGTTCGACGGCCGCCAGACGGCAACGTCGGTACGGCGATCCCCGTTGTAGTCGGCGGCGACCGGAACGTCGCCCGACGTTCCCCAGCGGGTCGTGGCGATGTGCCGGACGTACCAGGTGCCGTTCGAGCGCCGCCACACCGCGACGTCGGTACGGCGGTCCGCGTTGTAGTCCCCGGCGACCGGACCGTCGCTCGACGTACCCCAACGTGTTGTGGCGATCCCACGTACGTACCAGGTGCCGTTCGACGGCCGGAAGACCGCGATGTCGGTGCGGCCGTCACCGTTGTAGTCCCCGGCGACCGGAAGGTCCACGGGGGCGCCCCAGCGGGTCGTGGCGATCCCGCGGATGTACCAGGTGCCGTTCGACGGCCGGAAGACAGCGATGTCGGTGCGGCCGTCGCCGTTGTAGTCCCCGGCGACCGGACGGTCCACGGCGGCGCCCCAGCGCGTTGTGGCGACCCCACGCACGTACCAGGTGCCGTTCGACGGCCGGAAGACCGCGATGTCGGTGCGGCCGTCGCCGTTGTAGTCGGCAGCGACCGGCACGTCACCCCGCGCGCCCCAGCGGATCGTGGCGACGCCCCGGACGTACCAGGTGCCGGACGATGGCCGCCACACCGCGAGGTCGGTCTTGCCGTCGCCGTTGAAGTCCGGGCCGAGCCGCGTGACCGCGGCTGCAGTGCCGGCCGCCGGAGCCGCTGCCGACGTACCCGAAGCGACTGGGATGAGCCGGCCGGCCGAGGCCGGGAACGCCCCGAGCGACACCGCCACGGTCGCGGACACCAACAGGACGGGGATCGAGCGACTGGCCGGCAACGACATCCTCCAACTCGGCGACTTCTCGGGAAGCTGCCCGCGATGCAGTGGCAGCAACAACGCTTCCCATCCATCATCAGGACTCGGAAAGCCCCAGCGCAATGGCCGGTTCCGACCCGGCAGGAATCTCTGGTCGAGTTCGCAAGAGTCGCAGCGAGCAGAGCGCGACCGCTGCGCTCATGACCGACAGCAGCAGTCGGTAGTCGATGACCGTCGAGAGCAGCGCACCGGACGCGATGGAGAGGGTCTGCGGCACTGCCACGGCGGTGTCGGCCGCGGAGAAGGCGCGACCCTGGAGGTCCAGGGGTGTGCGCGTCTGCACCGTCGTGGTGTAGGCGACGGCCAGGATCGCGACGCCGGCCCCGGCGATCGCCATGCCGGCAAGGACGACGACCAGCGTGGGCGCGACGAGCAGTGCCGCACCGACGGCGAACAGGAGCAGTCCGACAGCAACCGACCGGGAGTCGCCGACACGACGCAGCAGCCCGGCAGCCGCCACGCCGCCAAGAACGGCGCCCGCCCCCTGGCCGGCGGTCAGTACGCCGATGAAGGGCGGCTCGCGATGCAGGCCCTCGTCCGTGACCGCGAAGAGCAGCGTCTCGGAGAAGCCGAGCACCAGGGCCGCGACCGCGGTCGTCGTGACCACGCGCCGCAGGGTGGGCGTGGCCAACAGGTGCCGCATTCCGGCGGCCAGCTCACGACGCCGATTCTGTCGCGTTGCCGTGGGGGGCGGCTCGTGGACGCGTACGGCGCACAGCGCGCCGGCCGCGGCGGCGAAGCTGGCCGCATCGAGGGCGGCGACAGCACCAACCACCGGCGACCGCGAAGAGGCCCGCGCCGACAAGCGGCGCGGTCAAGCGAAGCACCTCCCGGATCGTCTGCAGGGCGCCGTTGGCGTCGGGCAGCAGCGCGGCTGGCACGAGCACCGTCAGCAGGGCGGACTGCGCACTCGTCAGGATCACGTTGGCGACGCCGTTCAGCCCGATGACGAGGTAGATGAGCCACACCTGGCTCCGGCCGTGCACGAGAAAGAGCGGCAGCACGGCGAGAGCCGCCGCCGAGTTGGTGGCGAGGAGCAGCGGTCGTCTCCGCACGCGGTCGACGAGGAGACCGGCAGCGGGCGCCCCCAGCGACGGCGTGACGAACACCAGGAAGACCATGCCTGCAGCTGCGCTGCTGCCGGTCAGCTGCTTCACCCACGCACCGGCGGCCAGGAACAGCGCGGTGTCGCCCAGCAGTGACAGCGTCTGTCCAGCCAGGTAGAGCCGCGCATTCCGGTGCTCGAGCAGCCGGAGCATTGTCAGGCACCCGATCCGGGCCGAACGGGATAGGAGAAGGTGAGGACCTCGACCGGCAACGCGTCGACCGGGCGCTGCGCCGGGTCGGCGAGCCGGTCGCCGTACCGGTCCAGCAGCAACGCCGCGATGTCCGCGTCGAGTTCCCTCCGCTCGGCGGCGGTCACGAAGAGCAGCAGCTGGTTGAACCCCGCGGCCTCCTGCCACTCGGCCGGATAGCCGACTCTCGCCTCCAGCCACTCCCGCAGCCGATGCAGTCCCCGCTCCCGATAGACCCGCTCGAGCGCTGCCGCAGCAGCACCGATCTCCGGGTCGTCGTGCACCCGGCTCAGGCGAGTGCCGAGGTGGGTCAGTCGCCACGGCCGCTGCCGCCCCCGACCGCCGCCGGCTTCCACCACGAAGCCGTGCCGGCCCAGCTGTCGCAGGTGGAAGGAGCACGTCGTGGCCGACTCGCCGAGCATCTCTCCGGCCGCCGTAGCCGTGAGCGGCCCGGCGACGGCGAGCGCCTCGAGGAGCCGGACCCTGACCGGATGCGCCAGAGTCCGCATCGTGACGGCATCGGTCAGCTCGCGGCTCGGGTTGGACGGCATCGTCTCGCTACCTGCTTTCGAAGCTGATTGTCGAGAGTATCTCTCGATACTGTCTCTCGACGGAAACCGGGGCAGAACCGGCTACCCGGGAGATCGTGTTCCGGTCCCTAGAGTGGCGCCGTGCCTCCCGGTTTCTGGAGCACGATCGACGTCGCCGGGACGACCGGTGACGTCATCGCGCTCGGCGACGACCTCTCCCCCGGCACCCTGCTCGACGCCTATCGGCACGGCTGCTTCCCGTGGCCCGGTAGCGGCTGGCCGGCGATCCCCTGGTGCTCGCCGGACCCGCGCGCCGTCCTACCGCCCGGCCGG
>JBBSIN010000044.1:0-20317 GCA_038232055.1 Mycobacteriales bacterium
GCTCGGCGTGGAGATCGTCCCGCGAGGCGAACACCCAAAATCCACGCCCCCCCAGGCGGCGCCGGCGTGGACTGGGACGTCCAGCCCGCCGCCGTCGACGGAATTAGCGCTTGCCGTACCGCTTCTCGAACTTCTCCACGCGACCGCCCACGTCCATGATCTTCTGCTTGCCCGTGTAGAACGGGTGGCAGGCGGAACAGACGTCGGCGTGGATGGTGCCCGCCTTCGCCGTGCTGCGGGTCGTGAACGTGTTGCCGCAGCTGCATGTGACCTGCGTCTGCGTGTACTCCGGGTGGATGTCAGATTTCACGCGAACTCCTTTGTGATCTGCTGCAAGGCTGCTCCCCTCGCTCGCCCCGGTTTCCGGGTGACCAAGCGCGGCCTTCGAGTTGCCGGATTTCCAGTGTGCCAGATGGGAAAACGCGTCGAGGCCCCTGTCGATTCCGCCGCCCGGTGCCCGCCCCTGACTCGCGCCGCCGCCGAACTGCCGACGCCGCCTCCGCGCCAATGGGGGTAATTGACCACATCGCTCGTGGCGCGCCAGCCGCGCCCGCTCGTCGGCGCTGCCTGGGCTCCCGTAAGGCAGTGAATGTGGTCAATCGCCCCCGCAGGGTTGGGCCAGCCATGCGGCGCCGCTGGCGGTTGCGGAGTTCGGCTCGGATCAGTCGTTCGGCATCGGCAGGGTCTTCTGGATCTGCATGAGGAACTCGGCGTTGCTCCGGGTCTGCTTCATCTTGTCGAGCAGCAGTTCGAGCGCCTGCTGCGACTCGAGCGCGTGCAGCACCCGGCGTAGCTTCCAGGTGACCTGCAGCTCCTCGGCCGGCATCAGGATCTCCTCCTTGCGAGTACCCGACGCGTCGACGTCGACCGCAGGGAAGATCCGCTTGTCCGCGAGCTTGCGGTCCAGGCGAAGCTCCATGTTGCCGGTGCCCTTGAACTCCTCGAAGATGACCTCGTCCATGCGTGAACCGGTCTCGACGAGTGCGGTCGCGAGAATGGTCAGCGAGCCGCCGTCCTCGATGTTGCGGGCGGCGCCGAAGAACCGCTTCGGCGGGTACAGCGCCGTCGAGTCGACACCACCGGAGAGGATGCGGCCGGATGCCGGAGCGGCGAGGTTGTACGCGCGGCCCAGGCGGGTGATCGAGTCGAGCAGGACGACGACGTCGTGGCCGAGCTCGACGAGCCGCTTCGCGCGTTCGATCGACAACTCCGCGACGGTCGTGTGGTCCTCGGCCGGCCGGTCGAAGGTGGACGCGATGACCTCACCCTTCACCGACCGCTGCATGTCGGTGACCTCTTCGGGCCGCTCGTCCACGAGGACGACCATGAGGTGACACTCGGGGTTGTTCGTCGTGATGGCATTGGAGATGGCCTGAAGGACCATCGTCTTGCCAGCCTTCGGCGGCGAGACGATGAGCCCGCGCTGACCCTTGCCGATCGGCGCGACGAGGTCGATGATCCGAGTCGTGAGGACCTGCGGGTCGCCCTCGAGGCGTAGCCGGTCCTGCGGATAGAGCGGAGTGAGCTTGGCGAAGTCCGGCCGCTGCCGCGCCTGATCGGGCTCCATGCCGTTGACCGCGTCGAGACGGACCAGCGGGTTGAACTTCTCCTTGCGCTCCCCGTCGCGCGGCTGACGGACCGCGCCGGTGACCGCGTCACCCTTGCGCAGGCCGTACCGACGGACCTGCGCCAGCGAGACGTAGACGTCGTTGGACCCGGGCAAGTAACCGGTCGTGCGCACGAACGCGTAGTTGTCCAGGATGTCGACGATGCCCGCGACCGGCACGAGGACGTCGTCCTCGCTCACCGTCGGCTCGGGCTCGCCGCCGCCGAAGCGGTCCGGACGGCTTCGGTTACGGTTGCGCTCGCGGAACCGACCACGGCGTCGTCGGCCGCTACCGTCCATGTCGTCGTCGCGGGACTGCTGGTCGCGCGGCTCGCGCTGCTGGTCCCGGGACTGCTGGTCGCGCGGCTCGCGCTGCTGGTCCCGGGGCTCGCGCTGCTGGTCGCGGGACTGCTCGCGCTGCTGGTCCCGGGGCTCGCGCTGCTGGTCGCGGGACTGCTGGTCGCGCGGCTCGCGCTGGTAACGCGACTCGCGCTGCTGACGCGGCTCGCGCTGCCCCTCCGCACGCGGCTCGCGCTGCTCCTCAACTCGCGGTTCAGCGCGAGCAGTGGATCCTGCCTCGACGGAGGCGTTCCTCAGCACGTCGTCTCGGGGCACGTCGTCTCGGGGCACGTCGTCTCGACGTTCAGTCGCCGTCGGCTGTGGCAGTGTCCGCTGGACCCCGTTTGACGTGTCGGCGGGCGGGCGCTCCGAGTTGCGACTGGGCCCCGTGCTTCGGCCGGCGTTCTCGCTGGACGGCGCGCCGGCACCGTTGCCACTCCCCTGCCGGTCCTGGATGGCGGCGATCAGCTGGCTCTTGCGCATCCGCGCCGTACCGGCGATACCGAGGGAGCCGGCCAGTGCCTGCAGCTCCGGGAGCACCATGGCGGCGAGACCGGATCCCGTTGTCCGCCTGCGGCGGGCCGCCGGAGCGGACGACGCGGACGGGTCATCTTCGGATGTGGATGGTGCGACGGGTACCGCGGCCCCGAAGGTCTCGGTGGTGTTGCTCAAGTGGGATTCCTTCCCTGGGCGCCCGCGGCGGTTTGATCGCCTCAGCGGGCTGGAGAAACGTCCGGCGAAGGTGCCGGCTCCCCGCCACTGTCGACGGGACGTCTGGGTCTTAGATTCGTCTGGGCCTTAGATTCGCCGTACCGCTTATCGAGGATCGCTGATTCTCGATAAGCGCTGATTCTCGATAAGCGCTGAGCGGTGCGACAGCATTCAGCTGGCCGACTCCGGTGGCTCGGGAGACATGCGCTCGCGTCAGGGCCGGCGAAGAAGGCAGCAGGACCAGACCGGCTTCGAAACACATGCTGACCCGCCGAGGAGGGCGGCGATGCTCTACGTAGCGTATCTCGGAACAGCCGACAACGGCAACAACGCCGCCGAAGGGTGTGTCATTCCGACGTGACGGCCCCGTCCAGGTCGACCTGCACCGGCCGGGACACCCACCCGTCGGGCGCGGACACGTCTGCTGGTTCGGCCGCAAACGCCAGCACGGACGGTCCGGCACCGGAGATCACGGCCGCGATTCCGGTCGCCCGCAGCCGCCGCAGCAGGGCAGCGGCCTGGGGCATTGCGGACGCACGATAGGCCTGATGCAGCCGGTCCTCGGTGGCGACGAGCAGCAGGTCGGGCCTTCGGCCGAGCGCCTCGACGAGCAGGGCCGCGCGGGCGGCGTTGGACACGGCGTCCGGGTACGGGACGACGGTCGGCAGCAGGCGGCGTACCTGATCGGTGGACACCGTCGTGGGCGACACGAGCGCCACCATGCGCAGCCCGCCGGCGACCGGCAGGCGTACGGCGTCCGCGCCCTCGGTACCGGTCCAGGCCAGCGTCAAGCCGCCGAGCAGGCAGGCCGCGACGTTGTCCGGATGGCCCTCCAGCTCGGCGCAGAGGCGGAGCGTCGCCGCCTCGTCCAGCTCACCGTGCTCAACGGCGAGGGCCTGCGCGGCGACGACGCCCGCCACGATCGCGGCGGCCGACGAACCGAGACCCCGCCCCTGGGGGATCTCGTTTCGGCACCGAAGGGCGAGGCCGGGGGGGCGCCAGCCGATCCGGTCGAACGCCGCCAGGATGGCCCGGACGACCAGGTGTTCCGCGTCGCGCGGCAGCTCGGCGCTGCCCTCACCCTCGACCTCGACGTCGAGCCCGCGGCTGGTCACCGCGACCTCGACATGGTCGTGTAGCTGCAGGGCCAGCCCGAACGCGTCGAAACCCGGGCCGAGGTTGGCGCTCGTCGCCGGTACCCGAACCCGGACGTGAGACGGCCGATCGAGCGCGGGACTCATCGGTGCTCGGCTCTCCTACCGCAGGCCGAGCGCGGCCGCCGCGGCTTCGGCGTCGATACCGATGCGCAGCGGCTGGGGTGCGCCGGCGATGGCCCATTCGGGGTCTTTGAGCCCGTTGCCGGTCACCGTGCAGACGACCCGACATCCGGCGTCGAGGGCGCCGGTGGCCGCGGTCTGCAGGAGTCCAGCGACGCTGGCCGCTGACGCCGGCTCGACGAAGACGCCCTCCTCCCGGGCGAGCAGTCGGTAGGCAGCCAGAATCTGCCGGTCGGTGACCGACTCGATCGATCCCCCCGACTGGTCGCGCGCCTCGAGGGCGCGTTGCCAGGAGGCCGGGTTGCCGATCCGGATGGCGCTCGCGATCGTCGTCGGCTCCGGCACCACGGTGCCGCGAACGATCGGCGCGGCTCCCGCCGCCTGGAAGCCCAGCATGCGCGGCCGCGTGCCGCACTCGACGTAGCCGCGCCAGTAGGCCGTGATGTTGCCCGCATTGCCGACCGGCAGGCAGTGCACGTCCGGCGGCCCCCCGAGCGCGTCCAGCACCTCGAACGCCGCCGTCTTCTGGCCCTCGATACGGAACTCGTTGACCGAGTTCACCAACGAGACGGGGTAGCGGTCGGCGAGGGAGCGCGCGAGCGTGAGGCAGTCGTCGAAGTTGCCGCTGACCTGGATCAGTTGGGCGCCGTGGACGAGTGCTTGCGCGAGCTTGCCCATGGCAATCTTGCCGTCCGGCACGAGCACGGCACAGCGCATGCCGGCCCGTACGGCGTACGCCGCTGCGGAGGCGCTCGTGTTGCCGGTCGACGCGCAGATCACCGCACGCGCGCCCGCCTCGGCGGCCTTGCTGATCGCTACCGTCATCCCGCGGTCCTTGAAGGAGCCGGTCGGGTTGGCCCCCTCCACCTTAAGATGCACGTCGCAGCCGACCAGCCGGGAGAGCGCGGAGGCCGGCAGGAGCGGCGTACCGCCCTCGAGCAGGGTGATTACCGGCGTGCGTTCGCTCACCGGAAGCCGGTCGCGGAACTCTGCCACGACCCCGCGCCACGGCGCTCGACGATCGCGCACGCCGACACTTCCTTCCGAGGATTCGGCTCCTTTTGGATCGGGCCGATCCTATGGACAGCCGGCTATCCCCCATGTCCGGAACGACCGGGTTGCCATCAGGGCGGGAGGGTATTCGAGCACACAACTATCCAGGGAGTCGAAGATGGTCAACGTAGCGCTGCTCGTCCGGGTCGAGGCCCGACCGGGCAAGGAAGACGAGGTCGCCGAGTTCTTGCGCAGCGGCCTGTCGATCGTCCAGGACGAACCCGGAACGACGGCATGGTTCGCTGTCCGGTTCGGCAACTCGACCTTCGGGATCTTCGACGCGTTCCCCGACGACGCGGCACGGCAGACCCATCTGTCCGGACCGCTCGGCACCGCACTGATGGAGCGTGCCGACGAGTTGTTCGCGCAAGCTCCCAGCGTCGAACAGGTCGACGTGCTCGCGGACAAGCTGCCCGGATAGCCGACGACGCTGCCCGGGTAGCCGGCGGCCCGCCAGGTCTACGGCTCGCTCGGCGGCCGGAGCGCCGGCGACGGCCACCCCTCGACGGCGGCGACGCGTGCCGTCTCGGCCCGACGCAGCGCGGACTCGGGTAGTTGGCCGACGTCGAGTACCGTGACGTTCAGCCGAGCGGTGTCCGCGACCAGAGCGCAGCCGTTGGAGATGGTCTCCCAGCCGGAACCCAGCCATCCCGAGGACGTGACCAGGACGGCGTCCGCGGACGTGCGGTAGTGCAGGTCGAAGTAGCCGCGCAGGTGCTCCGGCGGACCGCCGGCGGCCGCGGCAACGGCGGCCCGGGCCGGGTGCGTCGGAGCGCTGTTCGGATCGTGACAGCAGACCGCGACCAACGCCTCCCTTGTCAGCAACATGGCGTTGAGGCTGCTGGGGGTGAGCTCTGTTCCGATGTCGGCTATGGCGCGGCGAAATCCCGCGACTTCCCCGGCCCGCTGCGCCCGGTCGAGGGCGATCCGGAAGTAGCGCTCGCTGTCGGTGTCACCCTCCAGCGTGGTGCGGGCCTGGTCAGGCAGCAGGCTCAGGAGACCGTCGACCGGCCGGATCGCCCCGTTGTGCGCGAAGGCCGCTCCGTCGTACCGGAACGGATGTGTGTTGTCACTCCGGACCGCAAGCCCCGGCGTGGCCCACCGCAGGTGCACGATCGCTGCTCGGGTGCGGACGGTGCGCACGGCGTCCCAGTAGGCCCGGCTGGCGTACGCCGCGCCCGCCTCCTTGCAGACCTCGACGCCGCCGTCGTCGTCCAGCCAGGCAATACCCCAGCCGTCGCCGTGCCGGCGGGAGAGCTCGGTGAAGGCGGCCAGCTCGTCGGCACCGAGAAGCTCGTCGAGCGTCCGCGGGCGGGAGCTCACCCAGCCGAGCAGGCGGCACATCAGGGGTGCTTGCGCATCAGGTGGGTTCGGGCGGCCGCAGGAGCGAGAGCAGCTGGCTGCGCGGCGGCGAGAAGATGTCGAGCTCCAGGCACGACGTGTCGTGCGTACGCGCGCCGTGCGACACCCACGGCGGTACGACGGCGACGTCGCCTTTGCGCATGGTGCGGGACTCGCCGTCGATCCAGAACTCGAACTCGCCGTCGAGCACCACGATGATCTGCTCCTCGACGTGGACGTGCGTCGGCGCCTCGACGTGAGGGGCGAAGTGGACGTGGTTGACGAGGACGTTCCCGCCGAGGACCGGTCGGAACGTGAGTCCCTCGAGAAACGTCACCTCCTCGACCTCGTCGACGTGGACGAAGCGCCCGGCCGCGGTCGGCGGCTCTTCGGGCACTGTCAGGAAGTAGCTGGAGCCGTCGGTCATCGTTGGGAGAGCACCTCCGAGAACAGCGTCCCGAGCCGGCGTACGCCCTCGGGGATGTCGTCGTCCGCGACCCGACTGAACGAGAGCCGCATCTCGCCACTGCCGCGGCCGTCCGGGTAGAACGGCTTGCCCGGGACGTACGCCACCCCGGCGGCCAGCGCCCGGTCGTAGAGCGCGACGAGATCGATGCCCGCTGGCGCGGTGACCCAGGAGAAGAAGCCGCCACGCGGGCGGGTCCAGCGGAACCCGTCGGGAAGGTGGCGTTCGAGCGCCTCGAGCAGCAACCCGCAGCGGCGACCGTAGAGTTCGCGCGCCCGGGCGACCTGCTCGTCGAGCAGCCCGGCGCGGCCGTACTCCTCGAGCAGGCGCTGCCCCAGCGCTCCGGTGCACTGGTCGCTGTTCTGCTTCGCCATGACGAGCCGGCCGACGAGGTTCGCCGGCCCGGCGACCCAGCCCATGCGAAAGCCCGGGGTGAAGGTCTTCGAGAAGGTGCCCAGTTGGGCGCACACGTCCGGACCGAGCGCCCAGAGGCTGGGCCGCCGGTCGCCGTCGAAGCCGAGCTCCCGGTAGGCCACGTCCTCGAGCACCAGTAGCCCGTGCCGTCGAGCCACGTCGACCAGCGCGTGGCGCCGCTCCATCGCGAGACTCACGCCGGCCGGGTTCTGATGGTCGGGCACCGTGTACAGCAGCTTGGCCGGCCGACGGGTGAGCAGCTCGTCGAGTGCCGTGACGTCGAGCCCGTCGCCGTCCGTCGGGACCGCGACGACATCGGCCTCATAGCTGCGAAACGCCATGATCGCCCCGAGGTAGGTCGGTCCCTCCACGAGTACGAGATCACCGGGGTCGAGCAGGCTCTTGGCAACCAGCTCGAGCCCCTCGATCCCGCCGCTGGTGACGATCAGCTCGGCGGAGCGCGGCCGGTGGCCCTCCATCTGCTGGAGGCGGTCGGCGAGCCAGTCGCGGAAGCTCGGGATGCCGGCCGTCGGCGCGTACTGAAGAGCGACGGGGTCGGTCGCGATCTTGTCGAAGATCGAGGCGAGCTCGGCGCCCGGGAACGTCGACGGGTCCGGGAACCCACCGGAGAGCGTGATGATGTCCGTCGCCCCGGACAGCGCCATGATGCGCGCAATCTCCTCGCCCACGTCGGCACGCGTGCGCTGCGCGAAGGCGGGATCCCACGTGGCGGTTCCGGTCATCGCGGTCTTCCCTTCGTCGGAGCCGCCTCGGTAGGTACGGATGCTACCCGTAGGTACCTTGACAACGTACAGCCGACAGTGTTGCCTTCCCCATCGTGACCGTAGGAACGGCCAACACCGGACCGAGCCTAGCGACTGCCAAGTCGCCGTCGGCGCTGGACGGCACTGACCTGGCGGTGCTCCGCGTCCTCGTCGAGGAGGCCCGGACGTCACAGCGTGGCCTCGCCCGCCGCATCGGCATGTCGCCGCCGGCAGTGGGTGAGCGGATCGCGCGGCTCGAGCGCATGGGCGTCATCCGCGGCTACCGCGCCGACGTCGACTACGGCGCGCTGGGAGCGCCGCTCATCGTCTTTCTCGGCGTCGTCGCCGTGCAGGGCCACGACCAGCGCAACCTCGTCCGCGACCTTGGGGGACTGCCGGAAGTGGAGAGTGTCGACGTCATCACCGGACCGCTCGACCTGCTGGTCCGGCTGAGACTGCGCGACCACGCACATCTGCGCGAGACGCTCTTCGACCGGATCTGGCCACTGCACGGGGTGAACCGGACCGAAACCTTCATCAGTCTCGACAGCATGGAGCCCAAGGACTTCGGTACGTCGTTCCTCGCGGCCCTGCTCGGCTCCTCCCTCCCCACCGACGCCTCGAGCCGGATCGACGAAAGGTGACCGACATGGCCGCGCAGGAGACCGGTACCGGGGTCTCCGGCTTCGTGGGAATGCACGCGCTGTTCACCGCCGAGCAGAAGGAGGCCGCCGAGCGGACCGCCGCGACCATCGAGGAGCTGGGCCTCCGGACCGTCCGGATCGTCCTCGTCGATCAGCACGGCATGCCGCGGACGAAGTGGCTGTCGACGCGTGCCTTTTCCTCCGCGCTCCGCAACGGTGTGGACTTCTCCGGCGCCATCTACAGCCTCGACACCTCCAACGGCGTCTTCACCGCCGCCTTCGCCGAGGCGGGCGGGTTCGGTATCGAGGAGTTCACCGGATTTCCGGACATCGTCGCCGTACCGGACCCCACCACCTTTCGCGTGCTGCCCTGGGCCGACCGCACCGGCTGGGTGATCTGCGACGCGTACTTCTCGAACGGTCGGCCGGTGCCGCTCGACGCGCGGCGGCTCCTCCAGGACCAGGTCGCCGCCGCGGCTGCGCTCGGGTACGAGCACGTCGCCGGCCTGGAGGTGGAGTTCTACATCGTGGCGCGGGAGCGCTCGACGATCGCCCTGGATGCGACGGGCTCGCCGGCGAAGGCTCCTGCCGTGACCGCCATCGAGCCGGGCTACCAGTTCCTCGGCGAGTACCGGCAGGCGTCGGTGGAACCCATCCTGACCCTTCTCCGCGACGCGCTGTGGGACGTCGGCCTGCCGCCGCGCTCCATCGAGAACGAGTGGGGCCCTGGGCAAATCGAGATCACCTTCGAGCCGATGGCGGGCCTGGCGCCCGCGGACGCGATGGTGCTCTTCCGTACGGCGGCTAAGGAGCTCTGCCACGCCAGCGGGCTCCTCGCATCCTTCATGTCCTGGCCTGCGCTGCCGAACTTCTTCCCGAGCGGGTGGCACCTGCACCAGTCGCTGCGCGGACCGGGTGGCAACGCCTTCGCCAGCGCCGACGAGGTGCTCTCCCCCGTTGGCCGGTCCTATGCCGCAGGCGTGCTGGAGCAGGCGCAGGCGATGACGGTGCTGGGCACGCCCACGATCAACGGGCTGCGGCGGTTCCGGCCGTATTCGTTCGCCCCCGACCGGGTCTGCTGGGGACTGGAGAACCGCGGGACGCTGGTGCGGGTGCAGGGCGCACCTGGCGACACCGGGAGCCACCTCGAGATCCGCAACGGCGAACCTGCCGCCAACCCCTACCTGTACATGGCGTCCACCTTGGCGGCCGGGCTCGACGGCGTACGACGTCAACTCCAGCCGCCGCCGTTGGTCGACAAGGACCCGTACACCGTCGACGTGCCGCTGCTGCCGAACACGATGGCCGAAGCGGTGACCGCGCTCGAGAAGAGCGACTTCTATCGGGAGGTATTCGGCGGCCGGTTCGTCGACTACCTGGCCATGATGAAGCGAGCCGAGCTGGGCCGGTTCTCCGAGGCCGAGAAAAACGCCGACGAAGGCGTCACGGCCTGGGAGATGGACGAGTACTTCGAGGCGTATTAGGAGCCGTGCCAGCAGACATGGGATTTGTCCAGCACGTGGTGCTGTTCCGCTTCCCCGCGCCGCTCGGCGCCGAGGACGCGCGGGAGATGCGCGGCATGGTGGCCGCGTGGCCGGAGCAGATCGGCGGGTTCCGCCGGCTGCGCTTCGGAACGGACCTCAACGGTGGCGCGCGCAGCCGGGAGTACCAGTTCTTGCTGCTGACCGAGCACGACGACGTACCGACCCTGCGTGCCTACCAGCAGCATCCGGTGCACCTCGCGTTCGCCGAGTGGGTCTTCTCTCGCGGCTGTGAGGTCATCGCGTTCGACTACCTGCTCGACGAAGAGAGCGTCCTCGGGCCCGAACCCGCGCCGTCGGGCCCTCGCACACCACTCCACAGCGCGGCACGACAGGAGGGTCCATGACCACCGTTCGACATGGCGGCGCTGTGCAGGCCAGCTCGCTGCCCGAGGACAGTCAGCTCGCCCGCGGGACGCTTCGCACGTGGGACGCGATCGCGATTTCCGTCTCGGTGCTGGCGCCGGGCATGGCGATGCTGCTCAACGTTCCGGCCGTCGCGCTCACGGCGGGTGGCTCGACCCCCCTCGCGTTCCTGCTCGGCGGCATCGCTTGCCTCACACTGGCGTTCGTCGTCATCGGCTTCACCCGGCGGCTCGCCTCGGCGGGTTACGCCTATACCTACGCGAGCCGCAGCCTCGGCAAGGAGGCCGGCTTCATGGCCGGCTGGTTGTATGCGTTCGGACTGATCAGCTTCGTCCCGATGACGATGGCCGCGGTGGGTGCGCTCACCGCCGACCTGCTACACCTGTCAGCCGGGTGGTGGTTCCCGTTCTTCCTCATCGGGATGGCGCTACTCGTCGTGCTGTCCATCATCAAGATCAAGGTGACCACCCGGATCCAGCTCGTCGTCGGGGCGTTCACCGTCGCGGTGATCGTCATCGTGAACCTGTTCGTGACGGCGAAGGGCGGCGTGAGCGGTCACACGCTGGCGCCGTTCACCTTCGGGCACACGGTGACCGGCGGCTTCAAGGGCGTCTTCTACGGGATCATCCTCGGCGTGACGTCCTACATCGGGTTCGAGACGGCCGCTGACTTCGGCGAGGAGACCGCCAACCCGCGCCGCTCGATCCCTATCGCGATCATCGCCGCCACTGCGTTCGCGCTCGTGTTCTACCTCTGGACGACGTACTCGACCGCCATTGGCTTCGGCGTCGACAACGGGGCGGACTGGGGGGCGGACGGCTTCGCCCTCAAGACGGTCGCCGCGAAGTTCGCCGGCGGACCGCTGCCTACGCTCATCGAGCTCGGCGCCCTGCTGGCGGCGTTCATCGTCTGCGTCGGTTGTGCCACAGCGGGCACGCGCACCCTGTTCGCGATGGGCCGCGAAGGGGTCCTGCCGAGCTACCTCGGTCACACGCATCCGACGTTCAAGACCCCGGCGAAGGCGACGTTCACGGTGGCCATCGCCGCCACGGCGGTCGCCGCTCTGGTCGGCTACGGCTTCCCCAACGACACGCTCGGCGCCGCGTTCACCGTCTACGCGCTCCTCGCGACGATCGGCACCCTCGCCGTGATCATCGTCTACATCATGCTCTGCCTCGGCGGCATCGTCTTCTTCCGACGCACCGAGCGCGGCTTCAACCCGATCGTGCACGGTGTCGTGCCGCTCATCGGCGCCGTGATCTTCGCCGCTGCCTGGTACGGCTCGGTGGCGATCGGGTTGCCCCATCCGGTCAACATCTCGCCGTACGTCGCGTTGATCTGGGCGGTCGTCGGCATCGTCGTCCTGATCTACCTGAAGTCGGCACGGCCGGACAGCGTCGAGCGGATCGGGTCGATCCTCGGCGAGGAGGGTGGCGAGCGGGCGTCGGAGCTGGATGCCTGACATCGAGTCGCGGTGATCGACGACCACGTCCACCCGTTCCCGCTCGAGGCTGCACCGTTCGACCCGGCGGACCTGACGCTCGACGTCGCGGCCGAACCGGACGGACGCCGTGCGGACGCTCCGTGGCGGGTGACGGTCGAGCTGCTCGCTGGCCGGCTTGCGCGGCTCCTCGGGTGTGACTCCGAGGAGCTGCCGTCGGCGCGAGACAAAGCGGCGAGGGACTGGACGGCGTACACCCGGCGTCTGCTCGACGACGCCGAGGTCGACGGGATGGTCATGGACCCGGCCTGGCACCGGGAGTCGGCCGGGTCGGTGTCGGCGTACGCCGATCTCGCCGGTCGCCCGGTCTGGGAGTTGCAACGGCTCGAGCCCGTCGTCGACGAGGCGATCGAAGCGGGCGCCGGCGCGGCCGAGATCCTGGCGGCGGTCGACCAGGCGATGTCCGACGCTGCAGGCCGCGGCTGCGTCGGTTTCAAGACCGTCCTCGCCTACCGCACCGGCCTCGCCGTCGATCCCGGAGCCGAGCTTGCAGCGGCGGAGCGCTCGCTGGACTCGACAGGGCCGGTACGCAGGCGCGGCAAGGCCTTGCGCGACCTCGTGCTGCGGCGGACGCTCGGCAGGTGCGCGGAGCTGAGCCTGCCCATCCAGGTGCACACCGGGTTCGGCGACAGTGACATCGCGCCGCGAAACGCCGACCCGCTGCTGCTCGACGACGTTCTCCGCACGCCGGAGGGCCAAGCGGCGACCGTGGTGCTCATCCACGGCTCATGGCCGTGGCACGACGCCGTGGGCTACCTGGCGAGCGTGCACCGCAACGTCTGGGCGGAGTTCTCGCTGGTGCAGCTGTTCTCGCCGGCGACGACCGCCGACCGGCTGCTGCGGCTGCTCGACGTCGCGCCGACCAACCGGCTCACCCTGGGCAGCGACGGGCACGGCTCGGTCGAGTCCATCTGGTACGGCTGCATCCTGCTGCGCGAGGCATGGACCCGCGTACGCGCCGACCTCGCAGCGCTCGGAGCCCGCCCCTCATGGTTGGCCGACGTGCAGCGCGCGATCTTCGACGACAACGCCCGACGGCTCTACGCCCTGCCGCAGGAGTCGGCTGGTGATCCCTTCCGCGACAGGTAACGCGGAGCCACGGCTTCGGTCAGCCACACACCGTTCGCCGCCAGGTAGAACGCGGCGCCGTCGCGCTGCATCGCGGCAGCGTCGACGTCGAGGACGACGGCCTTGCCGTGGCGGGCACCGACCGCCCTGGCCGTCTGCCGGTCCGGCGAGAGGTGCACGTGATGGCGGCTACCCCGGCGCAGTCCGTACGCCAGGATCGAGGGCAGATGACGCACGGCTGTGCCGTGATAGAGCAGGGGCGGCGGCTCGACCGGCGCCAGGCCGAGGTCCACCTGCACCGAGTGTCCTTGGTTGGCGCGGATGCGATTCCCGGCGATCGCGTAGCGCTGCTTCGCATCGGCGGCGACGAGCTCGTCGAGCTCTCGTCGGGTCATCGGCACCCCGTGGCTCGAGAGAGCGTCGAGCAGGGCATCGACGCTGACCCAGCCCTGCGGGTCCAACACCAACCCGACCGACGCGGGGTCGTGGCGCAGGACATAGGCCAGCCGACGGCTCGCCCGGGTCGCCGGGCGGTCTCGTCGGGGCGTGGCTATCCCTCCACCCGCATGAGCCCCGCGACGGCGCGAACGACGTCGAGTCCGCGCAGGTGCCCGACGGTGGCTGCGAGCGCGTCGTCACGGGCGGCGTGGGTCACGATCGCCAGCGTGGCATCGTCGCCGCGACCCTCCTGACGCACCGTCTGGATGGACACGTCGTGTGCGGCGAAAGCGCCCGCCACGGTGGCCAGGACCCCCGCCTTGTCGGTCACGTCGAGGTTGACGGAGTAGCGGGTGACGGCCTCGCCCACCGGTCGCACGCGCAGGTCGGCGTACGCCGACTCGCCCGGGCCGCGCCCGCCGGTCACGCGGTTGCGGGCGACCGCGACGAGATCGCCGAGCACCGCGCTCGCCGTGGGCGCTCCACCCGCACCGCGGCCGTAGAACATCAGCGGGCCGGCGGCGGCCGCCTCGACGAAGACGGCGTTGTAGGCGCCGCGTACGCCGGCGAGCGGATGGCTGCGCGGGATCATCGCCGGATGGACCCGGACGCCGATACTGTCCCGGCCGTTGACATCGACGCCACGGTCGGCGATCGCGAGCAGCTTGACGACGCAGCCCATCTCCTCGGCGGTGGCCACGTCGGCGGCGCTCACCTCCGCGATGCCCTCGCGATGGACGTCATCGGCGGTGACCCTGGTGTGGAAGGCGAGGCTGGCCAGGATCGCCGCCTTGGCGGCCGCGTCGAAGCCCTCGATGTCGTCGGTGGGGTCGGCCTCGGCGTAGCCGAGTGCGGTCGCCTCCTCGAGCGCGTCGGCGAAGCTCGCTCCGGTCTCCTCCATCCGGCTCAGGACGTAGTTGCAGGTGCCATTGACGATGCCGAGCACGCGGTCGATGCGGTCGCCGGCGAGCGACTCTCGCATCGGTCGCAGCAGCGGAATCGCGCCGGCGACGGCGGCCTCGAAGTAGAGGTCCGCGCCGGAGCGGCGTGCCGCGTCGTAGAGCAGCGGACCATCGGCGGCCAGCAGGGCCTTGTTGGCGGTCACCACCGAGGTACCGCGGGCGAGCGCGGTGAGCAGCAGCCGGCGGGCGGGTTCGACTCCGCCGATGACCTCGACCACAACGTCGATATCCGGCCGCCCGACCAGCGCGTCGGCGTCGGCGGTCAGTAGGCCGGCGTCGACGGGGAGGTCGCGATGCAGGGCGGGACGGCGTACGGCGATCCCGGCCAGCTCCAGCGGGGCGCCGATCCGCGCCTGCAGGTCGGCGGCGGAGCTGTGCAGGAACCGGACGACCTCGGTGCCGACCGTGCCGCAGCCCAGCAGCGCCACCTTGACCGGCCGTGGTGGGGTCACATCCGGTCCGGCGCGCTCACGCCGAGCAGGGCGAGCCCGTTCCCGAGCACCACGCGCGTCGCCTCGCAGAGCCACAGCCGGGCCGTGGTGAGCTCGGTGGCCGGCTCGTCGCCCTGCGGCAGTACCCGGCAGGAGTCGTAGAAGCGGTGGTAGGTGCCGGCGAGCTGCTCGAGGTAACGGGCGACGCGGTGCGGCTCATGCAGCTCGGCAGCGCTGGCGACCACCCTCGGGAACTCGCCCAGTACGCCGAGCAGGTCGACCTCGCGCGGATGGACGAGCAGTGCGGCGTCGTACGAGCCGCCCAACGGGATGCCCAGCTCCGCGGCGTTGCGACCTAGCGACGCCAGGCGGGCGTGCGCGTACTGCACGTAGAAGACCGGGTTGTCGTTGCTCTGTCGCGCCCATACGTCGATGTCGATGTCGATGACCGAGTCGGTCGACGACCGGGTGAGCGCGTAGCGCCCGGCATCGACGCCGATCGCCTCGACCAGCTCCTCCAGCGTGACGATGTTGCCGGCCCGCTTCGACATCCGCACCGGCTCGCTGCCGCGGAAGAGGTTGACGAACTGCCCGATCAGCACCACGAGGGTCGCATCCGGATCGTCGCCATAGCAGGCCACCATCGCGCGCAGCCGACCGACATAGCCGTGATGGTCGGCGCCGAGCATGTAGACGCAGGTGCTGAACCCGCGGTCGCGCTTGTCGAGGTAGTAGGCGACATCTGCGGCGAAGTAGGTCGTCGTACCGTCGGCCTTGATCAGCACTCGGTCCTTGTCGTCGCCGAAGTCCGACGTGCGCAGCCACACGGCGCCGTCGGCGTCGTAGACGTGCCCCTGCTCGCGCATCCGATCAACGCCGCGGCGCACCGCGCCGGACTCGTGCAACGAGCGTTCGCTTCGGTATACGTCGAACGTGACGCGGAACTCCTGCAGGCTGCGCTTGATCTCCTCAAGCATCAGCTCGAGACCGTCGCGGCGAAAGACGTCGAGCGCTTTTTCGGAAGGCTCATCGAGGAGCCCGGGATTGGCGTCGACCAGGCGGGTGGCGATGTCGATGATGTAGTCGCCGGCGTAACCGTCCGTCGGCGTCGACTCCCGCTTGGCAGCGGCGTAGAGCGAGGCGGCGTAGCGGTCGATCTGCACACCGGCGTCGTTGATGTAGTACTCGCGGGCCACCGCTGCCCCGGTCGCGCTGAGCAGCCGGCCCAGCGCGTCACCGACGGCCGCCCAGCGCACGTGGCCGAGGTGCAGCGGCCCGGTCGGGTTGGCACTGACGAACTCGAGGTTGATCCGCTGCCCGGCCAGCCGGTCGGAGCCGCCGTACGACGCCCCGGCCTGCACGATGCTTCCGGCGAGCGACCCCATCGCCGACTCGTCCAGCCGCAGGTTGAGGAACCCCGGACCAGCCACCTCGACAGTGGCGATCCCCGGCACGTCCCTCAGCCGGGTGGCTATCGTCTCGGCAACCTCGCGCGGCGGCCGCGCGGCGGCCTTGGCGAGCTGGAGCGCGACATTGGTGGCATAGTCGCCGTGGTCCCGCTGGCGAGGCCGCTCGACCGTCACCTGTTCGGGCACCGCGACCGCTAGCTGCCCCTCGTCGACGGCCTCTTGGACGGCCGCGCGTACGGCGTCGGCCAGGTCCGCGGGGGTCATTCTTCGAGGCTACCGAAGAGTGGGACTACTCAGCCGTGGCGAGGCGCCGTACGGTCGAGATCAGCTCGTCCGGGTCGAACGGCTTGGTGAGGTAGGCGTCCACCCCGATGCGGCCGCCGCGGCGTACGTCGCTGTCCTGCGCTTGCGCGCTCAGCAGGACGATGCGCACCGCCGCGGTCTGCGGATCGGCGCGTAGCCGCATCGCGGTCTCCCAGCCGTCGAGGCGTGGCATCATCACGTCGAGCGTGACGACGTCTGGCGCTACGTCGCGTACCCGGTCGAGGCAGTCCTGGCCGTCGACCGCCGTGAAGACCTCGAAGCCCTCAAGCTGCAGGTTGACGCTGATCAGCTGCCGGATCACGTCGCTGTCGTCGACAACGAGCACACGCGGCAACTGGTCGGTCACGAGCCGAAGGCTACCTCTCGCTCCGGCTGATACCCTCGCTTCGTCTGGGCGCATGAGGCCCGACGGCCCCCGTAGCTCAGGGGATAGAGCACCGCCCTCCGGAGGCGGGGGCGCAGGTTCGAATCCTGCCGGGGGCACCCGATCACACCGCTGGTCCGCGGGCTGAACGTAGTCCGGACAACCCAGGGCGTAGTGATCTTTCCAACACTTCTCCAAGGCCCAAGGGTTACATCGGCACCGTTGCGACAGGGTGCGCCTCACGTCGACGGCTGACGGTTCATGGCGCACCACCGACGAAGGCGGTCTGGCGCGGCGCTGGCGGTGGTCCACATGACCATCCGCCGTTCTCCTCTTTCAAGGGGATGCCGGTTGGGCAGTGCCCGACCTTCCGGAAGCGGCCGTGATCTTCCTCAGGCGCCCGGTCAGCGACCATAACCGCGCGGGGATCGGCCTGCGGTGGTCAGCCTTCCGCTGACAGCACGCAAGGCGTGTCACTCAACGTTGTGCAGAACCGGTCTTCTGGACGGCTGCTAGCGCGTGTGGTGCACGGCGCTGGCCGGCGTTCCCACGCGTTATCGATGTCACAACCAACGCACGCGCGGTGGTGACGCCGGGTTCCGGCCGACCCACCCTTGAGGCGTTAAGGGCTGGTGTTGTTACTACTACGCAGCCCGAGAATGACCGGCCCCGCTCATACAGAAGGCGGCCGTTCTAGTCGTGCGCGAAGCAAACACTCAGGCATATCAACGGCTCCATGCGGCCGGAACAGCGATCCGGGCCCAGGTTGCCCGGCGTCCGGAACAGGCTGGCGCCGTTCCAGGCGACGCATAGTCCGCCGCAACACAGACATTTCGCACCTTCGTCCCGGCAAGGTATACGGCGTTTCCGAGAGAGGCCTCACCCAGGCTATTAGGGGCGGCGGAGCCATCCCAAAACGTGATTGTTCTCCGGCCCATCCGGGCGGTCACACGGAGTCGAACTACGCTAGCGGTGGCAATGCCCTTGGCGAGCACATGAGTGTTGAGAACCCGTGCCGTAAGCTTTCCTGACCACGTCACACTGAGAACCGGCCGGTCCGGCACAACCGGCACATGCAAAAGAAGGCAGCCTGTGCGTTCTCCCGTGACCCTTTGCGTTTCGGAATTGTTAGGCGCAACCTGTTGCCCAAGAGAATGAGCAACCTGACCTGAGAGGGCATTGCAGTCCACCGATTCATTACCCACCCAGGCGTTCACCACGATAGTCTGGTACTTACCAAAAGGAATCTGCCGGCTTAATGCTAGACTGAAATGACCATCGTCGCCTGCTCCGGTATCAGAGACATAAACCGACTCAGAAGTATTGGCCAAACCATAGCCAAGTACACGGACATGAACTACTTCACCAGAACGCAGCCCCCTCGAACTGATCGTCCCGGTGAGCAAGTTCCTCTGGAGATTGGCAGTAACTTGCGGCCGCTGTTTTTCACGAGTGCTCGCGAGCGCAGCGGAGGCACCAACCATCAGCCCGGCGATAAACAGCGTCATGGCCGCTGCGTAGCATCTGCTGCGCCAGCGCCGCGAACGCTCGGAGGAGCCTGGACGCAGGCCTGGGACGCCTAGGGCGCAGATCCCACCTGACGCTGTCAGACCGAGGGCCAGGATTGTCAGGAGCGTCTTATTGCGAAACATACGCTCTAAATCGCCCGTAGCGCCGGCAAACACCGTGACCGTTGTGACGAAGGTCGTGAATAAGCCGGCCGCTACGGCAGCGGCCTTGCCGAAGCCCTCGTCGGCCCCATCCTGTTCAGTGTCAGTAAGTTTCCCCAGGACTCCCAAAGCGCACCCCCGTGACCGCGAGCAGGCGGATGTCGTGCATCGTAGCGGGTGGTTGAACAGCGTCGGCTGCGCGCGCAGCACCGCCACGTCCGCGAGGCAGTCCCCGCCCAGCCCGAGCGCGACCGCAAGGTCCAGCACGGTCTTGCCGGGTGGTGCACTGCCCGCGGTTGCGCCACCGCGCCAGCGCCGCACGCAGCACCTCCCCGAGCCCGGCCGCGCGCGCCGTCTCGATCAACAGCACCCCGCCCGCGCTGCTCACCAACGGCGTGTTCGACCCGGTCACACCAGCCCCGGAACCCACCCACTACGCTTCACCTACCAAGTGCCTTCCTGCTCGGGCCGCTCCTGACTTCGACACTCAGCAGTTTCCCAAGCAGGACAGGCACTTCGGTACGTTCAGACCCGCCTGTCACGGCAGGATCAGCAGCCCAGTGAAAGCGCGAGGTCAAATACTGATTGACGAAGAACACGAGGCCCTGAGCGGCATTCCGTGAGACGCCTATGAGGTCGCCCTTGAACTTATTCTCAATCTGTCTGAAGGTTGGCCGTGTCGTGGGGAAGTAGGCCGCTGCTACGTAGGCCGTAATACCGCGTCGGCAGACGACATCCTTGATTCCATCTGGGCCACCAAGCGGATGCTGGGGATCGACCGCGGCGAAGCCGTCGATTGACAGGAATCCTGCACACAACCGCTTGCGTCTGCCCGAATCGCCAGTCTGCAGTGCGCTCTCTGTCGTCGTGGTTCAGCATCATGCAGGCAACCCGAGGGAGGCGCGTGGCCTCCCGGTCAAGCATGCAGAGGGTGCCTGCGGTCCACGGCCTTCGGCAGCGACCCGGGCACTCGGAGCGGCTGTGGGAGTGCCCGGGGGCCTGGCCGTCGAAAATCGTCGGCGCTCGCTGCATATCCGAGCTCGCTCCTCGAGACCAGCTGTACGGCGACCGGGCCTGTTCTGGTTCCGTCTGGAGGCAGTCGTCTGGAGACCTGAAATGTCCCGGAAACGCGAGTTGGCCCGGCTTGCCCTCGATCTGTCGTAGCGGCTCGGCCAGGTGGTGTGGACCTGGCCGCGTGGCAGGCACCGTGGCAGGCACCCCAGCATCCCTAGGTGCCCCTAGGCATCCGTCCATAAGCGCCGTTCCGTCCGAGTGCCGTGCCACGGGCAGTGCCGGCTACCCGTGGCGTCCGAGGTCCGCTAGCCACCCGTACCAGGCGTCCAGCCGCACGCTCACGTGCCGCAGGATCCTGGCTCCGACGCTACGTGCCGCGAGCCGGGCATGGGCGCGTTGCCGCATCAACAACGGAACTTCCTCGGAACTCGGCTCCTCAAGAAGTTCCGTTGATCATGGCGTACACCGCAGAAGGCCCTTCTCGAACGTCGGTCGGAACGGCTTGCCGGCCGACTCCACACGTCCTGGTCGGCCGTGGAGCGGCGGACCTGGACGTCGGGATCAGGAGAGGTCAAACCGGTCGAGGGTCATGACGTTGTCCCTCGCTGCGACGA
>JBBSIN010000045.1:0-20281 GCA_038232055.1 Mycobacteriales bacterium
CCGGGCTGCTCGTCGGGCAGATGCTCTCCGGTCCCGGCTTCGGTTGGGGCGGCGGCGGTTACGTCGAGAACAATTACTACGGCGGCGACTCCTTCGGCGGGGACGGCGGGGGCGACTTCGGCGGCGGCGACTTCGGCGGGGGCGGCGGCGGGTTCGACTTCGGCGGCGGGGACTTCGGTGGCGGCGGGGACTTCGGCGGGGGCGGGGACTTCAACTGACCGGCGTCCCCACCCGGGTGGACCGGCTGCGCTACGTCGTCGGTGGCGTGCTACCGGACCACCGCGAGTGGGTGCGCCACGACCTCGTCGATCCCGGGTGGCGCTGGCGCATCGTCCGGCGAGTTCTGCTGCAGGCGCTGCCGTTCGCCGTCGCCCTGGCGCTGCTGCCGGGCTCCGCGGGGCTGCGCCTCGCGCTGTCGGCGTTCTTGCTGCTTACCAGCGGCTTCGTCGCCGCCGCGTACGCCGAGCAACTGCGCGACCGGCGGCTTCGGCAGCACGGCTTGTACCAGAGCTTGCACCAGAACGCCGGAGGCCCGACAACCACGGGCCAGAGCTAGCGTCAGCGCCCTACGTCGGGGACGTTTCCATGAGCACCCGCGCGGCCTCGGTGATGCTGCCGGACAGCGACGGGTAGATCGCGAAGGTATGCGCCAGCTGGTCGACCGTCAGCCCGTGCTGGACGGCGAGCGAGACTGGCAGGATGAGTTCGCTCGCTCGCGGGGCGATCACTACGCCGCCGAGCACCGTGCCGGTGCCCGTACGGCAGAACACCTTGACGAAGCCGTGCGCGAGGCCCTGCATCTTCGCCCTGGCGTTGGTCGCGAGGGGCAGTGTGACCGCCCTCCCCGCGACCTGCCCTGAGTCGACCGCCTGCTGCGAGACGCCGACCGTGGCGATCTCCGGGTCGGTGAAGACGTTCGCGGCGACGGTCGACAGCCGCAGTGGAGCGACCGCCTCGCCGAGCGCGTGCCACATCGCGATGCGGCCCTGCATGGCCGCGACCGAGGCGAGTGGCAGTACGCCGGTGCAGTCGCCCGCCGCATACACGCCGAACGCGGTGGTCCGCGACACCCGGTCCACCTGCACATGGCCGCCCGAGCCGAGCGTCACGCCGGCCTCCGCCAGTCCGAGTCCGTCGGTGTTGGGCACCGAGCCGACCGTCATCAGCGCGTGCGAGCCCTCGAGGGTGCGGCCGTCGTGCAGCTCGACGACCACGCCGTCGCCGCTGCGACTCACCTTCTGTGCCCGCGCCTGGCCGACGATGGTCATGCCTCGGTCGGTCAGCACCTGCTCGAGCAGCGTGGCCGCGTCCGGATCCTCGCCCGGCAGCACCCGGTCGCGGCTGGCGACGAGCGTGACGTGGCTGCCCAGCGCCTGGTACGCCGACGCGAACTCCGCTCCGGTCACGCCTGAGCCGACCACGATCAGCTCGGTCGGCAGCCCGTCGAGCTCGTAGATCTGACGCCAGGAGAGGATCCGTTCGCCGTCCGGCTCTGCGCCGGGCAGCACGCGGGGATGGGCGCCGGTCGCGATGAGCACGACATCCGGATCGATCTCCTCATCGTCGACCAGCAGCCGGCGCGAGTCGAGGAAACGCGCCTCTCCCTGGACGACTCGAACCCCCTCGCGGGCCAGCCGGCGGGTGATGTCGGACGACTGGGCGAGCGCCAGCCTTCGGACCCGGCCGTTGACCGCCGGCAGGTCGACGAGGTTCGGCGTCGCCACGTTGCCGGATGCCTCGCTCGATTCGCCGTACGGCCGGATGCCGAGCGAGCCGGCCTCCTCGAATCGGGTCATCGTCTCCGACGTCGCGATGAGCGTCTTCGACGGCACGCAGTCGGCGAGCACGCAAGCGCCACCCACCCCGTCGCGCTCGACCAACGTCACGTCGGCGCCGAGCTGGGTCGCGACGAGCGCCGCCTCGTAGCCGGCCGGCCCACCGCCGACGATCGCGATCCGGGTCATGGGCTGCTTCGTGTCATGAGCTGCATTGTCCCCGACGACGGCACTACCCTGCGGGACCGTGGCGCTCTATGCGGCGTACGGCCCGAACCTCGACACCGACCAGATGCGCGCGCGCTGCCCGCACTCCCCCTCCCGTGGCAGTGGCTGGCTGGAGGGCTGGCGGCTCACCTTCGGTGGCGAGGACGTCGGCTGGGACGGCGCACTGGCGACGGTCGTGGAGGACCTGGGTGCACGGGTTTTCGTCCTGCTGTACGACGTTCCGCAGCGCGACGAGGACACGCTGGACAGCTGGGAGGGCAGCGACCTCGGGATCTACCGCAAGCTCCGGGTGCGCGTGCAGACGCTGGACGGTGACGTGCTGGCCTGGCTCTACGTCCTCGACGCCTATGAGGGCGGGCTGCCTTCGGCCCACTACATCGGCCTCATGTCCGACGCGGCGGAGAAGGCCGGCGCTCCGGACGACTACGTCGCCGACCTCCGCGCCCGCCCCAGCCGGTGACTGGGCTGAGCCGCCTCAGCGGGCGGCGGGCTGGCCCGCGGCGAGTGCGGTCGCGACGAGCGCTTGGACGCCGTAGCCGATCGCTCGCTCGTCGACGTCGAACGAGCCGCGATGCAGGTCGAGCGACCCGTCGTCGCCGGGGCAGCCGACGCCGAGGCGAACCAGCGCGCCCGGCACCTGCTCGAGGAACCACGCGAAGTCCTCACCACCCAGGCTCTGCTGCACGGGGACGACGCTGCCCGGACCGAGCACGGACTCCACAGCACGGCTGACCAGCCGGACGCAGGCGACGTCGTTGACGACGGGCGGCAGCCCTCGCCGGTACTCGACGTCGACCTCGAGGCGGTACGGCGCCAGCACCGTGTCGATGAAGCCCTTGACCAGCGCCGGCGCGTCGTCCCACGCCGCCCGGTCCAGGGTGCGGACCGTGCCGGTGGCACTGCCGGCCTGCGGAATGACGTTGGCGGCCGCGCCGGCCATAACCTGACCCCACACCAGGCTGAGCCCGACTCGGGGGTCGACCCGTCGTGACAGCAGGGCCGGCACACGGGTGATCACGTCGCCGAGGGCGTAGACCAGGTCGGCGGTGAGGTGCGGGCGAGCCGTGTGTCCGCCGGGGCCGCTGAGCCGGACCGCCACCGTGTCGCAGGCGGCGGTGATCGGTCCCGCCTTGATGCCGAGGGCGCCAACGGGGACGTGGGGGTCGCAGTGCAACGCGAAGGCGGAGGTGACGTCGGCCAGCCCACCGGCGGCCACCACGTCCATCGCGCCGCCAGGGACGACCTCCTCGGCCGGCTGGAAGACCAGCCGGACCCGGGCCGACAGCCGACCCGCGCGGTCGAGCGCCGCCAGCGCCAACCCGGCGCCGAGCAGCACCGTCGTGTGCACGTCGTGGCCGCAGGCGTGGGAGACGCCGGGCACCTGCGAGCGGTAGGGCACGTCCTTCTCGTCGGTGAGTGGCAGCGCATCGAGGTCGGCGCGCAGCACGACGGCCGGTCCAGAACCCGCACCGACGTCGCAGGTCAGCCCGGTGCCGGCCGGCAGGACGACCGGGGAGAGTCCCGCCGCCGCCAACCGCTCCCGCACGAGCGCGGTGGTGTCGTGCTCGGCTCGGGCCAGCTCGGGATGGGCGTGGATGCGCCGGCGTACGGCGACCAGGTCGCTACCGTGCCGGGCCAGCCACGTCGCCAGCCACTCCGGCAACCCGTCGCTCACGACGCGAGTACCGGGCTGGGCCGCCCGGCCCGCATCTCCTCGACGAGACTGTCGACCACCGCGCGCAGGTCGCCGCTGTTGGCCGCCGCCACCTGGCGCTGGCGCGCGTAGCTGGCCCCACGGTCGACGATGTCGCGCACCCGCCCCAGCTCCTCCGAGCAGTCGAGCCGGTCGGCAACCGGGCCGAGGTCCTGGACCATCTCCTCGAGTGCGTCGCGAAGCGGTGTCGTCGTACCGCGGTCGTCGACGATGATCTCGGCGTCGAGCCCGTAGCGGGCCGCCCGCCACTTGTTTTCGCGGATCACCCAACCCTTCGGCGTCGGCAGCGTGTAGCCGCGGTCGAGCTGGGTGTTGAACGCCTCGACGAGGCACTGGCTCATGGCGGCCACCATGCCGATCTCGTAGAGCGTCGGCAGCCCGTCGCAGATCCGCAGCTCGACCGTGCCGAAGCCCGGGTGGGGTCGGATGTCCCACCACACCTCGCGGACCGACTCGATCGTCTTCGCGGAGATCAGGGTCTCCATGAAGTCCTCGAACTGGTCCCAGCCGGAGAGCTGGTAGGGCAGGCCGGCGGTGGGCAGCTGCTCGAAAACCTTGCTGCGGCTGGACGCCAGGCCGGTGTCGGTGCCGATCCAGTACGGCGACGACGCCGAAAGCGCCAGGAAGTGCGGCACGTACGCCGTGAGCGCGTTGACGATCGGAATCGCCTTCTCCGGCGACCGCACGCCGACGTGCACATGGATGCCGAAGATCTGCAGCTGACGGGCCATCCACTGGCAGCGCTCCACCAGGGCGGCGTAGCGCGGGCTGGGACTGATCTCCTGGTCGGCCCAGTCGCTGATGGGATGCGTCCCGGAGCACATGAGCGTCAGGCCGCGCTTGTCGGCGGCCGCGCGCACCTCCTCAACCGTCCCGGCGAGGTCGGCGGTGGCCTCCGCGACGGTCTGGCACACCCCGGTGATGACCTCGACGCAGCTCTCGAGCAGCTCGTGCTTGGCCTTGGGATGCTCGCCGCCGTACGGCGCGCCCATCTCGGCGAGCATGTCGCTCGCCCCGCTGCGCAGCAGGCGCGTCTCGACGTCGACCAGCTCCAGCTCCCACTCGACGCCGAGGCTGGACCGGGGCGAGGACGTGAAGGGGATCTGCACGTCTCGCAGGCTACCGGGGACCGCTACCTTTCCCCCGTGCGCACTTCCGACTCGACCGGGCCCGCCGCCGACGCCGCGCGTCGGCTGGCCGAGCGCACCGGCGTCGAGCGGCACGACGTCGCGGTTGTGCTCGGCTCCGGGTGGGTGCCGGCCGCCGACGCGCTCGGCGACGCGACGGCCGAGATCGCGTTCACCGACCTACCGGGTTTCGTGGCGCCGTCCGTCGCCGGCCACGCCGGGCGGATGCGCTCGGTCGCAGTGGGCGACCGGCGGGTGCTGGTCCAGCTCGGCCGGACCCACCTCTACGAGGGGCTCGGCGTCGACGCCGTCGCGCACGGCGTACGCACGGCGGTCGCCGCCGGCTGCCGGGTCGTCGTCCTCACCAACGCGGCCGGCGCGCTCAACGCCGGCTACGCGGTAGGCCAGCCCGTTCTGGTCCGCGACTCGATCAACCTGACCGGCCGCTCGCCCCTGGTCGGCGGGCGATTCGTCGACCTCACCGACCTGTACGCGCCGCGGCTGCGCACGCTGGCCCGCGCCGCCGACCCGACGCTGTCAGAGGGCGTATACGTCGCCATGCCGGGACCGCACTACGAGACCCCGGCGGAGAACGAGATGCTGCGGCGCGCCGGTGGCGACCTGGTCGGGATGTCGACGGTCCTGGAGGCCATCGCCGCCCGAGCGGAGGGCGCCGAGGTGCTGGCCGTCTCCCTCGTCACGAATGAGGCGGCCGGCGCGACGGGGCAGCCGCTCGACCACAAGGAGGTCCTCGCGGCCGGCGCGGCGGCGGCCGGTCGGATGGGGACGCTGCTGCGCGACGTGGTGGCCCGACTGTGAGCCGGGTGTGCGTCACCGGCGCGTCGGGCGCGATCGGTACGACGCTGCGGGTCGGCCTGCGCGAGCGCGGCCACGTCGTGGCCGGCCTCGACCTGCGCGCGCCGGACGACGGGGACGACGCCGTCATGGTGGGCGACTGCGCCGACCTACCGACCGTCGAGGGCGCGTTGGCCGGCGTCGACGCCGTCGTCCACCTGGCCGGCGTCGCGGACGAGAGCGACCTGGCGACGATCCTGCGCTCCCACGTGGTCACGACCGCGACCGTCCTCGAGGCGATGCGCCGGCACGGCGTACGCCGGCTCGTCTACGCGAGCAGCAACCATGCGGTCGGCTTCACCCCCCGCGAAACACTCGTCGACACCGGCGTGCGGCCGCGACCGGACACGTTCTACGGGGTCGGCAAGGTCGCCGCCGAGGCACTGATCTCGCTGTACGGCGACCGCCATGGCGTCGAGGGCGTCTGCCTGCGGATCGGCTCGTTCCGCGACCGGCCGATCACCCGCCGGCACCTGTCGACGTGGCTCTCCCCGGCCGACGCCGTGCGGCTCGTCGACGCCTGCCTCACCGCGACCGACGTCGGCTTCGCCGTCGTCTACGGCATCTCCGGGAACACCCGTGCCTGGTGGGACCTGACCGGCGCGGCAGCCCTCGGCTACCAGCCGGTGGACGACGCGGAGACCTACGCGGCGGAGATCCTCGCCACCGCGGAGACCGCCGAGGACGCCGCCCAGGGCGCACGGGTCGGTGGTGAGTTCGCGACCCCGGCGTACGACCGCTCGCCGTTCTGATGGACGTGGCGCGGCTGGCCCGGGAGTGGCTCGCCGAGGATCCCGACGCGGAGACCCGCGCCGAGCTGACCGCGCTGCTCGACGACCAGGTGGCACTGCACGAGCGGTTCGCCGGGCACCTCGACTTCGGCACCGCCGGGCTGCGCGGCGAGCTCGGCGCCGGTCCGATGCGGATGAACCGGGTCGTCGTACGACGGGCCGCGGCCGGCCTGGCGTCCTACCTGTCCGGCTGCGGCGATGACCGGCCGGTCGTGATCGGGTACGACGCCCGGCGCAACTCCGACGTCTTCGCCCTGGACACCGCCCGGGTGGTGACCGGAGCGGGCCGACGCGCGCTGGTGCTGCCGCGGCCGCTGCCGACGCCGGTGCTGGCCTTTGCGGTCCGGCACCTGGGCTGTGCCGCCGGGGTGATGGTGACCGCCAGCCACAACCCGCGACGGGATAGCGGCTACAAGGTCTACCTCGGCGACGGCGCGCAGATCGCCCCGCCGGTCGACCGCACGATCGCGGCGGCGATCGACGCGGTGGGACCACTCGGCGACGTGCCGCTCGGCGGCGACGGGGAGGGGGTCGACGTGGTCGACGCCTACCTCGCCGCGGTGGCAGCGCTGCCGCTCGGCGGCGCTCGAGAGCTGCGCGTCGCGTACACCCCGCTGCACGGCGTGGGGTGGCCGGTGCTGCGGGCGGCGTTCGAGCGAGCCGGGTTCGCGGTGCCGCACGTCGTCGCGGCGCAGGCGGCGCCGGATCCGGACTTCCCCACAGTCGAGTTCCCGAACCCCGAAGAGCCGGGCGCCTGCGACCTGCTGCTCGGGTTGGCCGACGACGTACGGGCCGACGTCGCGATCGCCAACGACCCGGACGCCGACCGCTGCGCTGTCGCGGTCGGCGGTCGGCTGCTCTCCGGCGACGAGCTGGGCGCGCTGCTCGCCGACCACCTGCTGCGCAACGGTATTCGCGGTCGGGTCGCGACCACGATCGTGTCGTCGTCGCTGCTCGGCAAGATGGCCGCTGCGTACGGCGTGCCGTACACCGAGACGCTCACCGGCTTCAAGTGGATCGTGCGGGCCGGCGACGACCTTGTGTTCGGCTACGAGGAGGCGATCGGCTACGCGGTCGCACCGCACGTCGTCCGCGACAAGGACGGCATCGGTGCCGCGCTGCTCGTCGCCGACCTGGCCGCCTCGCTGCGGGCGCAGGGCCGCACGCTGCTGGACCGGCTGGCCGAGATCTGGCGCCAGTTCGGGCGGCACGCAACGAGCCAGTGGTCGGTGCGGGTCGCCGACCTGGCCGACATCGACCGGGTGATGGGCCTGCTTCGGGACACACCACCCACTTCCTTCGGCGGGCGGGCTGTCGAGCACGCCGTCGACCTCCGGGACGGCGGTGCTGGCCTGGCGCCCGCCGACGGGCTGGTGTACCGGCTGGCCGGCGATGCCCGGGTCGTCGTCCGACCGAGCGGCACCGAGCCGAAGCTCAAGGCGTACCTCGAGGTCGTCGTCCCGCCCGAGACGGAAGAGCAGCTGGTGACCGAGGCGCTGACGGCGATCCGCGCTGACCTGGCGCGTGTAGCGGGGTTGCCGTAGCCGGTCGCGGCTGGCCGGCACGCAGTAGACATCGGGAGCAGTGCGGTCGCCGGTCTACCAGACGTCGCCGGTCTACCAGACGTCGCCGCTCCGCCAGTCGCACGCCAGATCGCCGTCGGCTGTCAGCTCCGCGCTGACCGGCAGCACGTAGATGTATCCCTCTTCCTCCTCGGTGCGGGCGATGCCACCCGGCGCGATCACCGAGGCCGTGCCGCTCCACCGCTGCCAGCCACGAGCGGCATAGAAGTCCGCGGCCTGGTCGGTGGCGCCGAGCGCACCGACCTCGTACGCCCCGCGGATGACCCCCTCCAGCGCCGTCATCAGCGCCGAGGCATGCCCGCGCCGGCGTCGGTCCGCCCGCACCGCGACGCCCTCGACGTAACCGGTACGCAGCGCCCGCCCGTTGTGCAGCAACCGGCGCAGAACTACCGAGCCGTGCCCGATCAGCTCCTGACCCTCCCAGACGAGAGCGTGCATGCCGCCAAGCGCGTGCTCGTAGTCGTCGTCCGTGATGTCCCCGTGGAAGGCGTCGTAGAGCAGCCCGCGAATCGCCTGCAGCTCCCCGGGGCTCAACGCCGCGGTGTGTGCGGTCCGCACCTGCGCCATGCCGCCATTTTGGCAGCGCCTTGCCGAGCCGGCCCGCACCGGCGCCGGGCCCGCACCGGCGCCCGCAGACCGACCGTTTACGGCAGCCGCAGCCGTCCAGCCGCCGTGATCCCTAGCAGTCTTTGCCGGTCAAGTTCCTCTGCGGCGAGCGGACCCGGTGCAGGGGGTTCGGGCTGGGCCGTCGTCTGCTCATCGGACGGCACGTGCGCGGACCGCTCAAGCTCGGCGAGCGTCATGGCGTACTCACGCTTGCCCAGCCCGGTCACATCCCTAGCCTGCTCCCCCGGGTGGTCTCTCGCAATTCCGGCGTAACCTCGGGGGGTGATCACCGGCACAGCGTACGCCGATGTGGCGTCCTCCGACGCCGGGTTGCGCCGCTTCCTGCACGGCCTGCCGGGCGTCGACCAGGTGGGTGCGGAGGCCCGGGCCGCAACGCTGGCCACCCGCTCGATCAAGACAGCGGCGAAGCGGTGGGCACTCGACACGGCGATCTCCATGATCGACCTCACCACGCTGGAGGGTTCGGACACGCCGGGCAAGGTCCGGGCGCTCTGCGCCAAGGCACAGCGACCCGACCCGACCGACCCGAGCACCCCCCGGGTGGCGGCGATCTGCGTCTATCCCGACCTGGTGGCCGTCGCCAAGCGCCACCTCGGCTCCTCGGGCGTGGCGGTTGCCTCGGTGGCGACCGCGTTCCCGTCCGGCCGGGCGAGCCTCGCGGTGAAGCTCGCCGACACGAAGGACGCCGTCGCCGCCGGGGCGGACGAGGTCGACATGGTGATCGACCGCGGCGCGTTCCTGTCTGGGCGCTATGCGCAGGTGTACGACGAGGTCGTAGCGATCAAGGAGGCATGCGGCCCGGCGCATCTGAAGGTCATCCTCGAGACCGGCGAGCTGGCGACGTACGACAACGTACGGCGCGCCGCCTGGCTCGCCATGCTGGCCGGCGCCGACTTCGTCAAGACCTCCACTGGCAAGGTGCCGATCGCGGCGACGACTCCGGTGGCGCTGGTCATGCTGGAGGCGGTCCGCGACTACGCCGCCGGCACCGGCACCAGGGTCGGCGTCAAGGTGGCCGGTGGCGTGCGCACCGCCAAGGACGCGATCCGCTATCTGGTCCTGGTCAACGAGACGGCCGGCGAGGCGTGGCTGACGCCGGAGCTGTTCCGCATCGGGGCCTCCAGCCTGCTCAACGACCTGCTCATGCAGCGGCAGAAGCTCACCACGGGCCGCTACGCCCGGCCCGACGACTTCACGCTGGACTGAGCCCGGCAAGGTGGGCGGACGACCGAGTTCGCGGCGTAGCACGACGTGCTACCGTACCGGGGTGACTCAAGAGATCAATCAGCGAGAGCTTCGCAACCAGAGCGGCGAGATCATGCGCAAGCTCGACGAAGGCGAGACGTTCATCGTCACCCGCAACGGGGTCCCCGTAGCCGAGCTCACTGCCTTGCGGCGCCATCGCTTCGTCCCGGCGGAGGCAGCGGTCGCGCTGTTCCGGAACGCGCCCCGCGTCGACTACGAGCGGTTCCGTGCCGACCTCGACTCGGTCGCTAGTCAGGACGCCACGACCCGTGGTTGAAGATCGACGCCCGCGTGGTGTCCTTGACACCTCAGTCGTCATCGACCTGGACCGGCTCGACGCATCACAGCTGCCTATCCAAATCGCGGTCAGTGCAATCACCATGGCGGAGCTGGCGGCAGGTCCACATGCAACGAACGATCCTGATGAGCGCGGGCGCAGGCAAGACCGTCTGCAGCGCGCGGAGGCGGCGTTTGACGCGCTGCCCTTCGACGGCGACGCGGCGCGCGCTTACGGCCGGATCTTCGCATCGGTTATCGGCACAGGGTGCAAAGCCCGCGGTGCACGAGCAGTCGACCTGCTCATCGCCGCAGCGGCTCTCGCCGCCGACCTTCCGCTGTTCACCCGCAACGGTGCCGACTTCAGGGTCGTCGACGATCTCGTTGAGGTCGTCGTCGTATAGATAGGCGGTTCGCGTCTGAGTAGTCGAGGTGCCTTCAGCCTCGCGCTTTGGCGAGGCCAACGCCGTACGTCGAGCCGGCGGGCGAGTGCTGAGCCCGGCCGTATCCTGAGCGGGTGAGCCGCTGGGAGTACTCCCCCGCGCCGGAGTCGCGCGCGGTCGTCGACATCCGGCCGTCGTACGGGCTCTTCGTCGACGGCGAGTTCACCGACGGGCAGGACGGCGAGCCGTTCAAGACCGTCAACCCCGCGACGGAGGAGGTGCTCGCCGAGGTCGTCGCGGCCGGACCGCTCGACGTCGACCGCGCCGTCAACGCGGCCCGTACGGCGTTCCCCCGGTGGAGCGGGCTCCCGGCGAGCGAGCGCGGCAAGTACCTCTACCGCATCGCGCGGCTGGTGCAGGAACGCTCCCGCGAGCTCGCCGTACTGGAAAGCCTCGACAACGGCAAGCCGATCCGCGAGTCCCGCGACCTCGACCTGCCGCTCGCCGCTGCCCACTTCTTCTACTACGCGGGCTGGGCCGACAAGCTCTCCTACGCCGGCTTCGGCCCGGACCCGAGGCCGCTCGGCGTCGCCGGACAGATCATCCCGTGGAACTTCCCGCTGCTCATGCTGGCGTGGAAGCTCGCGCCGGCGCTCGCCACCGGCAACACCTGCGTGCTCAAGCCGGCCGAGACGACGTCGCTCACCGCGCTGCACTTCGCCGAGATCCTCCAGCAGGCCGAGCTGCCGCCGGGAGTGGTCAACATCGTGACCGGCGCCGGTGCGACGGGCCGGGCGCTGGTGACCAACGACGGCGTCGACAAGATCGCCTTCACCGGCTCCACCGAGGTCGGCAAGGAGATCGCCCGGTCGGTCGCCGGCACCCGCAAGAAGATCACCCTCGAGCTGGGCGGCAAGGCGGCCAACGTGGTCTTCGACGACGCGCCGCTCGACCAGGCGGTCGAGGGCATCGTCAACGGCATCTTCTTCAACCAGGGTCACGTCTGCTGCGCGGGCTCCCGACTGCTCGTGCAGGAGTCGGTGGCCGACGAGCTGCTCGGCAAGCTGAAGTTCCGGCTCGCCACCCTGCGCCTCGGCGACCCGCTCGACAAGAACACCGACATCGGCGCGATCAACTCCTCGGTCCAGCTGGCGAAGATCCGCGAGCTCTCCGACGTGGGCGACGCCGAAGGCGCCACCCGCTGGTCACCGGCGTGCGAGCTGCCCGAGCGCGGCTACTGGTTTCCGCCGACGCTGTTCACCGGCGTATCGCAGGCGCACCGGATCGCCCGCGAGGAGATCTTCGGACCGGTCCTGTCGGTGCTCACGTTCCGCACGCCCGCCGAGGCGGTCGAGAAGGCGAACAACACGCCGTACGGGCTCTCCGCGGGCGTCTGGACCGACAAGGGCAGCCGCATCCTCTGGATGGCCGACCGGCTGCGCGCCGGTGTGGTGTGGGCCAACACGTTCAACCGCTTCGACCCGACGTCGCCGTTCGGCGGCTACCAGGAGTCGGGGTACGGGCGCGAAGGCGGCCGGCACGGGCTGGCGGCGTACCTCGATGGCTGAGTCGCGCGATGGCTGAGTCGCGCGATGGCTGAGTCGCGCCTCCACGTGCGCAAGACGTACAAGCTCTTCGTCGGGGGCGCGTTCCCGCGATCGGAGTCCGGGCGGACCTACCTCGTCGCGGGCGCGAACGTGGCCCAGGCATCGCGCAAGGACGTCCGCGACGCCGTCGTCGCCGCCCGGAAGGCGTTTCCCGGCTGGTCCGGCGCCACGGCGTACAACCGCGGGCAGGTCCTCTACCGCGTCGCCGAGATGCTGGAGGGCCGGCGGGCGGAGTTCGACGCGCTGGCGGCCGGCGAGGTCGACGCTGCGGTCGACCGCTGGATCTGGTACGCCGGCTGGGCCGACAAGGTCGCGCAGGTCGTCGGCTCGACCAACCCGGTGGCCGGCCCATACTTCGACTTCTCCTTCCCGGAGCCGACCGGCGTCGTCGCGGTGCTCGCCCCGCAGGAGTCGTCACTGCTCGGCCTGGTCTCCGTCGTCGCGCCGGCGATCGTCACCGGCAACACGGTCGTCGTCGTCGCGTCGGAGGAGCGCCCACTCCCCGCTGTGACGCTCGCCGAGGTGCTCGCCACCTCGGACGTGCCCGGCGGCGTGGTCAACGTCCTCACCGGGCGGACGGCAGAGCTGGCGCCCGTGCTCGCCGCCCATATGGACGTCAACGCGATCGACCTGACCGGATCGGCGCCCGGATCGGTCGCTGACCTCGAACGTGCCGCGGCCGACAACCTCAAGCGGGTGCTGCGCCCGCCGTACGCCGAGCCGGACTGGACCGCCGAGCCGGGGCTCGAACGGCTGCTCGCCTTCCTCGAGACGAAGACGGTCTGGCACCCGATCGGCAGCTGACGGTCTCGGCCCGACCCCCGCCCGAATCTCCCGCTCACCGCCGACGATCTCCTTCGCTCGGCGGGTGGTGGCTGGCGGACGCCTGCGGAGATCGTTCAGCCACCACGCAGGGGGCGAAGGAGATCGCTACGGCGATGCGGCGTCGGCGTACCAGGGCTTGAGGATGCCGTTGATGATCGCCAACCGCTCGTCGAAGGGCAGGAACGCCGACTTCATCGCGTTGACGGTGAGCCAGCGGATGTCCGACCAGTCGTAGCCGAACGCGTCGACCAGCGCGGCAAACTCCGAGGAGAGCGTCACCCCGCTCATCAGCCGGTTGTCGGTGTTGACCGTGACCCGGAACAGCAGCCGCCGCAGCAGGCCGATCGGGTGCTCGACGATCGAGCGGGCGGCCCCGGTCTGCACGTTGGAGGTCGGGCACATCTCCAACGGCACCCGGGTGTCGCGCACGAACTGCGCGAGCGGCCCGAGGGTGGCCACCCCGTCCGTGGAGACCGTGATGTCGTCGATGATCCGTACGCCGTGCCCCAGGCGGTCGGCGTTGCACCACTGCAACGCCTCCCAGATCGACGGGAGCCCGAACCCCTCGCCCGCGTGGATCGTGTAATGGCCGTTGGCCCGCTGCACCAGCTGAAAGGCGTCGAGGTGCCGGCTCGGCGGGTAGCCGGCTTCGGCGCCGGCGATGTCGAACCCCGCCACGCCCGCGTCGCGGTAGTGCACCGCCAGCTCGGCGATCTCCTGTGATCGGGCGGCATGACGCATGGCGGTGAGCAGTGCGCGCATGGTGATGGGACGGCTCCCGTCCGGCTGGACGGAGCCGAGCCGGAAGCCTTCGAGCACCGCTTCCACGATCTCCGGCAGCTGCAGGCCCCGCTCAACGTGCTGCTCCGGGGCGAATCGCACCTCCGCATAGACGATGCCGTCGGCCGCGAGGTCTGCGGCACATTCGGCGGCGACCCGGATCAGCGCATCGCGCGTCTGCATGACGCCGACCGTGTGCCCAAACGTCTGCAGGTATCGCTCCAGGCTGCCGGTGTCCGCGCCACCCCGGAACCAGTGCCCGAGCTCCTCAACGTCGGTGGTCGGCAGGTCGTCGTACCCGGTCTCCGCCGCGAGCTCCGCAACGGTCGCCGGACGCAGGCCGCCGTCGAGGTGGTCGTGCAGCAGCACCTTCGGCGCTCGGCGGATTTCGTCAAGAGTCGGCATTACGGGAACGTATCGGTCCATCATCGGAGCTTCAGATCGGCCTCGTCGGACGCCGATTACGTCTAATGTCCACCCAGCCGAGGCGAGGAGCCGAGTGAGCGAGCCGACGCCTGCCGAGCTTCGGCAGTCCCTCGAACGATGCCGTCGCCTCGCGGAACACTTCGTGACGGCGTTCCGGTACGCGCCGGTGGGCATGGCCATCCTCGACGCGGCGGGCCGGCTGGCCGAGGTCAACCCGGCCCTGTGCGACATGCTCGGCACCTCCGCGGCGGACTGCACCGGGGCGAGCATGGATCGCTTCGTGCACCCCGCGGACCTGCCCGCAGCGGCCGCTGCGTTCCGCCGGCTGGTCCAGGCGCACCTGGCGGCCAACAACCAGGAGCTGCGCGTCGTCCGCCCGGACGGGATGACGAGGTGGGCGCTGGCGTCCACCTCGCCGAGCGGCGAGTCGGACAGCTACATTCTGCAGCTCGTCGACATCACCGCCCGCAAGGACGCCGAGCAGCGGCTGGTGCACCAGGCGCTGCACGACGCGCTCACCGGGCTGCCCAATCGCGTGCTCTTTCTCGACCGGCTCGGCCAGGCGCTCACGGCACTGACCCGCGACCCGGGCATGGTGGCCGTGCTCTTCTTGGACTTGGACGGCTTCAAGTCGGTCAACGACACGCTGGGACATGCTCGGGGTGACGACCTGCTCAAGGAGATCGGGAGCCGGCTGCGCCACACGGTCCGCGCGTCCGACACGCTGGCGCGCTTCGGTGGCGACGAGTTCGCCCTGCTCGTCCACGACCTGGGCGCGGCGTCGCAGGCGGTCGAACTCGCCGAGCGGGTAGTGGCCGCGATCCGGCCGCCAGTGCGCATCGACGAGCACGAACGCTCGGTGACGGCGAGCATCGGCATCGCGGTTACGAGCGGCAGCCAGGACGCCGGGGAGCTGCTCCGGCGGGCCGACGTGGCGATGTACCAGGCGAAGGCCGACCTGGCCGGGTGGGTGGTCTATCGCGACGAGCCGGGGCAGCGGGGGCAGCCGGGCCGCAACCCGTAGGGCGCTACTCCGCCGGGTGCGCCTCCGCCCGGTGGGCCAGGTCGGGGGCGAACGCCGGCACGCAGACGGCGACGTACTCCGCACCCTCCGGAGTGGAGTAACGCACGCGTTCACCGGCCCGGACGAGCACCGCCTCGCCGCTGCGCACCTCCAGCACGCCGTCCTCGGACTCGACCCGGACGACGCCGGCGAGGACGAGCGTCACCTCGTCGAACTCCGGTTGCTGGGCCGGCTCCGTCCAGCCGGCCGGCGACCGCATGCGGGCGACGCTAGCCTGCGCCGTGCCGGAGGTAACCCGGCCGACGTACTCGTCGATGAGCTTGCCGCCCGGGACGGGGATGCGGGTCGGTCGCGCAATGTGCTCAGGCATCGATTCTCTCCAGGACGAGCGGGGTGGCGTCGTACGACGCGCCGATCTCGATCGCGCCGTGCAGGGCAGCGCAGGCCGCGTCGAAACGCGAGCTGTCGTCGGCGCGCAGCGCCAGCACGGCGTCGCCGCGGGTGACCTCCTCACCCGGCTTGCGCAGGCAGACCACGCCGGCGGCCGGGGAGACCGGGTCCTCCTTGCGCGCGCGCCCAGCCCCGAGGCGCCACGCGGCGACGCCCACCGCTCGGGCGTCGAGCCGGGTGAGTACGCCGTCGCGGTCGGCCACCACGTCGCGAACGTGCGCGGCGCGGGGCAGGTCGGCGTCGGGATCGCCGCCCTGTGCGCGCACCATCCGCCGCCAGGCGTCGTACGCCGACCCGTCGCGCAGCCGCTCGGCCGGGTGGGTGTCGATGCCGACCAGCCCGAGCATCGCCCGAGCCAGCGACAGCGTCACCTCGACGAGGTCGGCCGGCCCGCCACCGCGCAGTACCTCCACCGCCTCCTGGACCTCCACACCGTTGCCGCATGCGCGGCCGAGCGGGGTGTCCATGGCGGTGAGCAGAGCGGCGGTCCGCACGCCGTGCGCCGCCCCGAGCTCGACCATGGTGTGCGCCAGCTCGCGGGCGGCCGGCACCGACGGCAAGAACGCGCCGGCACCGACCTTCACGTCGAGGACCAGCGCGCCGGTGCCCTCCGCGATCTTCTTGCTCAGAATCGAGCTGGCGATGAGCGGAATCGACTCGACGGTGCCCGTGACGTCGCGGAGCGCATAGAGCTTGCGGTCGGCTGGGGCCAAGCCGGGGCCGGCCGCGCAGATCACTGCGCCGACCTCGCGCAGGACCCGCAGCATCTCCGCCGGAGCGAGCTCCGCCCGGAAGCCGGGAATCGCCTCCATCTTGTCCAGCGTGCCCCCGGTGTGACCGAGGCCTCGTCCGGAAAGCTGTGGCATCGCCGCACCGCAGGCGGCCATCAGCGGGGCCAGCACCAGCGACGTCTTGTCGCCGACGCCGCCGGTCGAGTGCTTGTCGACCGTGGGCCGGCCGACCCCGGACAGGTCGATCCGCTCCCCGCTCGCCAGCATTGCGGCCGTCCACCGGCCGAGCTCTGCCGGTGCCATGCCGTGGAACAGGATCGCCATGAGCAGCGCCGACATCTGCTCGTCTGCGACGTCGCCTTCGGTGTACGCCGCGACGACCCAGTCGACCTGCTCGTCGGAGAGCGTCCCGCCGTCGCGCTTGGTCCGGATGACGTCGACGGCGTCCATCAGCGCACCGCGTCGAGGTCGTCGGGCCCGAACGCGTCCGGCAGCAGATCGCGCATCGGTCGCGGGCCCGAGTCGGTGTCGAGCAGCAGATCCCCACCGCCCGCCTCGTACAGGAGCTGCCGACATCGCCCGCACGGCATGGTCAGGACGCGGTCGGGCCCGGCCACGCACGACACCGCGACCAGGCGTCCGCCGCCCGTCGTGTGCAGCGCGCCGACGAGGCCGCACTCTGCACACAGGCCGACGCCGTACGACGCGTTCTCGACGTTGCAGCCGGCCACCACCCGGCCGTCGTCGACCAGCCCCGCGGCGCCCACCGAGAACCGGGAGTACGGCGCATAGGCCCGGTCCGCGGCCGCCCGTGCGGCAGCCCGCAGCGTCGCCCAGTCGATGTCAGTTGGTGGGTTGGTAGGTGCCCCAGACCTCGCGCAAGGCATCGCAGACCTCCCCGACCGTGGCGCGGGCCCGCAGGGCGTCGTGCATGGGGAACAGCGTGTTGTCGGTACCGTCGGCAGCCTTGCGAAGCTCGTCGAGCGACCGCGAAACCGCGTCGGAGTCGCGCTCGGCCCGCAGCTGCGCCAGCCGGGCCGCCTGCTGCTTCTCGATCGCCGGATCGACGCGCATCGGCTCGTAGCGCTCGTCGTCCGGACGCACGTAGCGATTCACGCCGACGACGACGCGTTCCCCGCTCTCGATGCCCTGAACGACGCGGTAGGCGGAGTTCTCGATCTCCTGCTTCTGGAACCCTCGCTCGATCGCCGCGACGGCGCCGCCCTGATCCGCGACCTTGGCCATCAGCTCGCGGGCAGCGACCTCGAGGTCGTCCGTCATGGACTCGATGGCGTAGGACCCGGCGAAGGGGTCCACCGTTGCCGTCAGGTCCGTCTCGTTGGCAAGCACCTGCTGGGTTCGTACGGCGAGGCGGGCCGCCTTCTCGGTCGGCAACGCGATCGCCTCGTCGTAGGAGTTGGTGTGCAGCGACTGCGTGCCGCCGAGGACGGCGGCCAGCGCCTGCACGGTGACCCGGATGAGGTTGACCTCCGGCTGCTGGGCGGTCAGCTGCACACCGGCCGTCTGGGTGTGGAAGCGCAGCGTCTGCGACTTCGGGTCGCGCGCCCCGAACTCGTCGCGCATGACGTGCGCCCAGATCCGCCGGGCCGCGCGGAACTTCGCGACCTCCTCGAGCAGCGTCGTACGGGACACGAAGAAGAACGCCAGCCGGGGGGCGAAGTCGTCGACGTCCATGCCGGCGGAGAGCGCCGCGCGGACGTACTCGATGCCGTTGGCGAGGGTGAACGCGATCTCCTGCGCCGGTGACGCGCCGGCCTCCGCCATGTGGTAGCCGGAGATCGAGATCGTGTTCCACCGGGGCAGCTCGGTCCGGCAGTACCGGAAGATGTCGGTGACCAGCCGGAGCGACGGCTGCGGCGGGTAGATGTAGGTGCCCCGGGCGATGTACTCCTTGAGCACGTCGTTCTGCGTCGTGCCGGTGAGCTTCGCCGGGTCGACGCCCTGTTCCTCGCCGACGAGTTGGTAGAGCAGGAGCAGCAGCGCGGCAGGTGCGTTGATCGTCATCGACGTCGACACCTGGTCGAGCGGGATGCCGTCGAAGAGCAGGTGCATGTCGTCGATCGAGTCGATCGCGACACCGACCTTCCCGACCTCGCCGGACGCGACCGGCGCGTCGGAGTCGAAGCCCATCTGCGTCGGCAGGTCGAATGCGACAGAGAGCCCGGTGGTCCCGCTCTCGATCAGCGCGTGGTAGCGCTCGTTGGACTCGCGCGCCGTACCGAAACCGGCGTACTGGCGCATGGTCCACGGCCGGCCGGTGTACATCGATGGGTAGACGCCCCGGGTGAACGGGAAGCTGCCGGGCTGCCCGAGCCGCTCGGCTGGATCGAACCCGGCGAGATCATCCGGCCCGTAGACCGGCCGGATGGGCCGCCCTGACTCGGAGTCGCGCGTCATCGCCCTGATCGTAACGGCGGCGACGGGAAGCCAGTCGAGGGCGTCGGGCCGTCGGCCGCCCAGCGCCGGGCCGCCTCGAGCGCCGCGCCGGCGGGAAAGGAGGTCTGCGTCCCGGCAAGGGTGACGCTCGCGGCGGCACAGCCACAGCCGAGCCGGGCCGCGGCCACCTCGTCCATGCCGGCGCCCAGCCCGTAGGCGAACGCGCCGACGAACGCGTCGCCGGCTCCCGTCGTGTCGACCGCGTTCACCGCCGGCGCGCCGACCCGGGTGACGGTGCCGTCCGCGCCGCAGATGGCCACGCCCTCCTCGCCCAGGGTGACGAGCAGGCGCACCGAGAGGTGCTGCGCCACTCGGCGAATGTCCTCGTCCGTCGCCCGCCCGTCCTCGGCCGGCCCAGCCGCTCCCGCCAGGTGGCGGAACTCCACCTCGTTGGGCACCAGCCAGTCGGTGACCGCGAGCAGCTCCGGCAGCACGTCAGCGGCCGGCGCCGGGTTGAGGACGGTGGGAACACCTCGGGCGCTAGCCGCCGTGAAGGCGGCCGCGGTGACCGGTTGCGGCACCTCGAACTGCGCCAGTACGACGTCGACGCCGGCCGATGTCGTCACCGCGGTCTCGGCTTGCTGGGGCGTCATGGCGTCGTTGGCCCCCGGCACGATGCCGATCCGGTTCGTGCCGTCGGGCTCCACCCAGATGGCGGCGATCCCGCTGCTGCCCTCGGCGCGGATAACGTGCTCGACGTCGATGCCCTCCCGGGCGAAGTTCTCCAGCGTCAGGTCGCCGAACACGTCGGTCCCCAGGCAGTTGACCATGGCGACCTCCGCGCCCAGCCGACGAGCCATGACCGCCTGGTTGGCACCCTTGCCGCCGAAGCCCAGCGAGAACCGCTCGCCGACCAGGGTCTCGCCGGCGGCCGGCAGCCGGGGCAGGTAGGAGATCATGTCCATCATCGTGCTGCCGACCACCACGATGCTCGGGGCGCGATCGCCGGTCATCGAAGCTCGCTGTCCCACCGCAGGAGGATCTCGATGGCCTCCTCGACGGTCGTGACGATGGTGCCGATCTCCTCGATGCAGCCCTGTACGTACAGGTTGAGGCCCTTGCCCTCCAGCACCCGACCCTTGGACGGGATGGAGCGCGAGTCGGTGAGCAGGCCGACGATGCCCAGCTTGTCGGCGGCGCCAGCGCGTTTGAGGCCGTAGAACAGGCCGATCTCGCAGGCGGTGCCGTCGTCAATGACGGGTCCGTCCAGCAGCGCCAGCACCGCGTTGGCCGGAAACAGGCCTTCGCCGTCCTTGTCGAACACCGCCTTCGCCGTCACGACCTCGGGCAGGGATTGCTCGTGCGGCACGAAGACGTCGATGCCGGCGGCCCGCACCTTTGCGGCACTTTCAGCGATGAAGCTCCGTTCGTACGGCG
>JBBSIN010000046.1:0-20215 GCA_038232055.1 Mycobacteriales bacterium
CACCTACTGCCGCACGGTCGGCATCGAGTACATGCACATCCAAGACCCGGAGCAGCGCCGCTGGCTCCAGGGTCACGTCGAGGTGCCGCACACGAAGCCCCACCGCGAGGAGCAGTTGCGCATCCTCGGGAAGCTCAACCAGGCCGAGGCCTTCGAGACGTTCCTGCCGACCCAGTACGTCGGGCAGAAGCGCTTCTCGCTCGAGGGCGGCGAGACGCTAATCCCGCTCCTGGACGCGATTCTCGCCAAAGCGGCGCATGACGACATGGATGAGGTCGTCATCGGCATGCCCCATCGGGGGCGACTCAACGTGCTGGCCAACATCGTCGGCAAGTCCTACACGCAGATCTTCCAGGAGTTCGAAGGCAACGTCGACCCGCGGACGGCGCACGGCTCGGGCGACGTGAAGTACCACCTCGGCGACGAGGGCCGCTACACGGCGCACGACGGCGAGACCGTTCCGGTGTCCCTCACCTCCAATCCGAGCCACCTCGAGGCCGTCGACCCCGTGCTCGAAGGCGTCGTCCGGGCGAAGCAGGACCTGATCAACCGCGGCGAGGACGGCTTCACGGTGCTGCCGGTCATGCTGCACGGTGACGCCGCGTTCGCCGGCCAGGGTGTTGTCGCGGAGACCCTCAACCTCTCCCAGCTGCGCGGATACCGAACCGGGGGAACTGTTCACGTGGTCGTGAACAACCAGGTCGGCTTCACCACCTCGCCGGCCTCGGCCCGGTCGAGTGTCTACGCGACCGACGTCGCCCGCATGATCCAGGCGCCGATCTTTCACGTCAACGGTGACGACCCGGAAGCCTGCGTGCGGGTGTCGCGGCTGGCGTACGAGTTCCGGCAGGCGTTCCGCAAGGACGTCGTCATAGACATGGTCTGCTACCGCCGACGGGGCCACTCCGAGGTCGACGAGCCGTCGTTCACCCAGCCCGTCATGTACGACCTCATCGACGTCAAGCGCTCGGTGCGCAAGCTCTACACCGAGTCGCTCATCGGTCGCGGCGACATCACCCTCGAGGAGGCCGAGTCAGCGCTGCGCGACTACCAGGGGCAGCTCGAGCGGGTGTTCGCCGAGACCCGGGACACCACGAAGGCACGCGTCGAGGACGGGCCGTCCGCGCTACCGGACGACGCCGGTGACGTCGAGACCGGCGTACCGCTCGAGGTCGTCAAGGGGATCGCCGAGGCGCAGATCGACCTGCCGGCGGGCTTCACGGTCCACAAGCGGCTCCAGCCCCAGCTGCAGAAGCGGGCCGGAATCGTCGACGACGACACGGTCGATTGGGCGATGGGCGAGGCGATCGCCTTCGGCTCACTGCTGCTGGCCGGACGGCCGGTGCGCCTGGCCGGGCAGGACAGCCGGCGCGGCACGTTCGGGCACCGGCATGCGATCGTGGTCGACCGCAAGACCGGAGTGGAGCACACCCCGCTGGCACACCTCTCCGACGACCAGGCGCCGTTCTACGTCTACGACTCCCTACTCTCCGAGTTTGCGGCGATGGGCTTCGAGTACGGCTACTCGGTGGCGCGGCCGGACGCGCTCGTGTTGTGGGAGGCGCAGTTCGGCGACTTCGCCGACGGGGCGCAATCCATCGTCGACGAGTTCATTTCGGCCGGCGAGGAGAAGTGGGGACAGCGGTCCTCCGTCGTACTCCTGCTTCCGCACGGTTACGAGGGCCAGGGGCCCGATCACTCCTCCGCCCGCATCGAGCGTTACCTCTCGCTCTGCGCCGAGGACAACATGCGGGTCGCCTACCCCTCGACCCCGGCGAGCTACTTCCACCTGCTGCGCCGGCAGGCCCTCTCGCCCACCCGCAAACCGCTTATCGTCTTCACCCCGAAGTCAATGCTGCGGCTCAAGGCGGCCGCCTCGTCGACGCGCGACTTCACCAACGGCAGCTTCCAGCCGGTTCTCCCGGACCCGGCAGCCGGCCGGTCCGTACGCCGGGTCGTGCTGTGCACCGGCAAGGTTTACTACGACCTCGCGGCGGCACGCACCAAACGCGAGGCAACCGACACGGCGATCCTTCGCGTCGAGCAGCTCTACCCGCTGCCCACCGACGAGATCGTCGAGGCGATCGCCGACTACCCCGACGCCGACCTGGTCTGGGTGCAGGAGGAACCGGCGCAGATGGGCGCATGGCCGTTCATGGCGCTCAACTTGTCCGAGCACCTCGACGGCCGGACGCTGCGCCGGATCTCCAGGCCGGCCAGCGCGTCACCGGCCGCGGGCTCACAGGTGCGGCACGACGCGGAGCAGAAGGCACTTCTCGACGCCGTGTACGGGTAGCGGCATGTACTTCACCGACCGTGGCATCGAGGAGCTTGCCGATCGCCGGGGCGAGGAGAGCGTGACGGTGGCTTGGCTCGCCGAGCGGTTGCGCGACTTCGTGGACCTCAACCCGGAGTTCGAGGTGCCGACCGAGCGGTTGGCCACCTGGCTCGCGCGTCTCGACGACGACGAGTGAGGGCCGGCACCGCGAGCTGGCCCGGTTCGCCGATCAGACCGTGAAGACGACCTTCCCGAAGACGTCGCCGGCGGCCATCGATGCGAAGCCCGCACGCGCGTCGGCCAGCGGCCGCACCGAGTCGACAACTGGCCGCACGCCACTCGCGTCGAGAAAGGACAGCAGCTGCTCGAGCTCCGTCCGAGTCCCCATCGTCGAGCCGACCACCGACAGCTGGAGGAAGAACACTCGGTTGAGCTGAGCCGGCGGGTTGAAGCCGCTCGTCGCGCCGGCGACCACGAGCGTGCCACCCGGCCGCAGCGACTTGAGTGAGTGGTCCCACGTCGCCTCGCCCACCGTCTCGAGCACCGCGTCAACTCGCGCCGGCAGCCGAGCCCCGGACTCGAAGACCTCGTGCGCACCGAGGTCGAGCGCTCGCTCGCGCTTCTTGTCACTCCGGCTCGTCGCCCAGACGACAAAGCCGGCCGCCCGGCCGAGCGCGATCGCCGCGCTCGCGACGCCACCACCCGCGCCCTGCACGAGGACCCGCTGTCCCGGCCGCAGGTTCGAGCGCACGAACAGCATCCGGTACGCCGTCAGCCAGGCCGTCGGCACGCAGGCCGCCTCCTCGAAGGAGAGCGATGCCGGCTTCGGCACGAGGTTTCGCCGCGGTACGACGACCCGCTCGGCGAAGGTGCCGTCGTGCTTTTCGGACAACAGCGAGCGGCGGGGATCCATCGTCTCGTCACCGACGCTCGGGTCCGCGACCACCGCGTGCACGACGACCTCGTTGCCGTCCTCGTCGAGTCCTGCCGCGTCGCAACCAAGCACGATCGGCAGCTGCTCGGGCTTGATGCCGACGCCGCGCAACGTCCACAGGTCGTGATGGTTGAGCGCTGCTGCCTGCACGGTGACGGTCGTCCAGCCGTCGGGTGCCGTGGGATCCGGTCGGTCGCCGATCTCCAGCCCCGAGAGCGGATCGTCTGCGCAGATGCGGGCGGCGGTCACGGCGAGCATGCGTCCGACCCTAACGCGGGGCTTCCGGCGTCGGACGGCCCCAGCCGCGGTCAGGTACGCGCGACGCCGTCCCGTCGGGCGGCCGCCGAGACGGCCGCCGAGACGGCCGCCGCCACCCGAACGTCGAACGGGCTCGGGACGACGTTCGTCGGCGACAGGTCGCTCCCGACCACGGCGGCGATCGCGACGGCCGCGTCGAGCTTCATGCGCTCGGTGATGGTGGACGCGCGGGCGTCGAGAGCGCCACGGAAGACGCCGGGAAACGCCAGCACGTTGTTGATCTGGTTCGGCACGTCGCTGCGGCCGGTCGCGACGACCGCGGCGTGCCGATGGGCAACAACCGGGTCGACCTCGGGGTCCGGGTTGGCGAGCGCGAAAATGATGGAGTTGGTCGCCATCGACGCGACCGCCTCCTCGGAGATGCGCCCGGCCGAGACGCCGATGAAGACGTCGGCACCGGCCAATGCCTCCTCCAGCGTCCCGCTGTGGCGTGCCGCGTTGGTGCTGTCGGAGAGCCGGCGCTTGACCTCGTTGAGCCCGGACCGGCCGGGATGCAGGATGCCGCGGCTGTCCGCGACGGCGATGTCCCCGATGCCCGCGGACAGCAGGATCCGGGTTACCGCCACCCCCGCCGCCCCGGCTCCGGAGACGACCACAGAAAGGTCGCCGAGTTCACGGCCGGTCACCCGGGCGGCGTTTCGTAAGGCGGCGAGGACGACGATCGCCGTGCCGTGCTGGTCGTCGTGGAACACCGGGATGTCGACGCGGTCCTGGACCCGCTGCTCGATCTCGAAGCAGCGCGGGGCGCTGATGTCTTCGAGGTTGATGCCGCCGAAACCGGGGGCGAGGCGAACGACCGTGTCGACGAGGTCGTCGACGTCCCGACAGTCCAAGCAGATCGGGACGGCGTCCACGCCGCCAAAGTTCTTGAAGAGGAGCGCCTTGCCCTCCATGACCGGTAGCGCAGCCTCCGGCCCGATGTCGCCGAGCCCGAGTACGGCGCTGCCGTCGGTCACCACCGCCACCGTGGAGGATTTCCACGTGTATTCGTAGACCAGCGCCGGGTCCATGGCGATCGCGGTGCAGACCTCGGCGACGCCGGGCGTGTAGGCCAGTGAGAGGTCGTGCCGGTTGCGCAACGGCACCGTGGCGTTGATCTCGATCTTGCCGCCGCGGTGCAGGGCGAAGACGTCGTCCTCCGGCGCCACGGGCGACCGCGGCTCGGCGGCCATCGACACCCTCCTCCCGACGGGGCGTTGATGCTGTCACATCATGGCGGCCGGCGCGGGGGCTGGCATACGCGGGGGCTGGCATAGTGGCGCGCATCGACATTTCCATACCGGAGGCATCCGTGCACAAGCACTCCACGCGCCGTTACCGGCTGGCTGCGGGATCCACGCTCGTCGGGGCATCGCTGCTCCTCGCCGGCTGCGGCGGCGGCTCGACGGGCGAGGCGCTCGGTTCCAGCAGCACGCCGCCGGCCAGCCAGGACAGCGGACTGGCCACCAAGGTGCCGGCCGACATCAAGACCGACGGGGTGATCACGGTCGGCACCGACGCGACGTACGCCCCGAGCGAGTTCCTCGACACGGACGGAAAGACGGTCATCGGCTTCGACGTCGACCTCTTCAATGCGGTCGCCGGCAAGCTGGGGCTCAAGGCGAAGTTCCAGCCGGCGCCGTTCAACTCCATCATCACCGGCGTCTCGTCCGGAAAGTACGAGATCGGCGTCTCCTCGTTCACGATCAACCCGCAGCGCAAGCAGCAGGCCAACATGGTCAGCTACTTCAGCGCCGGCACCCAGTGGGCGACGAAGAAGGGCAACCCCGCCGGTATCGACATCGCCAACGCCTGTGGCAAGCGGATCGCCGTACAGCAGGCAACAGTCCAGGTCGACGACCTCGCCGCCCGCACGAAGAAGTGCAAGGCCGGCGGCAAGCCAGCCATCCAGGTGGACCAGTACCAGGGGCAGGACCAGGCGACGTCGTCCGTCGCGTCGGGCAAGGACGACGCGATGCTCGCCGACTCACCGGTCGCCGCGTACGCCGCCAAGCAGTCCGGGGGCGCCCTCGAAACGCTCGGCGAGATCTACGACTCCGCTCCGTATGGGTACGTCGTCAAGAAGCAGCAGGCCGACTTCGCGCAAGCCCTGGCAGATGCGCTGAAGGCACTTCTCGCCGACGGCACCTACCAAAAGGTCCTCCAGAAGTGGGGGGTCACCCAGGGCGCCATCCCCGCCCCTGCCGTCAACCCGTAGTCGGAGATGGCCAGCTCCGCGGAGGCGACCCGGGTTCGGTCCGACGAGGTCGCCGTCGTACCCGTTCGCCATCCCGGTCGCTGGGTCGCGGCGGCGATCGTCCTCCTGCTCGTCGCCATGTTCGCGCACATGCTGGTCACGAACGAGGCGTTCCAGTGGAGCTTCCTGGTCCAAAACGCCTTGCGGCCATCGGTGGTCAACGGGGCGCGCACGTCCATCGTCCTCACCGTCCTTGCGATGGTCATCGGCGTGACTCTCGGCATCGTCGTCGCGATCATGCGGCTCTCCGCCAACCCGATCCTGTCGGCGACCTCGTGGGTCTACACCTGGTTCTTCCGAGCAGTGCCGCGCGTCGTGCTCCTTGTCCTGTTCGGGAACCTCGGGATCCTCTACGCCCGCTACGAGTTCGGCCTGCCCTTCGACCGGCAGCTCGCCGGCCTGCTCGGTGTCGACATCAACGGGCGCTTGTTCGGTGTCAACGCTCGCACGATCCTCACCGGTTTCATGGCCGGGCTGCTCGGTCTCGCCCTGTCGGAGGCGGCGTACATGGCCGAGATCGTGCGCGGGGGTATCGCGTCGATCGACCGCGGGCAGGAGGAGGCGGCGCAAGCCCTCGGCATGCGTCGCGGGCTGACCATGCGCCGGGTCATCCTGCCGCAGGCGATGCGCGTCATCGTGCCGCCGACCGGCAACGAGACCATCGCGATGCTCAAGGACACGTCCCTGGTCGCGTTCGTCCCGGTTACGAACGAGCTCTTCTTCCAGCTGCAGGCGGTCGGCAACCGGACCTTCCGGCCCTTCCCGATGCTCGTCGCGGCGTGCCTGTGGTACCTCGCCATGACCAGCGTGCTCATGGTCGCTCAGTACTTCCTGGAACGGCGCTTCTCGCGCGGTACCCGCAGCGCGCCAACCGGCCGGCGATGGCTCGTCTTCGGTGGCGGGGCGGCACGGTGAGCGCTCCGATGGTGCGCGCCGAGGCCGTGCACAAGTCCTTCGGCCGCCTCGAGGTGCTCAAGGGCATCGACCTCGAGGTGTCCCCGGGACAGGTCATGTGCCTGCTCGGCCCCTCCGGGTCGGGCAAGTCGACGTTCCTGCGCTGCATCAACCATCTCGACAAGATCGACTCCGGCAAGCTGTACGTCGACGGAGAGCTCGTCGGCTACCGCCAGCACGGCAGCAAGCTGCACGAGCTGCGCGAGAAGGAGGTGGCCCGCAAGCGCGCCGAGATCGGGATGGTCTTCCAGCGCTTCAATCTGTTCCCGCATCGCACCGCCCTGGAGAACGTCACCGAGGCGCCCATCCGGGTCAAGGGAACACCGAAGGGAACCGCCGCGAAGAGCGCCCGTGTGCTCCTGGACCGGGTCGGCCTCGCCGACAAGGTCGACGCCTATCCGAACCAGCTCTCCGGCGGCCAGCAGCAGCGGGTCGCGATCGCGCGGGCGTTGGCGATGAATCCGAAACTCATGCTCTTCGACGAGCCGACGTCGGCCCTCGACCCGGAGCTGGTCGGGGAGGTCCTCGACGTCATGCGCGACCTCGCCCGTACCGGCATGACGATGGTCGTCGTGACCCACGAGATGGGTTTCGCCCGCGAGGTCGGCGACACGCTCGTCTTCATGGACGACGGGGTGGTGGTCGAGGCCGGCGACCCGCGCGCCGTACTCGCCAACCCTCAGCAGGACCGCACGAAAGCCTTTCTGTCCAAGGTGCTGTAGGCCGCGCCGGCCTCGGCGGAGGGTCTCGCGGCGCGCGGTCTAGGGTCGCTTCCCGTGGACGTACGACCGCTTGCCGTCGAGGGCGCATGGGCCTTTACCCCCCGCCAGTTTCCCGATGAGCGCGGCGTGTTCCTCGAGTGGTTCACCACTGAGGCGCTCGCCTACGCGGTAGGGCACCCCTTGTCCCTGGCGCAGGCGAACAACTCGGTGTCCCGCCGCGGCACTCTGCGCGGGATCCACTACGCCGATGTCCCGCCGAGCCAGGCCAAGTACGTCTACTGCGCGTATGGCGCGGTGCTCGACGTGGTCGTCGACATCCGCGTCGGCTCGCCGACGTACGCCTCGCACGACAGTGTCGTCCTCGACGACAAGGACCGGCGCACGGTCTACGTCGCCGAGGGTCTCGGCCACGCGTTTCTCGCCCTCACCGACGGCGCGTCCTTGACCTACCTGTGCTCCACGCCCTACGCACCGGCCCGCGAGCACGCCATTCACCCACTCGACCCCGACCTCGCGCTGCCGTGGCCCACTGACATGGAACCCTTGCTATCACGGAAGGACGCCGCCGCACCGACGCTCGCCGAGGCCGCCAGCGACGGGGCGCTGCCGTCGTACGACGACTGCCTCGCCTTTTACGAGTCCCTGCGGACGAGCGGCCAGTAGCGCCAGACGACGCGGCCGAGGATCGCTGCGTCGGGGACCGGACCGAAGGCTCGGCTGTCGGTCGACTCCTCGGGGTTGTCACCCGCCACCTCCCAGCCTCCCGGCGTACGACGCGCCAGGCGCTTGACGCCGACCGGCCGTCCGGGCAGGGCCACCACAGCGACGTCCCCGACCCGGACGGCCACCCCATAGCGAACGACGACGAGGTCTCCGGGCAGCAGATGCGGCACCATCGACCGTCCGGTGACCGCTGCCCGCCCCCATCGGAAGCTCGTTCCCACGGCGGATAGTCTCGGTCCTGTCCACCGAGGAAGGGAGTTCCGATGACACTTCTCCGTCGACTGCTGACGCCATCGAGGACCGTGTCGGCGCACTGCGACCTGCCCTGCGGCGTCTATGACCCCGCACAGGCCCGTATCGAGGCCGAGTCGGTGAAGGCCCTCCAGGAGAAATACCAGGGTAACGACGACCCGGACTACCGGACGCGGGCGCTGTTCATCAAGGAGCAGCGCGCCGACCTGGTCAAGCACCACCTCTGGGTCCTCTGGACCGACTACTTCAAGCCGCCGCACTTCGAGAAGTACCCCCACCTGCACGAGCTGTTCAACGAGGCGACGAAGCTCGCCGGCGCCTCGGGGACCAAGGGCTCGGTCGACCCGAAAACCGGCCAGCAGCTGCTGGACAAGATCGACGAGATCGCGAAGATCTTCTGGGAGACCAAGCAGGCCGTCTGAGCGGCGTACGTCGCAACGCTGGTATGCCCCAGCGCCGTTACCCCGTTCTCGGGCCGGCTCTGGTGCCGTTGGAGGAGATCGCCGGTCCGTCCCGGTGCCGTAGCAGGAGACCGCGCGCCGGGCTGGGCTCGGTCGGAGGGGCTGGGAGAAGGTGATGGATAGCGGTCCGCCGGGGATTCGCCAGGCCCGCCCGGAAGACGTTCCGGAGGTCGTCGCCATGGTGCGCGAGCTCGCCGAGTACGAGCGCGCCGCCCACTTGGTCGACTCGGACGAGGATCGTTTCCGCACGGCGCTGTTCGGGCCCGAACCGAAAGTCTTCGCGCACGTGGCTGAGCACGAGGACGCCATCGCCGGGTTCGCCCTGTGGTTCGTCAACTTCTCGACCTGGACCGGCCGGCATGGCATCTACCTCGAGGACCTCTACGTCCGACCCGGCTTCCGCGGCCACGGCTACGGCCGGGCACTGCTCGCCGAACTCGCCGCGGTCGCGGTCGACCGCGGCTACCAACGGCTGGAGTGGTCGGTCCTCGACTGGAACGCTCCCGCTATCGATTTCTATCGCTCACTGGGCGCGGCCCCGATGGACGAGTGGTCGGTGTGGCGGATCGCCGGGGCAGCGCTGCCCGCGCTCGCGGGAGGAAATCGGCGGTAGTCGCACCTCCCCGACGGCGCGGTACGCTGACTCCTTCGCTCGACGGAGAGGCCAATCCCGGCTCCCGTCGAGATTGCAGGCGGCGGCCATGGGGAGCACTCGTTGACGGAGACGCCGAAGACGGCCGTGCGCGACGTGGTGTTGATCACTTTGCCGGCCGAGGGGGCGTACCTGTCGGTTCTCCGTACGGCGACCGCCGCACTCGCCGCCCGGCTGGACTTCACGCTCGACGACATCGAGGACCTGCGCATCGCGGTCGACGAGGCGTGCGCTCTGCTGCTGGCCACGACGGTGCCGGGGGCCGATCTGCAGTGCGAGTTCGAGCTGCTCGGCACGTCGATACAGGTACGGATCAGCGCACTGACAGAGAACGGCGTCGAGCCGGCCCGCGACACGTTCGCTTGGACGGTGCTGTCCGCTCTCGCCGGAGAGGTCGACAGCTCGGTCGACGCGGACCAACGGGTGTCCATCGTGCTGCGGAAGGCTCGGATGGTGCAGGCGTGACCGAGCCCACCATTCCGCTGGCCCGGTTGGCACCGACCCCCGATGAGGCGCGGACCGGACATGACCGCGCGAAGGCGCGCGAGCTCTTCGCTTCGCTCGCGAGCCAGTCCGACGCCGACCCGGCTCGAGCCCGCGTGCGCGACGGTCTCGTGGAGATGCATCTGCCGCTGGTGGAATATCTCGCTCGTCGCTTCCGCAACCGGGGTGAGCCGCTCGACGACCTCGTTCAGGTCGCGACCATCGGCCTTATCAAGGCGGTCGACCGTTTCGACCTGGAGCGAGGGGTGGAGTTCTCGACGTACGCGACGCCGACGATCGTCGGCGAGATCAAGCGGCACTTCCGTGACAAGGGTTGGGCCATCCGGGTCCCGCGCCGGCTGCAGGAGCTCAAGCTGTCCCTCGCGAAGGCGACCAGCGAGCTGTCACAGCGCAACGGCCGAGCGCCGACGGTCGCCGAGCTGGCGGGTCATCTCAAGATGACCGAGGAGGAGGTTCTCGAAGGCCTGGAGTCGGCGAACGCCTACTCCGCCGTGTCCCTCGATGCACCGGACAGTGGCGACGACGAGAGTCACGCCGTCGTGGACACGCTCGGGATCACGGACGAGTCACTGGAGGGCGTGGAGTACCGGGAATCGCTCAAGCCGCTCCTCGAGCGGTTGCCGGCGCGGGAGAAGCGGATCCTGCTGCTGCGCTTCTTCGGCAACATGACGCAGTCCCAGATCGCCGGCGAGCTCGGCATCTCGCAGATGCACGTCTCCCGCCTGCTCGCGCGCACGCTGGCACAGCTGCGTGAGGGACTGCTCGTCGAGGAGTAGAGCGGCGGCCGCACGCTCGGCGGCCGCAGGCTGGACGCGCGCTCGCGGCCAGCGCGTCCGTCAGCGAAATGCGTCCCGCGCCGGCCGGTTGCCGAGAAGCAGCGCGAATACGGCGAGGGCAGGCCCGAGTACGGCTACCCCCGCGACGTACTGCTCGGCCCGCAGGAAGCTCCAGCCGACCGGCAGCGCCAGCAGCTGCGTGAGGATGACCGGCGTGAGCGCTGCCCGCCGCAGGCTGGCGACCCCACGGGCCAGCACCGCGAGAAGCACGGCGAACGCAATGCCCATGGCCGCCCCCGTCAGCGCGGTCGCGCGGTCCCCCGGTGCCCCAACCAGCCCACGGCCGAAGTAGACGGCGCACACGACGAGCAGCGCCGCGGCCTCGAGGGCGGTCACGACCGAGGCTTGTCGGACGGCGCGCGGGGGCCGGACGGCGCGCGGAGTCCGGGTGGCGCGCGTCACGAGCGCCGACCCTACCGGCGGTACTCTCCTTCTCGTGCGGGCGCTGCTCATCGTCAACCCCATGGCCACCGCCACATCACCTCGGGGACGCGACGTCCTGGTGCGCGCACTGGGCAGTGACCTCAAACTGGACGTCGCGGAGACCCGACACCGCGCGCACGCCGTCGAGCTCGCCCGGCAGGCCGTTGCCGACGAGGTGGAGCTCGTCGTCACGTTGGGTGGCGACGGCACGGTCAACGAGGTCGTCAACGGACTGCTCGCCGACGGACCCGGCTCCGGAGTCCCGGCGCTCGCCGTCGTCCCGGGTGGCAGTACCAACGTCTTCGCGCGCACGCTCGGACTCTCCCGCGACCCGGTCGAGGCGACCTCGGAGCTTCTCGATGCGCTCCGCGAGGGACGCCGCCGAACGCTCGGCCTCGGCCGCACCGACGACCGATGGTTCACGTTCTGCGCGGGCATGGGGCTCGACGCCGAGGTCGTTCGAGAGGTCGAGCGCCGCCGTGGTAGCGGGGCAAACGGTACACCGATGCTCTATGTGCGGACCGCGGTCCGCACATTCTTCACCGGCACCGACCGCCGGCACCCAGCCTTGCGCCTGTCATGGCCGGGCGGCGAGCCCGTGGACGATCTCTTCCTCGGCATCGTTTCGAACTCCACGCCGTGGACGTACGTCGGCGCCAGGCCGGTCCAGCCGACACCTCGGGCCTCGTTCCACACCGGTCTGGAGTTGCTCGCCCTCCGTCGGATCCGAACGCTCACCGCACTGCGCGTCGTACGCCGGATGACCATGCGAGGCGCCGCTCCGCCACGTGGCAGGTCAGTCGTGACGGTGTCCGATGCCGCCGAGCTGACGCTGACCGCAGATCGCCCGGTCGCGGTGCAGGTCGACGGCGACTACGTCGGCGAGCGAAAGAGCGTACGTTTTCGCTCCGTTCCGGACGCGCTGACGGTTATCGCCTGATCCGGCGGCGCGGATACCGGCACGGCGCGGATACCGGCACACTTCCGCTCAAGTGACGAATGGGTGTGAGTCGCGACACACTACGTCGCGGCTCTTGCCAGCACCGCGTCAGGCTGTAAGGGTGGAGCCAGACGGGCGAACAAGCCTTGAGCAGCTGGTGGAGCCGGCAGATAGGGCTGGCTTTTCCGTTGGTTCTTTGGCCCTGCTAGTGAACGGATTCACAAATCTTCCCCGCCGCGACGCGGCCCCCATATAGGACGTACCACGCGAGCGACGGCTGACCCCTTCGCTCGGGAGACGAAGGAGGACCGCATGGACTGGCGCCACCGGGCAGCCTGCCGTGACGAGGACCCCGAACTATTCTTTCCGATCGGCACGACCGGTCCGGCCGTGCTGCAGATCGAGGATGCCAAGTCGGTCTGTCGGCGCTGCGACGTCCGAGACGAGTGCCTGGCGTGGGCGATGGAGAGCGGCCAGGACTCCGGCGTATGGGGAGGCCTGTCCGAAGATGAGCGCCGCGCACTGAAGCGGCGTACCCGGGTGGGCGTCCGCGCCTAGCCCGAGTCGAGTTGGGGTTAGTTGTCCCCAGGCCGACTAGTCGAGCTGGTTTCTGTCACAGCGTGGCATAGTATCGAACACATGTTCGAAGGTGAGCCCGACCCGGCGCTGGCTGCAAAGTTGGCTGTGGCCGACGTCACTCGCCTCGACGGAGACGCCCTGGTCAACTACCTCCGCGCCACGCACCGGCTTCTCGCCTGGGTGCAGGCTCTGCAGCTCGACGCCGTCACCGAGCTGGCCTATCGCGACGACCACGACCGCCGCACCGACACGGTGGACGAGTTCGCCGCTGCCCAACTGGCCGCCGCGCTGACCCTGTCGGGGTGGAGCGCGGACCGGCTGCAATCGACCGCGCTCGGCCTGGAGCACCTTCCCGGCACCAAGGCCGCCCTTCGCGCCGGCACGCTGGACCTCCCCAGGGCGCAGGTCATCGCCGAGGCCACCATGAGTCTCGAGGAGGCCACCGCTCGCGCTGTGGAGGACCGCGTGCTACCCCACGCCGGCCAGCAGACCCGTGCCCAGCTCGACCGCTCGCTCACCCGCGCGGTGCACGCACTGGCACCGGTGACCATGGTGGAGCAGGCCCAGGTCGCCGCCGAGGACCGATGCACCTGGCTGACTCACGACGGCACCGGCGCCAGCACCTTCGCCGTTCGCGGACCCACCCACGACGTGCTTCGGCTGCACGCCGCCGTCGACGCGGTCGCTCGCACCCTCGAGTTGGCCAGCGGCAGCCTGGACCAACGCCGCTTCGACGCCTGCACCCACGTCGCCAACGCCATCCTCGACCACCCCGAGCTGCCCAGCACCCGGTTCGGGTCACCCGGTCTGGTGCTGCTCACAACGCCAGGGCAGCCCGCCGAGCTGCTTGGCGCCGGGCCCGTGACCGACAACGTGGCCGCACGCCTCATCGACGACCCGCACTGCCGAGTGGTGCCCGCCACCCCAGCGCCCAAGCCGCCCTGCCAACACGAGCATGACCCCGGCTACTCGGTGCCGGCGACGACCGCCCGGCACGTCATCCTCCGCGACCGAACCTGTCGCTTCCCGGGATGTCGCCAACCTGCGCACCGCTGTGACATGGACCACACCACGCCCTACCCCGTCGGTCCGACCTGTGCCTGCAACCTCGGGGCGCTGTGCCGCCACCATCACCGCCTCAAGACCCTCGGCGGCTGGAAGCTCGAGCAGCCCACTCCCGGCCACTTCACGTGGACCGCTCCCACCGGCCACCACTACCGGGTCGCGCCCGACGACGAGGACGCCTGGCCCGATACCGGATAGCCGCGGCGGGCCTAGGAGGCCGGCACCAGGCGGCCAGGACCAGGCGGCCAGGACCAGGCGGCCAGGACCAGGCGGCCAGCTCCAGGCGGTCAGGACCATGGACCTGTCCCGACACGAGCTGGGCTCCGTGACCAGCGGTCCGTGTCCTCCGGGCGCGGCGGTCTCGACGGACAACGCCGGACGTGCTTTCATACGGTCGGCTCACGGGACCTCTAGGGAGGTTTTGCCATGGCGGCGCCCATCGACCCGGCTACCCGCACCAGCCGGGTGAAGAACCGCTGGTGGTACGTCCTGCTGCTCCCGCCCTACGTCGGGACGCTATGGCTGCCGTTCTACGCGAAAAAGGAGCCGCGGCTCTTCGGCTTCCCCTTCTTCTACTGGTGGCAATTCCTCTGGGTCATCTTCGGCGTGGCGCTCACCGCGATCGTCTATGTGCTGACGACCCAAAGCGACGCCCCGAACTCCGGCCGCGCCGGGCCGGTTTCGCCGGGTAGGCAGCGCCCGTCGGCCGGTCGGGATGGCTCCGTGGCGGCGGATCGATGATCGGCGCGCCGCAGGGCGTCGACGGCATCGCCCTGACGATCTACATCATTCTCTTCCTCATTGTCACCGTGATCGGCTTCGCCGCCGCGCGGTGGCGGCGGGGAGAGAACCTCGCCAACCTCGACGAGTGGGGTCTCGGCGGCCGCTCGTTCGGCACGTTCGTGACGTGGTTCCTGCTCGGTGGCGACCTCTACACGGCGTACACGTTCGTGGCCGTCCCTGCTCTCGTCTACGGCGCCGGGGCAGTTGGCTTCTTCGCCCTGCCGTACACGATCATCGTGTACCCGCTCGTGTTCATCTTCGCGCCCCGGCTGTGGTCGGTCGCTCATCGGCACGGCTACGTGACCCCGGCCGACTTCGTCCGCGGCCGGTTCGACTCCAAGGCCCTCGCGCTCGCCGTGGCGCTCACCGGCATCCTCGCCACGATGCCCTACATCGCCCTTCAGCTTGTCGGCATCCAGGTCACGCTCGAGGCCATGGGGATCAAGGGCACCGGTATCGCGCGCGATCTGCCGCTGATCATCGCGTTTGCGGTGCTGGCTGCGTTCACCTACCTCAGCGGGCTTCGCGCGCCGGCACTGATCGCGTTCGTCAAGGACGGCCTGATCTATCTCGTGATCATCGTGGCGATGATCTACATTCCGTACAAGCTGGGCGGCTTCACGAAGATTTTCGACGCGGCGGAGGCGGCGATCGCCAAGAAGCCGCCGCAGGCCAACGCGGCCCTCATCCCGGGCAGCGCCGGCTATGCGCCCTACGCCACCCTGGCGCTCGGCTCGGCACTCGCACTCTTCATGTACCCGCACTCGATCACGGCGGTGCTCGCGACAAAGAACCGCAACGTCGTACGCCGCAACGCCGCGATCCTGCCGGCGTACTCGTTCCTGCTCGGCCTGATCGCGCTGCTCGGCTTCATGGCCCTGGCGGCCAACGTGGGGGTGCCGAAGGGCGGCAACAACCTCGCCGTCCCGTACCTGTTCAACGCGTTGTTCCCGCACTGGTTCCGCGGCATCGCCTTCGCCGCGATCGCGATCGGCGCTCTGGTGCCTGCCGCGATCATGTCCATCGCCGCGGCCAACCTCTTCACCCGCAATGTCTACGTTGCGTACTTCCGGCGCGACGCCCGGCCGGCCGAGGAGGCGAAGGTCGCGCAGCTCGTCTCGCTGCTGGTCAAGGTCGGTGCGCTCGCCTTCGTGCTGTTCATCAGCACGCAGTACGCGCTGGACCTTCAGCTCCTGGGCGGCATCTGGATCCTGCAGACGTTCCCGGCCATCGTGTTCGGCCTCTACACCCGCTGGCTGCACCGTTACGCATTGCTGGCCGGCTGGGCGGCCGGGATGCTCGCCGGCACGCTGATGGCCTACAGCCTCGTCAACCCGGTGACCGGCCGGCACTTCGGCGGCTCGGTCTACCACTGGACCTATCTCGGCCTGGACTTCTCGGCGTACGCCGCGCTCATCGCCTTCGTCATCAACGTCGCCGTGCTCGTCGTGCTGACCCTGGCGTTCCGGGCGGCCAACGTCCCGGCCGGCCGCGACGAGACGACCGACGACGATTACGAAGCAGTAGCGGTGCCGGCGCTGGATCCGGCGCCGGTCGGCTGACCGTTCGGATACACCCGCTACCCACTACCCGCTGACGCCGCCATACTTGGCCGCTGACGCCGCCCTTCTCCCGCCGGTTTGGCAGAAGAACCCGTCGCCATCGCGACGACTTCTTCTGTCAGAGGGGTCGTCCACAGCGGAAGGGGTCGTCCACAGCCAGAGGGGTCGTCCACAGCCGAGGGGGGTCGTCCACGGCCAGAGGGGTCGTCCACAGCCGGTGGGGTCATCCACAGCTGAGCACAGCCGGCTAGCTTCGCGAGTCGCGGCCGTGAACGCTGGTGCCCGTGCTGCAGCCGGCCATCGCGGAGTCGCTCGAGCAGCGTCTCGCGCGACAGTGCGGAATCCTCCGCACCGACCAGGCCCTCCGGTACCTCACCGAGGGCGAACTGCGCTGGCTGCTACGCAGCAAGCGTTGGCAACGACGCTGTCCGCGCGTGCTGGTGACCCACTCCGGACCGCCGAGCCATGAGCAGGAGGTGTGGGCGGCAGTCCTGCACTGCGGAAAGGGCGCGGTTCTCGCCGGTGCCACGGCGGCTGCGCTCGACGGACTTCGCGGCTACGAGGCCGAGGCGGTCCACGTGGCGATTCCGCATGGGGCCAGACCCGGTCAGTGGCCCGCGCCCACAGCGGTGGGCAGCCCGCCCGGCAGCTCGCACCTGGCTGTAACGGAGAGTCGGCTGCTGGGGCCGGAGTTCGTCCACCCCACGCGGGCGCCGCGCCGGACCCGCCTCGAGCGCAGCCTGCTCGACATCGCGGCCACGGCGGCTACCGCGGAACGCACCTGCGCGGTCCTCGCGGCCGGCGTCCAGCAGCGGTTGACCACACCAGACCGGCTCGCTTCGATGCTCGACCTGCTGCCAAGGCTGCGGAAACGGGCGTTGTTGACTGAGACGATCACTGACGTCGCGGGCGGCGCACACTCCGTGCCCGAACGCGAGTTTCTGCGCATCGTGCGCAACGCCCACCTGCCGCAGCCGGATCGCCAGGCACTGCTTCAGCGCCCGAACGGCCGCTACTACCTCGACGCGCGCTGGCATCGTTATGCGACTGCCGCGGAGATCGACGGCAGCGGCCATTTCGAGATCGAGACGTGGTGGCGCGACATCGAGCGCATGAACGAGATCGGCATCGACGGCACCGTCACCGTACGATTCGTGTCCTTTCACGTCCGGCACCGCCCTGACTACATAGAGCATGTCCTGGGCGCCCGGTTGCGCGCGGCCGGCTGGCGGGCTGAGCTGACCTTTTGGCAGAAGAACCCGTCACTATCACGACGACTTCTTCTGCCAAAGCCCGGGCGAGCTACTCCGGAGCTGGCTGCGGAGACTCGGCCTAGGTGCGGGACGTGTCCGGCGCGGCGCGGGACGTGTCCGGCGGGGTGCGGGACGTGTCCGGCGGGGTGCGGGACGTGTCCGGCGCGGCGCGGGACGTGTCCGGCGCGGCGCGGGACGTGTCCGGCGCGGCGCGGAACGTGTCCGGAGCTAGCTGCGGAACGCGTCCGGCGCTGACCGGAACGCCGCGGCGAGTGCCTCCCGCCAGTCCCGCAGCGGCGGCAGGCCAGCCGCCGCCCACTTCCTCGTGGACAGCACGCTGTACGCCGGTCGCGGTGCCGGTCGCGGGAATCGCTCGGTGGTCGTGGGCCGGACCCGGTCGGGATCGGCGCCCAGCTCGGCAAAAACGGCGCGGGCCAGGTCGCACCACGTGGTCTTTCCGGCGTTCGTGCAGTGATAGAGCCCCGGCTCCGCGCCGCTGTCGCCCAAAGCCACCAGCCCGGTGGCGAGATCCCGAGCCCACGTCGGCGAGCCGCGCTGGTCGTCGACGACGTCGAGCGTGTCGCGCTCCCGCTCCAGTCGCACCATGGTCTTCACGAAGTTGCCGCCGGTCTCGCCGTAGACCCAGGCGGTGCGCACGACGTACGCCGTCGCGCCGCTCGAGAGCACTGTCAGCACTGCCTCCTCGCCCGCCACCTTCGACCGGCCGTACGCCGAGCGCGGGCCGGTCGGGTCGTCCTCCCGGTACGGCCGGCTCCCGTCGCCGGCGAAGACGTAGTCGGTCGACACGTGGATCAGCGTCGACCCGCTTCGCGCGCACGCCGCGGCCAGATGGGCGACCGCCCCCGCGTTGACGGCGAACGCGGCCGGCTCGTCCGCCTCGGCCCCGTCGACGTCGGTCCATGCCGCCGCGTTGACCACGACGTCGTAGTCCCGGACCGCCGAACTCACCGCACCCGCATCGGTGACGTCGAGATCGGCGCGGGAGAGCCCGTCGGCCGACGAGCCAAGCACGCGCAGCAGCTCGGCGCCGAGCTGACCGCCCGCGCCCGTCACCAGCCACCTCACGGGAGCCGCGCCCTTTCCTTGAGCGGCCGCCACCACGACTCATGCTCGCGGTACCAGCGCACCGTCTCCGGGAGGCCCTCCTCGAACGTCACCCGAGGCGCGTATCCCAGCTCCCGCAGCTTCGCGTCGTCGAGTGAGTAGCGGCGGTCGTGCCCCTTGCGGTCCTCGACGTGCTCGACCATCTCCCAGCCGACTCCGCACGACTCCAGCAGCGCCGCGGTCAGCTCGCGGTTGGTCAGCTCGCGACCGCCGCCGATGTTGTAGATCTCCGCCGGCGTCCCGCGTTCGAGGACCAGCTGCACCCCGCGACAGTGGTCATCGACGTGCAGCCAGTCGCGGACGTTGCCGCCGTCGCCGTACAGCGGCACGGTCGCGCCGTCGAGCAGGTTCGTCACGAACAGCGGGATGACCTTCTCGGGGAACTGGTAGGGCCCGTAGTTGTTGGTGCACCGGGTGACGCTCACGTCGAGCCCATGCGTTACGGCGTACGCGCGAGCGATGAGATCGCCGCCGGCCTTCGCCGCCGAGTACGGGGAGTTCGGCTCGAGGATGTGCTGCTCGGTCCATGAGCCCTCGGGGATCGTCCCGTAGACCTCGTCGGTCGAGACCTGCACCACTCGGCGTACGCCGGCCCGCAGGCACGCGGCGAGCAGCACCTGGGCGCCGAGCACGTTGGTGAGGACGAAGTCGTCGGCGCCGGAGATGGAGCGGTCGACATGCGTCTCCGCTGCGAAGTTGAGCACCGCGTCGTGACCAGGCAGCACCTCGTCGAGCGTGGCCGCGTCGCAGATGTCAGCCTGGACGAAGCGGTAGCGCGGATTGCTGACGACCGGCTCGAGGTTGGCCAGGTTGCCGGCGTAGGTGAGCTTGTCGTACACCGTCACCTCGGCGCCCTCGTACGCCGGATAGCCGCCGCTCAGCAGCGTCCGCACGTAGTGCGAACCGATGAAGCCGGCACCGCCGGTGACGAGGACGCGCATGGGTGCCGATCCTCTCAGAGCGGGCGTCGTCACCCCATTCGCCGGCTTAAGCAGCAGCGCACTTCCGTCACTGTCCGGCTCGCCAAGTACGGGAAGTCGAGCACGCTGCTTACCGTGTGGAACGCCGCGGACACCAGTCAGTTGCCGCTCGGCACTGTCACTGTCGACAACGCCGGCTACTCGGGCGGCACGCTGACCTACAGCGGCTCGTCGATGGTGCAGAACGGCGCGACGATCACGATCACGCTAGGCACCGGCACCTCCTCGGCTGCGGTCACCGGAGCAGTGTCCATGGCGTGGGCGCCAGACGCGACCGCCTACGACCCGGCGGGGAACTCCTGCGGCGCCACGACCCGAAGCGAGAGCGGTCCCGCGACGCAGAGTTCTAAGCGCCCTGGAGTTGCATGACGCGCGGTTCGGCCGTCACCGAGAGCTCCGGCTCTGTCGCCGCGCGCACGTCGTCGATGCTCACCCCGGGTGCCACCTCCCGCAGGACCAGACCGTCGGTATCGATGTCGATCACCGCCATGTCGGTGATGACCTGCTGTACGACGCCACGACCGGTGAACGGCAGCGAGCACTCGTCGACGATCTTGTACGAGCCGTCGCGCGCGACGTGCTCCATGAGCACGATCACCCGCTTGGCGCCGTGGACGAGGTCCATGGCACCCCCC
>JBBSIN010000047.1:0-19829 GCA_038232055.1 Mycobacteriales bacterium
CGTCGCCCCCGTCCGCTCTCCCGGGGTTTCTTCTGCCGCTGGGGGGGGGCTCGTCGGGCGGCGGGCCGCGGGGCCGCGCCCCGCCCCCCCCCCCCACGCCCCGCTCGAGGGAGGAAGTTGTGCTGACATGTCGGCGCGGCCGACCGGCCGCCGCTCGCCGCGACGCTGGCATGGTGACGGCCGAGACCGCCATCGTGCTGCCGGCTCTGATGCTCGTGCTCGCTGGACTGCTGTGGGTTGTCGCGGGCGTCATGGGCCAGCTTCGCTGCGTCGATGCGGCGCGGGAGGGTGCGCGCGTAGCGGCCCGGGGTGACGCCGAGGTGCGGGCGGTGGCGGCGGCACGACGGCTGGCCCCGACTGGTGCCGGAGTTCGTATCCGGCGTGGCGACGGTCTCGTGGTGGTGACCGTCACCGCGCGGGTGGCGCCGTTCGGCGGCTGGGTCGGCCGGCTTACGCCGCTGCGGACCTCGGCCACCGCGGCCGTAACGGACGAATCCACGCAGCTGTCCCGGAGCGTTGACCCGTGACGACTGCGCCGCGGGTCCGGCGGCCGAGCCCGCAGGACGCCGACCGAGGTTCGGCGACCATCCTAGTGCTTGCCCTCGCCATGGTGCTGGTGGTAGCGGCAGGTGGTGCGGCCCTGGTGGGCGCCGCGGTGACGATCCGTCACACCGCCGAGACGGCGGCCGACCTCGCCGCGCTCTCGGCGGCGAGGGACGTCCTGCGTGGGGACGCGGCCGCCTGCTCGACGGCCCGCCGTGTTGCCGAGTCCAACGGCGCATCGTTGCGCACCTGCTCGGTGAGCAACGAGGGCGCTGCCTCGCTCGTCGATGTCGTCGTGTCTGTTGAGGCCAAGGGCCCGCTCGCCAGGCTTCCGCCGGCATCCGCACACGCCAGGGCCGGGCCCGTCGACCCGCTCTCCAGTGGAACTCCATAAGGCGTCCATAGGCAGCGGATGCACGCCGGCGTAGGCCGGCTACTCCCGCACTGGGCGGTCCGACCGCTCCACGACAGTCCGGTCGCTAACCGGCTGCTGGGTCACGGTCCGGTCGCCCGGCTGTCCGTACGGCGAGACGGGTGCGCTGGCCCGGCTCTGGCGCTCCTCCTCCAGCTGGCGGGCGAGGCGCTCGTTCTCTGCGGCGAGGCTCTCCTTCTGGGACTCGGTCTCGCGGATAACCGAGCGACGGGCGACCCGCTTGCGTCGGCTGCGGGCAAGGCCGCCCAGCATGAGCCACAAACCGAGCGCGAGCACTAGGGCAGTGATCGCACCGGCCAGGAAGATGCCGCCCAGCGACAGGCCGGTCACCGTCTGCTGGAAGATCATTCCGTTCGTGCCGGTGGTGTTCTCGGCCACGATGTCGATGCCGACGACGGCTGCAATCACGACGAGGAGAAGTCCGAGGACCACCATGGGGAGGCACCTTTCGAGTGGAGATACCGATCGAGTGGACGTACCGATCGAGTGGACGTACCGATCGAGTGGAGATACCGACTGGTCAGGAGGTACCCGCCGGAGCGGGCGTTACTCGACGTGCTCTCGCAGGCTCGCCACGGTAGCGCCGAGGAGTCGTTCCGCTGCGGATTTGTCCAGCGGAGCGTTGCCGTTCCCACACTTCGGGGAGTGCACGCAGGAAGGGCAGCCGTCCTCACAACGGCAGCTCGCGACGGCATCGCGGGTCGCGTGCAGCCAGCGGAGGGCCGCCGCGAACCCGCGCTCGGCGAAGCCGGCACCACCTGGCGCGCCGTCGTACACGAAGATCGTGGCGAGGCCGGTGTCCGGATGCATCGCCGTCGAGACGCCGCCAACGTCCCAGCGGTCACAGGTGGCCACCAGCGGCAGCAGCCCGATGGCGGCGTGCTCGGCGGCGTGGGCTGCTCCGGGTACGGTCGCGGCGCCGACACCGGCCGCCGCGAGCAGGGCCGGCGGCAGCGTCCACCACACCGCTCGGGTGCGAAGCGACCGCGCTGGGAGGTCGAGCTGCTGTTCACCGAGGACCTCGCCGCCGGGCACGCGGCGGCGCACGTAGCCGACGACCTGGGTGGTGACGCCGACCGTGCCGACGTGCAGGCTGACCCGGCCGGCGTCGGCCGGACCGCCGGTCGATCGCGACACGGCGACGACCGCGATGTCGGTGGTCCGGCGGGCCCACGTCGTGTAGTCGACGAGCGCCGGCTCTACGACGGCGACCGCGTCACCGATCAGGTAGCTGCGGACGACGTACGTCTCTCCCTGATGGAGGTAGACCGCACCCTCGTGCACCGCGGAGTCCGCGCCGCCGGCATCGACGGTGCCCAGCAGTCGGCCGGTGCCGTCCTCGACGACCTGTACTGGCGGGCCGCCGCCACCGCGGATGTCGATGAGGGACGCCGCCCGCTCGCGCTGCGTCGAGTACCAGCCGGCTGCCCGCCGCCGCAGCAACCCGCGCCGCACCAGGCCGTCGAGCACGTCCGCGGCGCCTGCCCCGAATCGCGGCAGGTCTGCGTCGGTGATCGGGGCTTCCTGCGCGGCCGCGGCGAGGTGCGGCGCCAGAACGTAGGGATTGTCAGGGTCGAGCACCGTCGATTCGACAGGGGCGCCGAAGAGGGCGTCCGGATGGCGGAGGAAGTAGGTGTCGAGCGGGTCGTCGCGAGCGATCAGGACGGCGAGTGCGTCGGCTCCCCGCCGGCCGGCCCGGCCCACCTGCTGCCACAGGGACGCGACAGTGCCCGGATATCCCGCGAGCACCACCGCGTCGAGACCGCGTACGTCGACGCCGAGCTCCAGCGCGGACGTGGCGGCGAGTCCGAGCAGTCGACCGGTCCGCAGGTCGGCCTCGAGCCGGCGCCGTTCCTCGGGCAGGTAGCCACCCCGGTACGCCGCCACGCGGGCGGCCAGCTCGGGTGCCGCCTCGGCGAGCAACCGCCGAGCGCCGAGCGCCACGCCCTCCGCGGCCTTGCGCGAACGCACGAAGGCCAGCGACGGCACCCCGTCGGCGACGAGGTCGGCCAGCAGGTCGGCCGCCTCCGCGGTAGCCGACCGCCGCGGTCCGTCCGGATCGGAAAGATCGGCCGGTCCTGGCTCCCACAGCACGACGTCGACCGCCCCGCGGGGCGAACCGTCGTCGACGACGGCCTCGACGTCCACGCCGACCAGCCGGCTCGCCGACGCGCCGGGCGAAGCGACGGTCGCCGAGGCCACCAGGAATGCCGGCTGCGCGCCGTACTGCTCGCACAGCCGCTGCAGCCGCCGCATGACGAGCGCGACGTGCGAGCCGAAGACCCCCCGGTAGTGGTGGCACTCGTCCACGACCACGTAGGCCAGCCGACGCCAGAAGCGCGCCCACCGGGCGTGCCCGGGCAGCATCGCGCGATGGAGCATGTCTGGATTGGTCAGCACCAGGTTCGCGTGCGCCCGGGCCCAGTCGCGCTCCACGATCGCGGTGTCGCCGTCGTACGCCGCGGCATACACCCCGGCGGCCGCTATCGCCCGGATTCCGGTGAGCTGGTCGGCAGCCAGCGCCTTGGTCGGGCACAGGTAGAGCGCCGTGGCGTTCCGGCCGGCGATTGCCGACAGCACCGGCAGCAGGTAGCACAGCGACTTCCCCGACGCCGTACCGGTCGCCGTGACGACCGAGCGGCCGGCCCAGGCGAGCTCGGCCGCCTGCACCTGATGCGACCAGGGCGTCTCGATGCCGCGGCGCCGCAGCTGCCCCATGAGCTCCGGAGGCACAAAGCTCGGCCATGGCGCCGGGCGGCCAATCCGTGCCGCGATCCGCTCGACGTGCACCACCCGCTCCGCGCGGCGCGGGTCGGCGCGGAGCCGGTCGAGCGGCGGGGCCGGCAGCGGAAGGGCGGACACGGGCGACCAGTGTCGCACCGCAGCGGGCTGCACGCCGTTCCGCAATGCCGCAAACCGGTGCATGGTTAGATCAGGGGAATCCGGCCCGGCGGCCGGACGATTGGTTTCACATCCCTGTCGGCCACAACGGCCCCGACTTCGTCTCTTCCGAGCTGGAGGACCGCGTGGACCTGTCCCTGTCGACCCGGACCGAGGGCGAGCCGCCGAACCAGCGCACTGTCGTCGTCGTGGGCGGCGAAATCGACGTCTATACCGCGCCGAAGCTTCGCGAGCAGCTCATCGACCTCGTGTCCAGTGGCCACTACCATCTGATCGTCGACATGGAGAACGTCGACTTCCTCGACTCCACCGGACTCGGCGTGCTCGTCGGCGGCCTCAAGCGGGTCCGCGCGCACGATGGCTCGCTGCGCCTGGTCTGCACCGAGGAGCGCATCCTCAAAATCTTCCGGATCACCGGCCTGACCAAGGTGTTTCCGATCCACTCCTCCGTCGAGGAGGCCGTCGCCGCCGAGTGACGGCGTGGTCCATGGCTGTCGTCGAAGTCCGATTCAGCGCGCTGCCCGCCCATGTGCGGACGGCGCGGCTCGTGGTGAGTGCGGTAGCGCGCCGCTGCGGTGTGGCCGAGGAGCTGCTCGACGAGGTTCGCTTCGCCGTCGGGGAGGCTTGCGCCCGCGCTGTCGACCTCCATCGCCGGTTTGCCCCCCAGGACGCGGTGGTGCTCGAGCTCGCGGATGGTGTCGGCCGCTTCGGCGTGACGGTCATCGATGCGGCGCCCAGCGGGGCGGAGGTGACCGACATCGCGGCGGGTGAGATCGGCTCCGGGATCTTCGACCCCGCGTCCATCGCGGATGCCGTGCCGCGTCAGCCCGACGGCACGTCGTCGGACCCGACGCTCGACTTCCTGCCCGCCGGTTTCGGGTTGGCGGTGATCCGCGGCCTCGTCGACGACGTCGACATCGCGTCGGCCGGCGGCGGCTCCGGTACGACGGTCCGCATGTCGTGGCCGGTCGCGTCCCAACCGCTGCGCGGGTAGCTCCCCCTTCCGGGACCATCCGCCGAACAACGTCCGTGATCACGTACACTGCTGCCATTCGCCGGGCTGCTTCCCGTCACCGATTCCCATTCGCGACGCTGTCCCGGCCGTTTCGGTGCGCTCCCGTCCGCTCGAGGAGGACCTGACATGCCCCGGCTGCACACCGCTGCAGGATTGGCCGCAGACGGCGGCAACCTGGCCTCCATCGCCGGCGGGGACAAGACCCTGGTGTGGATCATCGCGGTCGTGGCGATCGCCGCCGTCGCTGTCGCCGCCGTCTTCGCCCGCGAGGTGCTGCGAGCCGATCAGGGCACCGAGAAGATGCGCGAAATCTCCCTCGCGGTACAGGAAGGCGCTTCGGCGTACCTCGCCAGGCAGTTCCGCACCCTCGCCGCCTTCGCGGTCCTGGTCTTCCTCCTGCTGCTCCTGCTTCCCGCCGACACGCAGGGCGTGCGGTGGGGGCGGTCCATCTTCTTCCTTCTCGGCGGGCTGTTCTCCGCCTTTGTCGGCTTCGCCGGCATGACGCTCTCGACCCGCGCCAACGTGCGGGTGGCCGCAGCCGCCCAGAGCTCCGGGTCCGACCGGTCGGTTCGGATCGCCTTCCGCTCGGGGGGCGTGGTGGGCATGCTCACCGTCGGCCTGGGCCTGCTCGGCGCGGCCGTCGTCCTCCTCCTGTTCAACAACCACGCTCCGCAGGTGCTCGAGGGCTTCGGCTTCGGTGGAGCGCTGCTCGCGATGTTCATGCGAGTCGGCGGCGGCATCTTCACCAAGGCCGCCGACGTCGGCGCCGACCTCGTCGGCAAGGTCGAGCAGGGCATCCCGGAGGACGACCCGCGCAACGCCGCCACGATCGCCGACAACGTCGGTGACAACGTCGGTGACTGCGCCGGCATGGCGGCCGACCTCTTCGAGTCGTACGCCGTCACGCTCGTGGCCGCACTCATCCTGGGCCAGACCGCCTTCGGCGCCAAGGGCTTGGTCTTCCCGCTCATCGTCCCGATGATCGGGGTCGTCACGGCCCTGATCGGGGTCCTGGTGACCGCACCGAGGGCCGGCGACCGCAACGCGATGTCGGCGATCAACCGCGGCTTCTTCATCTCGGCGGTCATCTCGGCCGTGCTCGTCGCGATAGCCTCGTTCGCCTACCTGCCGTCCTCGTTCGCCGACTTCGCCGGGACACCGGTCGAGAACATCTCCGGCAACCCGCGGCTCACCGCGCTCGGTGCCGTCGTCATCGGCCTGCTGCTGGCCAGCGGCATCCAGGTCCTCACCGGCTACTTCACCGAGACCAACCGCAAGCCCGTGCAGGACATCGGCCGCTCCTCGCTCACCGGCGCCGCGACCGTCATCCTCGGCGGCATCTCCGTCGGTCTCGAGTCGGCCGTCTACTCGGCGCTGCTCATCGGCGGGTCCGTCTACCTCGCGTTCCTGCTCGGTCACGGGGTCGTCGTCCTCGCGCTGTTCTGCGTTGCGCTCGCCGGCACCGGCCTGCTCACCACGGTCGGCGTCATCGTCGCGATGGACACCTTCGGCCCCATCAGCGACAACGCGCAGGGCATCGCCGAGATGTCCGGCGACGTGCACGGCGCGGGCGCCGAGGTGCTCACCTCGCTCGACGCCGTCGGCAACACCACTAAGGCGATCACCAAGGGCATCGCGATCGCGACGGCCGTGCTGGCGGCGACGGCCCTGTTCGGGTCGTTCGCGACCTCGGTCCGCGAAAACGGTGTGAACAACTTCTCGCTGTCGGTCGACCAGCCCAACCTGCTCTTCGGCCTGATCATCGGCGCGTCGGTCGTCTTCCTCTTCTCGGGCCTGGCGATCGCCGCGGTCAACCGCGCTGCCGGACGCGTCGTCATGGAGGTGCGCGAGCAGTTCCGGAACAACCCCGGGATCATGGACTTCTCGGTCCGGCCCGACTACGCCCGGGTCGTAGACATCTGCACCAAGGACTCACTGCGCGAGCTGGCCACCCCGGGCTTGCTCGCGGTGCTGGCGCCTATCGCGGTCGGCTTCTTCCTCGGCTATGCGCCGCTCGGCGCCTTCCTCGCCGGGGCGATCGGCGCCGGCGTGCTGATGGCCGTGTTCCTGTCGAACTCCGGCGGGGCGTGGGACAACGCGAAGAAGCTCGTCGAGGACGGCAACTACGGCGGCAAGGGTTCCGAGGCGCACGCTGCGACGGTGATCGGCGACACGGTGGGCGACCCGTTCAAGGACACCGCCGGGCCGGCGCTCAACCCGCTCATCAAGGTGATGAATCTGGTCTCGCTGCTCATCGCCCCGAGCGTCGTCAAGTACGGCGTGCACGGGTCGGACGAGAACACCGCGGTCCGGATCGTCATCGCGGTCCTCGCGCTGGCCGGCATCGTGACAGCGGTCGTCGTCAGCAAGCGGCGGCCCGTGGAGTTCGGCCCCACCCCCGTGGGCGACGAGATTCGCGAGCAGACCATCCCCGTCTGATTGGCCCGCCGCTGACCCGGCGAGGTTGACCCGGTCCCGCTGAGCGTTGACCCGGCTGGAAACGGGCCGGCGGCCATTACCGTGAGGGCGTGTCGGCGCAGCTCTCGATCTTCTCGGCCGGTGTGCGACCTCCGTCGTGCGCCGACCTGGAGGGGCTGCTGGCCGGCCCTGGTCGCGTCGTACGACGAGGTGCGGCGGCGCGGATCTCGGTTCTGCTGCCGCAACCGGAGCCCTGGCGCGTCGCCGCGCTGGCCGACGGTTTCGACCAGCTGGGCCTCGTCGGCGAGGTGACCGAGGACGAGCTCGGAACCGGAATCCGCACCGCATTCGCGCTCGAGCTCGCCCCGATAGCGCGACGTTGGAGCAGGGGCGCGATCACCACCGCGCCGGCCGGGCTCGTGCTCGACGGGGCTCGGCTACGGTGGTGGTGCCTCGCCGCCGGCCATGTCGACCCGTTGGGCTTCGTGCTTGTGGTCAGCGACGACGAGGCGTCGTGGCCGCGACTCGGTGCCGCGCTGGCGGCGGCGGGCGTGCCGGGGACGTTCGTACGACCCCGACTGCCGGGTCGCCTCGAGCACCAGGCGTACCGCGTGGTCGGCGGGCGTCGCCTGGCCCGGCTGGCCGAGCTCGTCGGCCCGGCGCCCGACGGCGCTGCGCCGGGCGACTGGCCAGGCGCTCGCTGAGCGGCATAGTGAGGCGGTAGCAAGACCCGAAGCAGTAGCAAGACCCGAAGCAGTAGCAAGACCGGAAGCAGTAGCAAGACCGGAAGAGATCGAAGAAGGGAACGAAGTGGCCGCGTCCAAGGGGGCTGCGCTCGAGCGCAACGACGGTCGCCGGCGTCTGGTCATCGTCGAGTCGCCGGCGAAGGCGCGCACGATCGCCGGCTACCTCGGCCGCGGCTACGCGGTCGAGTCGAGCATCGGTCACATCCGCGACCTGCCGTCCAACGCCGCGGAGATCCCGGCGGCGCAGAAGAAGCAGGCGTGGGCGCGCCTCGGCGTCGACGTCGAGCACGACTTCGCGCCGCTCTACGTCGTACCGGCGAGCAAGAAGGCGCAGGTCGCAAAGCTCAAGGCGGCGCTCAAGGAGGCCGACGAGCTCTTTCTCGCGACCGACGAGGACCGTGAGGGCGAGGCCATCGCCTGGCACCTGCTCGAGGTACTGCAGCCCAAGGTGCCCGTCCGCCGGATGGTTTTCCACGAGATCACCCCTCAGGCGATCCGCGCGGCCATCGACAACCCGCGCGAGATCGACGAGAACCTCGTCGACGCTCAGGAGACGCGGCGGCTGCTCGACCGCTTGTACGGCTACGAGGTCTCCCCCGTGCTGTGGAAGAAGGTCATGCCGAGGCTGTCGGCCGGCCGGGTGCAGTCCGTCGCGACCCGCATCCTCGTCGAGCGCGAGCGCGCGCGGATGCGGTTCGTGTCGTCGTCGTACTGGGACGTCGAAGGCAGGTTCGTGACCGGCCGGGCCGGCAGCGCGACCGACCCGCCGCACTTCGACGCGACGCTCGTCACGGTCGGCGGCCGTCGGCTGGCGACCGGCCGCGACTTCGCCGATGAGGGCACGCTGAAGAACGGGGCGACCCTGCACCTCGGCGAGGTGGATGCCCGCGGGCTGGCCGAGCGGCTCGGCGGCGCGGACTTCGTCGTCGACAGCGTCGAGCAGAAACCCTACCGGCGCTCGCCGTACGCGCCGTTCATCACCAGCACGCTGCAGCAGGAGGCCAGCCGCAAGCTGCGCTTCTCCAGCGCGCACGCCATGCGGGTCGCGCAGCGGCTCTACGAACGCGGCTACATCACCTACATGCGTACCGACTCGACCACCTTGTCGGACACGGCCCTGCGAGCCGCCCGCGAACAGGCCGGCCAGCTCTACGGCGCCGACTACGTGCCCGAGCAGCCCCGCCGCTACGAGCGCAAGGTCAAGAACGCGCAGGAGGCGCACGAGGCCATCCGACCCTCGGGAGACGCCTTCCGCACGCCCGGAGAGGTCGCCGGGGAGCTCGACCACGACGAGCGCCGGCTCTACGAGCTGATCTGGCAGCGCACCGTCGCCTCGCAGATGGCCGACGCCCGCGGCCAGTCGGTGCGGGTCGAGATCGCGGCGACGAGTAGCGCCGGGGAAAACGTCGTCTTCGCCGCGACCGGCAAGACGATCAGCTTTCCCGGCTTCCTCCGGGCGTACGTCGAAGGCAGCGACGATCCCGAGGCCGACCTGGAGGACCGTGAGCGACGGTTGCCGCAACTGGCCGACGGGAACCGGCTCTCGGCGCAGCGGCTCGACCCGCGTGGGCACACCACCACGCCACCGCCGCGCTTTACCGAGGCCACACTGATCAAGCGGCTCGAGGAGCTTGGGGTGGGCCGGCCGTCGACGTACGCCTCGATCATCTCGACCATCCAGGACCGCGGCTACGTCTTCAAGAAGGGCGGGGCGCTCGTCCCGTCCTTCGTCGCGTTCGCCGTGGTGCAGCTTCTCGAGCAGCACTTCACCCGGTTGGTCGACTACGCCTTCACCGCCTCGATGGAGGACGAGCTCGACGCGATCGCGGCCGGTGCGCGGCAGTCGACGGAGTGGCTGACCCGCTTCTATTTCGGCGGTCCGACGGGCCAGGAGGGCGGTGTGGCACGGGCCGGCGGCCTGAAGCGCATGGTCGACGAGCAGCTCGCCGAGATCGACGCCCGCGAGATCAACTCCATCCCGATCGGCGACGACATCGTCGCCCGGGTGGGCCGCTACGGACCGTACGTGCAGCGCGGCGAGGACAAGGCCAACATCCCGGACGACCTGACCCCTGACGAGCTGACGGTGACCAGGGCCACGGAGCTGCTCTCCGCACCCAGCGGCGACCGCGCTCTCGGCGTACACCCCGATACCGGGGAGGAGATCGTTGCGCGCGCGGGCCGCTACGGGCCTTATGTCACTGCCGTCGCTCCCGACGGCGGCAAGCCGCACACGGCCTCGCTGTTGGGCTCGATGTCGCTCGACACCGTGTCGCTCGACGACGCCTTGCGCCTGCTGACGCTGCCCCGGATGCTCGGAACTGCCCCGGACGGCGAGGAAGTCACCGCGCAGAACGGCCGGTACGGCCCCTACGTCAAGAAGGGCACCGACTCCCGCTCGCTGGAGAGCGAGGAGCAACTGTTCACGGTCACGCTCGACGACGCACTGGCGCTCTTCGCCCAGCCGAAGACCCGGCGCGGTCGCGGTGCCGCCAGCGCACCGCTTCGGGAAGTGGGCCCCGACCCGTCGAGCGGCCAGCCGCTCGTCGTCAAGGAGGGCCGCTTCGGCCCCTACGTGACCGATGGGCAGACCAACGCGAGCCTGCGCAAGGGCGACAGCATCGACGCGCTGACGGTGGAGCGGGCCGTTGAGCTGCTCGCTGCGCGCCGGGAGCGCGACGCCACCTCGCCCGCCAAGCCCGCCAGGGCAGCCCGGCCGGCCAAGACGGCGAAGCCCGCCAAGGCGGCCAAGACGGCCAAGCCCGCGAAGGCGGCCAAGACAGCCAAGCCGCGGCGTACGACGCGCGCGAGCGCGTCGACGCAGCGCTGACGGCGCGCCGAGAGCCGGCTGCGGTTACTCTCGGCTGGAGTCCCGTCGTGCCCGGAGCCCGCCATTACCGCCAGTCAATCCGCCCAGCCCCCGACCGAGGCCGCATCATCGGCGCCGGGCGGTGACGCGCACGACCTGCGCGGGCTGCTGGCGATCGGTCAGTTCCGGCGGTTGTGGATAGCCCTGTCGCTGTCCAGCCTCGGCGACTGGCTCGGGCTGCTGGCGACCTCCTCGCTCGCCACTGAGCTGGTGCGGGGCTACTCGGCGAAGACCTACGCGCTCGGCGGCGTCCTGTTCGTGCGGCTGCTGCCGGCCCTCGTGCTGGGACCCTTCGCCGGCGCGCTCGCCGACCGGCTCGACCGTCGCAAGAGCATGGTGATCTGCGACCTGGTGCGCTTCGTGCTCTTCGTCTCGATCCCGGTGGTCGGCACGCTGACGTGGCTGTTCGCCGCCTCCTTCCTCATCGAGGCCGCGAGCCTGTTCTGGATCCCGGCCAAGGAGGCGTCGGTCCCCAACCTGGTGCCCCGGTCACGGCTCGAGTCAGCCAATCAGCTCAGCCTGCTGACGACGTACGGCTCGGCGCCGGTCGCCTCCGCCGTCTTCTCGGCGATCGCGCTGCTCAACTCCGCGCTCGCCGCCGCGTTTCCGTTCTTCAAGACGAACCCGGTCGACCTCGCGCTCTACTTCAACGCCGGCACGTTCCTCTTCTCCGCCGGTACGATCTTCACGCTGAAGGGCATCGGCGGCCGGCGCGCCGCCCGCGTACCCGGCGAGACCGGAAGCTCCAGCCTGCTGCGCGACATCGTCGACGGGTGGCGCTTCGTCGGGCGTGACAAGCTGCTGCGCGGCCTGATCGTCGGCATGGTGGGCGGGTTCGCCGCCGGCGGCACGGCCATCGCGCTCGGCCGGGTGTTCGTCGACGTCCTTCGGGGCGGCAACGCCGGCTACGGGGTGCTCTTCGGCACCCTGTTCGTCGGCCTCGCCGGCGGCATGTTCCTCGGCCCGCGACTGTTCGTCGGGCTGTCCCGCCGAAGGCTGCTCGGCCTCTCGATCTTCGGGGCTGGCGCGTCGCTCACGGCGACGGCGGTCGTGCCCAACCTGCCGCTCGCCGTGTTCACCTCGCTCGGGGTGGGCGGGTTCGCCGGCATCGCGTGGGTCGTCGGCTACACCCTGGTCGGCAAGCACGTCGCCGACGAGATCCGTGGCCGCACCTTCGCCTTCCTCTACACGGTCATGCGGATCGTGTTGCTCGCCGTCCTCGCCGCGGCGCCGCTGGTCGCCGGGCTCATCGGCCGGCACCGGCTGCACGTCGGGGAGGTGAGCATCCGGCTCGACGGCGTGACGCTGGTGCTGCTCGTCAGCGGAGTGCTCGCGATGGCGGTCGGCGTGCTCTCCTACCGGCAGATGGACGACCGGCGCGGCGTCCCGTTGTGGTCCGACCTGGTCGCGGCGGTCCGCGGCCGGTCGGCGGGACGGGGTGGCATGTCATCGACCGGATGTTTCGTCGCGTTCGAGGGTGGCGAGGGGGCCGGCAAGTCGACCCAGGCGCGCCTGCTCGCCGACGAGCTGCGCCGGCGAGGCTACGACGTCCTCGTCACGCACGAGCCCGGCGCGACGCCGACCGGGCACCAGCTCCGGGAGCTGCTGCTCGACCCCCGCAGCTCGATCTCCCCGCGGGCCGAGGCGCTGCTCTACGCCGCCGACCGGGCCGACCACGTCAGCGGGGTGATCCGCCCGGCGCTCGACGCCGGGACCATCGTCGTCAGTGACCGCTACGTCGACTCCTCGCTGGCCTACCAGGGCGCGGGGCGCCAGCTTTCGGTCGAGGAGGTGGCGCGCCTTTCCGCGTGGGCCACCGGCGGCCTCGTGCCGCAGGTCACGGTCGTGCTCGACGTCCGCGCGGAGGAGGGGCTCGCCCGGATCGCGCTCACCCAGGACCGGCTCGAAGCGGAGCCGCTGGAGTTCCACGAGCGGGTCCGCCGCAGCTTTCGCTCGCTCGCGGCCCGCGACCCCGGCCGCTACCTCGTCATCGACGCTCGCAGTCCGGTGGCGGAGATCGCCCGGCTCGTCACCGAGCACGTCGAGCCGCTGCTTCCGCCGCTGCCGAGCCCGGCGGCCGCAGTCGAGCGGCCGTCGGTCGTGGTGCCGGAGTGAGTGTCTTCGCGGCGGTCGTCGGTCAGGAGCGGGCCGTCGCCGAGCTGGCGGCAGCGGCGCTGGACGCGGCAGCCGCGCTGCGCGGCGAGCCTGCCCCCGGCATGACCCACGCCTGGCTCTTCACCGGTCCGCCGGGCTCGGGCCGTTCGGTTGCCGCGCGGGCGTTCGCGGCTGCCCTCGAGTGCCCCCACGGCGGGTGCGGGACGTGCCACGACTGTCGTACGGCGCTCGCAGGGACGCACGGCGACGTCGAGATCGTGCGGCCTGAGGGCCTCTCGATCGGCGTCCGCGACGCACGTGAGCTGGTCGCTCGCGCCGGTGGCACCGCCGTACGCGGCCGCTGGCGGGTCGTGCTCGTCGAGGACGCCGACCGGCTCACCGAAGGCGCCGCCAACGTCCTCCTCAAGACCATCGAGGAGCCGCCGCCGCGGACGGTGTGGCTGCTGTGCGTGCCCTCGCCCGATGACCTGCCGCCGACCGTCCGCTCCCGGTGCCGGCTGGTGCGCCTCGGCATCCCGCGTGCCGACGCGATCGCCTCCGTGCTGGTCTCGCGCGACGGCGCCGACCCGGCCGTCGCCGGTTTCGCCGCCCGCGCCGCCCAAGGCCACGTCGGGCGGGCCCGCTGGTTGGCGACCGACGACGACGCGCGCCGACGCCGGCGCGACGTGCTCCTCACCGCCACGGAGGTGACCTCGGTGCCGGCCAGCATCGTGGCCGCCGAGAATCTCGACCTGGCGGCGCGCGACGAGGCCAGCGCGGCGACCGTCGACGTCGACGCGGCGGAGACGACGGCGATGCGCGAGGCGCTGGGCGACACGGGTTCGGGCCGTCGCCTGCCGCGGGGCAGCGCCGGCCCGCTCAAGGAGCTCGAGGCCAGGCAGAAGTCGCGGGGCACCCGCTCCCGGCGCGACGCGCTCGACCGGGCCCTGATCGACCTCGCCGCGCTCTACCGCGACGTCCTCATGCGACAGCTCGTCGCCGTCGTGCCGCCGGTGCACGGCGACCTCGCCGACACCGTGCATCGTCTCTCGCGGGGCGGTGGTCCGGCGGCGACGCTGCGCCGGATCGAGGCGGTCTTCGCCTGCCGCGAGGCCATCGAGGCCAACGTGGCCCCCCAGCTCGCGCTCGAGGCGATGACGCTGGGCCTCGCCGAGGGCTGAGCACGGCGGCTTCCCCAGATGGATCACGTCCGAGGCGCCGTACGGCGTACCCTCGGGGGGTGGGCAAGCTGTGCGCGGTCAGCTTCGAACGCTACGGCCGCCTCTACTATCTCGACCCCGGGCCGCACGCGCCGCGGGTCGGCGACAAGGTGCTCGTGCCCACGGACGACGGTCCCGAGGTCGCCGAGTGCGTATGGGCGCCGGAGGACGTCGCCGAGGAGATCGGCGGCCTGCCCGTGCTCGCCGGGCTCGCCGGGCCGGCCGACCTGGAGCGCGACGAGCACAACCGCCGCCGACGGGCCGAGGCGCGCTCCAGTGTCCGGCGCCTCGTTCGCGAGCAATCGTTGCCGATGAAGGTCGTCGGGATCGACTACGTCGAGACCGACGACCAGCGGCGCTTCACGGTCTACTTCACCGCACCTCACCGGGTCGACTTCCGCGACCTGGTCCGCGCCCTCGCCCGCACGCTGTCGGCGCGGGTCGAGCTGCGCCAGCTCTCGGCCCGCGACGAGGCACGCGTGCAGGGCGGCATCGGCCCGTGCGGGCGCGATCTGTGCTGCGCGACGTTCCTGAAGGACTTCGAGCCGGTGTCGCTGCGGATGGCCAAGGAGCAGGACCTGCCGCTCAACCCGTTGAAGATCTCCGGTGCCTGCGGCCGGCTGATGTGCTGCCTGAAGTACGAGCATCCGCTCTACCAGGAGTTCAAGGCCGACCTGCCAGCCGTCGGCGTCCCGGTGCAGACGCCGGCCGGCGACGGGACGGTCGTCGGCCACAACGTGCCGGCCGGCACGGTGTCGGTGCGCCTCGCCGAGACCGGTCAGCGCTGTGCCTGCCCGAAGGCAAGCGTGTGCTCGCCGCGCCGCGCGTACGACGAGGCCCGCCCGGCCGCGCCGACGGAACCGAGCTGAGCCGCCCGCTACCGCCGGCGCTCGCCGGGGCGCTGGCGGCCGTGCTGCTGGTAGCGGGCTGCCGCGGCGGGGAGCACCGGGCGGCGGCGCCGCCGTCACCCCGGCCGTCCCCGAGCGCGTCGGGTACGCCGGCCGAAGGCACGTCCCTGGCGGCGTACTACACCCAACGGTTGAGCTGGCACACGTGCGGTGACGGCTTCTCCTGTACGACGCTGCGGGTGCCACTCGACTACGCGCATCCCCGCGCCGACCAGCTCCGGATCGCGGTCATCAAGCGCCCGGCGAGCTCCAAGCGCCGGATCGGCTCCCTGGTGATCAACCCGGGCGGCCCGGGCGCCTCGGGCGTCGCATACGCCCGATTCGCCGACGAGGTGGTCTCGACAGCGGTCCGCGACCGCTTCGACGTTGTCGGGTTCGACCCGCGCGGCGTCGGCGGGAGCTCGCCGATCCGGTGCGTGCCCGGCCGCGACCTCGACGCGTTCCTCGCGGCGCCGCCTGCTCCGCGCACCGCGGCCGACGTCAGGGTGGCGGTCCACGCGGCGAAGCGGCTCGCCGCCGGCTGTGGGAAGCGCGCTGGCACGCTGCTGCGGCACGTCGGGACGCTCGACGCCGCCCGCGACATCGACGTCCTGCGCGCGGCGCTCGGCGATGCCAAGCTGACCTACCTCGGCAAGTCCTACGGCACCTACCTCGGCGCGAAGTACGCCGAGCTCTTCCCGCGCCGGATCCGGGCGGCGGTGCTCGACGGCGCCCTGGACCCGGCCCTGTCCTTCCGCCAGCTCAACGCCGGGCAGGGTGTCGGCTTCGAGACCGACCTGCAGGACTTCCTCCGCTACTGCGGGTCGACCGGCGTGTGCGGCTCGTCGGCGAAGAGCTCCACGGCGCGCCTCGACACCCTGCTCGCGGGCCTGAGGAACGGGCCGCTGCCGGCCCCGGACGCCCCCGGCGCCCGGCGGCTGCACCTGGGCGAGGCGATCTTCGGCATCGCGGCCGGCCTCTACAGCACCCAGACCTGGCCACAGCTCGGTACGGCGATCCGCGCTGCCGAACGCGGCGACGGCTCGACCCTGCTGCGGTTCTCCGACGAGCTGGCCGACCGGGACGCTGATGGGCACTACTCCAACCAGCTCGAGGCCAACACGGCCATCAACTGCCTCGACCATCCCTCGGCGCGCGACGTCTCGGCGTACGCGCGCGCCGCGGCCGTCGCGAGCCGGCTCGCTCCGCACTTCGGCCCGCCACTCGCCTGGGGCAGCCTGACCTGCGCGTTCTGGCCGGTGCCGCCGACCGACAGCCCGCACCCGGTCCGCGCGCCCGGCGCCCCGCCGATCCTCGTCGTGGGGAACGTCCACGATCCGGCCACGCCGTACGCCTGGGCGCAAAGCCTTTCCCGTCAGCTGCCCGGCGCCCTGCTCACCTACGAGGCCGACGGGCACACGGCGTACCGCAAGGGCAGCAGCTGCATCGACGATGCGGTGGACACCTACCTGCTCACGCTCCGACTGCCCGCCCCAGGCACCCGATGTCACTGACCCCTCGCTACTCCGAGCGCAGCGCGTCCGGACGGGCGGCGGTGTGAGGAAGGGCAGCGTCACGGCGGTGGAAGCGAGGACGGTAAAGACGGCCGCTACCCCGGTACCGCCCCAGCCGGCCCACGGCAACCCGACGGCGGGCGCGTCGTCCTGCGCGTTGAGGTTGAGGTAGAGGACCGACGCGACGATCGCGGCCCCGATGGCGACGCCGATGTTGGCCAGCAGCGGCACCGCCGTCTGCAGGAGCACGCTGCGGCGCAGCACCGCGACCGGGGTCCCGCTGGCGATGAGCGCTGCGAGACCGCGCCGGCGCTCCCGGAGGGCGTCCGCGGTCGTCACCGCCAACGAGGCCCCGGCCACCAGCACGGCGAAGACGATGCCGGCCAGCGCGACCCGGCCGTAGGTGCCCGCCTGAGCCGCGTTGCGGGCGATCAGCTCCTCGACGGTCAACGGCGGCTGGTACGACGGCGTCCCCGCCAGCGCCGCGCGTACCCGCTCGACCGTCGCCTGGCGGCCGTCGGTCGCGCCGAGGACGCTTCGGGTGGCGCGGGCGAGCAGGCCGGCCGGGACGAGCGGCTGCGGCAGCAGCAGCTCACCGGTTCCGATGGTCCCTTGCAAGGTCTACCACCCGTTAGACTGATCCGGCCCGCCTTCGGGCGGCGCCGCCTTAGCTCAGTCGGCAGAGCGGCTCACTCGTAATGAGCAGGTCGGGAGTTCGACTCTCCCAGGCGGCTCCACCCCTGACCTGCGGAAACGTCCTCCGCGATCTCCTTCCGAGATCCACGACACGCCATGAGGTCAAACGATCTTCGTGTCGTCACCGCCGGACAGTGCAAGCGATCGCGCTATCTTTTCTGTAGCAGTCGGATAGCATGGCCGTATGAGTGCGCCGGGGACGCAGATCAACGTGCGGTTGACCGACGAGGAACTCGCCCTCTTGGACTTACTACGGCAGTCACATGCCGGCGGTATGTCGCGGGCGGAAGTGCTTCGGTCGTTGCTTCGCGAGAAGCGGCGCGCAGCGGTGGACCTGCGGATCGCCAAGGCCTACGACGCTGCACTCCCCGCCGCCGACGACCAGGCGGAGGCGAGTGCCGCCGCGTCCGGCGAGGCGCTTAACGGGCTATGAGGCGTGGCGAGATCTGGGAGGTGGAGTTCCCGCCGCCCGCCGGACGGCGTCCTGCAGTCCTGTTGACGCGCGACGTGATCTTGGACCGGCTCCGTAACGTCACCGTGGCGCCGGTCACGTCGACGATTCGCGGCATCCCGACTGAGGTCGAGGTCGACAAGCAAGCGGGACTCGATCATCTGTCCGTCGTCAGCTGCGACAACGTGACGACCGTTCCGAAGCGGCTCTGCGTACGGCGGCGTGGTGCGGTCGATCTTGAAACGGCCCTACGCATCGCCGAAGCGGTCCGGCTGGCTCTCGACCTGGATTGACGCGATGGCATGCTGGATTGAGGAATTGCGGCGGCGGGCCGCGACGTGTCGACGTGTCGAGCGGCGTCCGGTGGTGAGGCGCCTATGAGTCGGGACACCGCCAGCCCTCCTGACCGGTTCTCCTGAAGCTCAGGAACTCAGGCGCCGCGAGTTGCTCTCGACGAGGACGCTCCCGAGTGAGACTCCCTCGGCCGGATCATCACCGCGTGCCAGCACGACCGCGCTGGCATCGACCACAATCAACGCGAGGCGCGTTCGGCGTGGATCGCGTCAACGGCACGCGCGGCGAACTGGCGCCCTTGCAGCTGTGTCCTGGCGAGCCCAGCCTTGCCCCGCGGTTCATCGCTGTGCTGGGCGCATTGGAGGTCCGCCGATCTGCGCCTTGGCGACGCCGTAATGTTCGGGCTCTACGACGGAGTGCCCTGGGCGTCGAACCGTCGTCGATCACCTCGCGCAACATTCCAGCGTGGGACTTCGCACGGGGCTGTCAAGCGTGCGAGGCACAACCGCCAGGGAGGTAGCGCAGATGACGACGAGCACGCTGCTGGTGACCGCGGCCGATGTCCGTGACGCGGCAGCACACATTGCGGGGGTGGCTCATCGCACGCCGGTGGTCCGCTCGCGCACGCTGGAGAAGCTCGCCGGTGCCGAAGTCTTCCTCAAGTGCGAGAACCTGCAACGCGCTGGCGCGTTCAAGATTCGAGGCGCCTACAACGCCGCGTCGCGACTGCCGCCGCACCAGTTGGCGAAGGGCCTAGTCGCGTACTCCTCCGGGAACCATGCGCAGGCTGTGGCCCTCGCCGCACGCGAGCTCGGGACGACAGCGGTCATCGTGCTGCCGAAGGACGCGCCGCGGTCGAAGTCGGAGGCCGTGGCCGGGTACGGCGCAGAGATCGTCACCTACGACCGGTACACCGATGACCGAGTCGCCATTGCGGAGCAGCTGGCACAGAAGCGCGGCCTTGCGATGATCCCGCCGTACGAGCATCCGTTTGTGATCGCCGGGGCCGGCACGGCGGCCCTTGAGCTGATGGAAGACGTCGACGACCTCGATGTGCTGATGGTCCCGGTGGGCGGCGGCGGGCTGATCGCTGGCAGCGCGACGATCGCTACCGCCGTCCGGCCGGGCATCCGCGTCGTCGGTGTTGAGCCCGAAGCCGGCGATGACACCAAGAGGTCGCTGGCGGCAGGGCAGCGAGTGTCGATTCCCGTGCCGCGGACTATCGCCGACGGTCAGACGGCCCAGCTGCCGGGCGAACTGACCTTCTCGATCAACCAGCGATTGCTCGACAGCATCGAGCTCGTCAGCGACAGCGAGATCCGCGAGGCCATGCGATTCGCCTTCGATCGAATGAAGCTGGTCATGGAGCCGAGCGGGGCAACTGCCCTCGCCGCGATCCTGTCCGGGAAGCTTCAGCACCCTGCGGGCAGAATCGGGATCATCATCAGCGGTGGCAACGTTGACTCCCGCCGATTCATCGAGTTGCTTACAATGAACTAGCGCCGCCCGGCCCTGTACAGCCCTATATGGCCTCCGCACGTGACACGTGGGCGGATGGGATCCATGAGGTCAGCGTGACGGGCTGACTCGGGCGTTCCTCAGCGTGCGTCAGTACGCCGGGAGCGCTGGTTCGTCCGCCTCGCGGGCTCCGATCCGGGCGGCCGCAGAGTCACGTCCGCGTGGAACAGGTACGACGCCAAGGGCAGCGGCGAGCCCGGTAGGCGGCATGTTGCCGTAGATCGTCTCGA
>JBBSIN010000048.1:0-19127 GCA_038232055.1 Mycobacteriales bacterium
CACACCGGTCCAGCGCCGAGCCTTCGAGCTGCTCGGCACCACCGTCCCGCTCCGACTCAGGTAGCCAGTAAGGAACCCCGCTGGACGGGCTAACCCGCAGGCCAGCCCGGTGCCGGGCAGTCAAGATCACGTAACTTCGGTCTAGGGCGACACCCGCGCCGGAGATCAGTACCCTCTGCGGCTCACCTGCACTGCCCGGACACTGCGGGGCCGATTGACCACGTTCACATTCACGTCCTTTTACCGGCCGCCGGCAGGGTCAGCGAGCGTGGCCTTGCGGGGACAATGTGACCGATGTGGTCAATGACCCCCATTCGTCGCCGGCGAGGCTGCGCGGCGCTAACCGCGGGAGGCGCCGCCGTCGGGACGTTCCGGCCACGGCGAGTCGGCAGCCCGCAGGCCGGCCCACCCGCGGGCGCGGGCGGCATAGGCCGCAAGGATGCCGACCACGGCCGTCGGGTTGTGCAACTGGCCGGCGAGCGCCTTGGTCACCGCGTCGTCGAGGGACACCCACTCCAGCGGCATGTCGGCCTCCTCGTGGATACCGACGAAACGGTCGTCGACGGCGACGGGAACGAGGTCACGGGCCAGGTAGATGCGCAGCGCCTCATCGCACATCCCCGGCGAGGTGAACGTGTCGGCCAGCACGGCCCACACGCCGGCTCGATAGCCGGCCTCCTCGAAGAGCTCGCGCTTGGCGGTCTCGAGCGGCGGCTCACCGCCGACATCGAGCAGCCCGGCGGGGGGCTCCCACAGCATCCGCCGGGGCGGATGGCGGTACTGCCGCAGCAGCAGGACCCGCTCGTCGTCGTCGAGGGCGAGGATGCCGACCGCGCCCGGATGGACGACGACATCGCGCTCTGCCACGTCACCCGACGGCATCCGCACGCGGTCCGATCGCACGGAGACGACACCACCCCGGAACCGCTCGACGGTTTGCTCGACCGGGTAACTCGCCGGCACGTCCTCGACGTTCAATCCCGCACCGACAGTAGCTCGACGCTGTGCAGCGCGGTGCCGCGCGCCTCGGCTTGGCCCAGCGCAGCCGCTATGAAGGAGCGGAAGAGCGGATGGGCCTTGGTGGGCCGGGACAGGAACTCCGGGTGCGCCTGTGTGCCGACGAAGTACGGATGCAGCTCCCGCGGCAGCTCCGCGTGCTCGACCAGCCGGCCGTCGGGCGAGAGCCCGGAGAAGACCAGGCCGGCGTCCTCGAGCGGGCCGCGGTAGGCGTTGTTGACCTCATAGCGGTGCCGGTGGCGCTCCTCGACTGTAGGTACCCCGTAGGCCTCGCCGACTACGGACCCGGGGAGCAGCCGAGCCGGATAGAGCCCGAGGCGCATGGTGCCTCCCATGTCACGCTCCCCCGCGACGACGTCGCGTTGGTCGGCCATCGTGGAGATCACCGCGTGCGGCGTCGACGGGTCGAACTCGGTGGAGTTGGCGCCGGCGAGTCGGGCGATGTGGCGGGCCACCTCGATGACCATGCACTGCAGCCCGAGGCAGAGGCCGAGGACGGGAATGTCGTGCTCGCGGGCGTGCCGGACGGCCCCCACCTTGCCCTCGATGCCGCGTACGCCGAAGCCGCCGGGGACCAGCACACCGTCGACGCCGTCGAGCTTCTCCGCGGCAGCAGCCGGCGTCTCGCAGTCGTCGGAGGGCACCCAGCGGATCTCGACGCGGGCGTCCTGGGCGAAGCCGCCCGCGCGCAGCGCCTCGGTGACCGACAGGTAGGCGTCGGGCAGGTCGACGTACTTGCCGACGAGGGCGATCGTGACGTGCCTGGCCGGGCGGTGCACCCGGCGGAGCAGGTCGTCCCAGTCGGTCCAGTCGACGTCACGGAAGGGCAGGCCGAGCCGGCGTACGACGTAGGCGTCGAGCCCCTCGCCGTGCAGCACCTTGGGGATGTCGTAGATGGACGGCGCGTCGGCCGCCGAGACGACCGCCTCCTCGTCGACGTCGCAGAGCATGGAGAGCTTGCGCTTGAGCGGGGTCGGGATCGGGCGGTCCGAGCGGCAGACGATCGCGTCGGGCTGGATGCCCAGGGAGCGCAGCGCGGTGACCGAGTGCTGCGTCGGCTTGGTCTTGAGCTCGCCGGACGGGCCGATATAGGGCACCAGCGAGACGTGCAGGAAGAAGCAGTTGCTCCGGCCGACCTCGTTGCGGACCTGGCGGATCGCCTCCAGGAACGGCAGTGACTCGATGTCGCCGACCGTGCCGCCGACCTCCGTGATGACGACGTCCACGGCCCGGCCGCCGCTGTCCGGCGTGGCGAGCTGGCGGATCCGGGCCTTGATCTCGTTGGTGATGTGCGGGATGACCTGGACGGTGTCGCCGAGGTACTCCCCCCGACGCTCCTTGGCGATGACCGACGAGTAGACCTGACCGGTCGTGACGTTGGCCGAACCGTGCAGGTCCTCGTCGAGGAACCGCTCGTAGTGGCCTACGTCGAGGTCGGTCTCGGCACCGTCGTCGGTGACGAACACCTCGCCGTGCTGGAACGGGTTCATTGTCCCGGGGTCGACGTTGAGGTAGGGGTCGAGCTTCTGCATCGTCACGCGCAGGCCGCGGGCCTTGAGCAGGCGGCCCAGACTGGACGCCGTAAGGCCCTTGCCGAGCGAGGAGGCGACGCCTCCGGTGACGAACACGTGCCGGGTCGGTTGCGGCGAACCCAAGATGTGTCTCCCGTGGTCTCGAGTCAGCCGGGGGAACCCGGCCCGTCCACGGAAGTCCATGCTAACCGGTCGCCGCCGCACCGTCGGCAGGCACGCCGTCCGGCGGCCGGCCGGCCGGATGTCTCCGGTCGGAGTCGTGGAGCAACGCACCCACCGAGACCGCGATCGCCAGCGGCAGCAGGACGGTGCCGGCCATCGCGGGTACGGCGACCCCCGAGTCGTTGACCGCGAACCCGACCACGCCCATGACGAGCACCGCCACCATCCCGGCGCGGAACGCCGGCGCGAGCTGAAAGGCCCGGCGGAGCCCTCCGGCTGGTCGCAGCAGCACCCCGGCGAGCAGGGCGACGGCGAGTGGCACGAGCAGCGTCAGCACGCTGTGGGTGAGCAGATGCAGGTTGGCCTCTGCCTTGCGGCGGACGACCGTGGTCGCGCCGCCGTGCAGCAGCTGACCGACGAAGCGACCCAGATGGGTCTGGTCGGCCGCCGGACGGGCGTAGTCGAGCAGCGCGAAGCACCCCACGACGGCGACGGCGGCGGCCAGGGCGAGCAGCAGCCGGCGCAGCGAGACCCGGGCGCCGGTGAGGAGCATCCCGAGTACGGCGTACGCCGGCACCAGCGCGAGGACGCCGCCGAAGTCACTGCCCCACTGCGGGGCGCCGTCGACGACGACGGCCGACACGCCCGCTACGACGACCAGCAGCCACACCGTTCGTCGGGAGCGGCCCTCGGCGAGCACGGCGGTCGCCATTAAGGCGCCGGTAGCGAAGACGCCGTAGGCGACGTTGCCGATGCCGGCGAACCGGCCGGCCACCAGCGGGGAGTATCCGGCCAGGCTCGACATCTGCAGGCGTGCGCCGGTGACCAGGTCGAGGGCGAGGACGAGCGTCGTGAGCACGGCGACGGCGCCGACCTGACCGAGCAGTATGCGCCGCCACGGCCCGCCCAGTGCCACGGCGACGAGTGCCGCGTCGGCGACGGCGACGGCGGCGAGCAGTGCGGCCAGCGGATGATCGGCCCGCCACCAGGGCACCAGGTTGGCGAGGAACGTGCCCGCGACCGCACCGGCCGCGGCCAGCGCGACGGTGCGCACAGTGCCCAGCACGCAGCGCCGGTGGCGACGCCGAGGCAGCCAACGCAGCGCGAGGGCCGCCAACAGGTAGAGCAGGGCCTGCCCGAGGACGAGCAGCGCGAAGAACGGCGGTACGAGCCGGCCCTGGGCCACGGCGGCGCTGTCGAGATCGACCAGGTCGGCAATCGTGCGGGCGGTGTCGACGACGGGTGGGCCGGCGGCGCGCCACGGCTGTCCGGTCACGTAGGCGGGCCGGCCCAGGCTGAGCAGGCTCAGCACCGTGGGCGCCACGTCGACCAGCTGGACGTACGGCGCCCGCCGGGTCGACGCGCTGACCAGCTCCCGATGGGTGAAGCCCGGCCCTTCGGCGGCCGCCACGTGCAGATGGACGGGTTCGTCGCTCACCTCGCCGATGCCAACGACCAGCAGCACCGACCCGGGCCGCCGGAGGCGCTCGGCAAGGGCCAGGTCGTCGTCGCCGGCGGCCTGCACGAGCGTGACCGGGCAACGGCTGAAGGTCTCGGCGGTCACCTGCGTAACGTCGTCCAGGTAGTACTCGGGTCGGGCCACGGCGTACGCCGTCAGGGGCCCGACGGCCGTCACGCACCGCCCCGCGCGGTGCAACAGGTCGCCGAGCGCGCCGACTCGGGCGTCGAACTCGAGCCGGTCGTTGTCGCGGCGCGCGGCCTCGAGGACCAAAGGCGCCGGCCGCTCGGCGGGCGGCGGCGGGCAGGTTCGGTCGGGCGGCGCGCCGAGGCCGCGGGCCCGGTTGCCAGCGCCGAGGGTCGCCCAACCGTCGACGGCGCAGGTGCGGGCGCCGACCGACCGAACCGAGAGCGCGCCGAGGCTGCCGCGGCTCGCCAGTGCCCACAGCGCGGGGGTTCGCGACGGGCTGACAGAGTCCCAGCGCAGCCCGGCGACGCCGACGACGACGACGGACGATGCGGCGGCCGGCGAGGCGGCCGATCGGACGGCCGCCGCCGCCGGCGGTCCGGTCACGGCGACGCCGACCAGGATCAGCAGTGCGCGGATCAGCAGTGCGCGGATCGGCAGTGCGCGGATCGGCAGGGCGGCCGGTCGCCTCATCGGCGTACCAGCTCGGCGTAGACGCGCGCCACCTGCTCGACCGTCGCCGCCTCGTCCGGCCACCTGGCGGCACGCCGCCGCCCGCGCTCGGCCAGAGCGGCTGCTGCCGCCGGATCGTCGAGCAGCTCGGCCACGGCGGTCGCCAGCGCGGCCGGCTGCTCCGCGGGAACCAACCGGGCACCGTCGCCGAGAAGGCCGGGCAGCCCGCCGACCGACGTGGCGACGAGGGGCCGGCCGGCCCGGAGCGCCTCCTGCGCGACGAGCGCCCTGGCCTCCCACCGGCTCGGCAGTACGACGAGGTCGGCGGCGGCGAGCAGATCCGCCACGTCGTCGCGGCGGCCGAGCAGCCGCACCGGCGCTCGGCGCTGCGCCACCAGTCGGCGGAGGAAGTCCTCTAGCGGACCGTCGCCGGCGATCACGACGAGCGGGACCGGCCGACGCCCGGCCAGCCGAGCGGCGGCCTCGACGAGCACGTCGAACCCCTTCTGGGCGTGCAACCGCCCCACGGCGAGGACCAGCGGCCGCTCGCCGGCGTCGAGGCTCGCTCGCACCTCGTCCCGGGACGAGGCGGCTGCGGACAGCGCCGGTGCAGCGACCGGGCCCAGCCGGACGTCGGTGCCGCCCAGCGCTTGCGCGCGCGAGGCGAGGTCGTCGGATGCCGCGAGTACGACGTCGGCGCGGCGTACGACGATCCGCTCCATAACGCTCGATGTCGCACGCCGGGCCGGCGAGCCGAGCACCGCGTTGTGCAGTGTCACGACGGTCGGCGTGCCGCCCCGGCGGGCGAGCAGGGCCAGCAGTCCCGCCCGCAGGCCGTGGGCATGCACCACGTCGACGCCCCCGAGCGACCGTCGCAACCGCCGGAGTGCCGCCGCGTCCGCGACCGGTCGGGGGCCGACCGCGATCTCGACCGCCGTGAACCGGGCGCCGAGGGCCGCGAAGCCGAAGAGCGCGTCGGTGGCGGCCGGTCCGAAGACGGACACCGGCGTCCCCCGAGCGGCAAGCCCCTCCACGAGGGAGCGGACATGCCGCCCGACGCCGCCGGTGCTGGTGGCCAACACGAGCCCGACACGAACCGGTTCAGGCACGCGCGAACCGCCGCGAGAGGACCGCCCGCAGGTCGTCACCGTCAACGACGAGCACGACGACGGCGAAGGCAGCCGTCACGACGGCGCCCACGAGGGCGCAGCCGGCGACACTGGAAAGCGCCCCCGCGCTGGCAAACCGGCCCGCCACAACGGCGCCGGCGACGCCGCCGACTCCGGCGCCGACGAGGGCGGCCACCGACGCCCGCGGCAGCCCGACCAGCGCGCGGGTTCCCGCCGTACGCGCCAGCGCCGCGAGGAGCAGGACCCCGGCGATGGTCATGCCCACCGTATTGCCGAACCCGAGGGCCGCGATGACCCAGCCGTCCGGCGCCGGAGGAACGAGCACCACGTCGGCGACCACGACGCCCAGCCAGCCGGTCACGGTGGCGCTCGCGGCGGCCCGGCCGGCCCCTCGCGCGTAGAGCGCGCGGCCGAGGTGCGCGACGAGCCCGTAGCCGACGAGGCCTGGTCCGAACGCGACGATCGCCCGACTCAGCTCGCTGGGGTCGGGGTCCCCGCGCGTGCCGAGGACGAGGACCCGGGCAGCGGGCAGCGCGGCGGCGGCCAGCGCGGCGGCGGCCAGCGCGGTGACCAGGACGACGGCCCGCGTGCTGCGCGCCGCGACCTCGGCGTAGCCGGCGTCGTCGCCGGCGTCGGCGCGCCCGGACAACGCCGGAAACGCGCTGGTGGCGATCGGCACGGCCAGCACCGCCCACGGCACCAGGAAGAGCGTCCAGGCGAGCGTGTAGACCACGATGCCGCCCCTGGGCTCCGAGCTGTCGGCCAGGCGCAGCACCACCGCGACGGACAGCTGCTGCGCCGCGAGGGCCGCCGCCCCGGCCAGGGCGAGCCGGCGGACGCGGTCCGCGATGCCCGGCGGGAACCGCAGCGAGAGTCGAAGGCGTACGCCGGCCCGGAATAGCGGGACCAGCAGCGGGGCGGCCAGGACGAGGACGCCGAGGGTCGTCCCGACGGAGAGCGCCAGCTCACGGGCGAGGGACAGCTCGCGCACACCGTCCGAACGCCCTTCCGACAGCTTCCCGTAGAACAGGTAGCCGCCGATGACGACGACGCTGGACAGCAGCGGCGCCAGCGCCGGACCGATAAACCGGCGGTGCGCCTGCAGGACGCCGGTGAGCACGACCGCGACGCCGTAGAGGACCACCTGTGGCGAGAAGACGAGCAGGAAGCGGCTGCCGAGGTCTACGACGCCCGCCACATCGCAGGCCGCACCGTCGCCGGGCGCATACAGCAGGCTCATGACGGGCCGGGCGAGGACCGCCACGGCGACCGAGAGCGGCGCCAGGACCAGCAGCGACCAGCCGAGCAGCGCCGAGACGGTGCGCTGCGCGGTCCGGGTGTCGCCGCGCTCGATCGCGCCGGCGAGCACGGGGACCACAATGCTGGCCAGCGCACCGCCGGCGACGACCTCGAACAGGATGTTCGGGACGGTGTTGGCGGTGTAGTACGCCGAGCCGAGGCAGGTTGTCGTACCGACCGTGTGGGAGAAGACCAGCACGCGCCCGAAGCCGAGGATCCGGGCGACGACAGTCACCGCGCCGATCGCGACCGCGGCGCGCGCGATGCCGGCGGCCGCTCCGCGACCGGTCGCGGCGGGGGGCGCGGTCAAGGCAGGCGGCCCAGGTGGTCGACCCAGCGCAGCGGTGCGGTGCGGTCGATGACCGCGCTGAAGCTGACCCGTTCGCTAGCCAGCGTGAGCGCCGTCACCGCGGCGAGCAGGAGCAGCCGATGGGACCGCGCTACCGTCGCGGCGAGGCCCACTCCCAAGGCCCCGCCGAGGGCGTTCGCCCCGCCATCGCCCAGCATTGCCCGTTCGCCGAGTTCGGCCGGCAGCAGGGCCGCCGCGGCGCCGAGCGCTCCCGCGACGGCGGCGGCCCCCGGCCCGGCCAGCAGCGGCAGGCCGGTGGCCATGGCCGCCTTTACGGCCCTGCCAGGCCGCAGGTCGAGCAGGTTGACCAGGTTGGCGCAGCCGGCGACGAGCGCACCCGTCGTGAGGGCGTCGTACGGCGAGTCACCGAGAAGGGCACCGGCCACCAGCCCGCCGGCGCCGATACCGGCGACCTTGACGCTGCCGGTGGTGACCTGCCCGCGAGTGAGCGCACCGAGGTGGCCACGGAGGCCGCGGGCGGACGAGGAACCGACGAGGTCGTCGTACCCGCCGGCGAGCGCAGCCGGCACGACGGCAGCGAGCGTGGCAGCGCAGGTCCGCCGAGCGCCGCCGGCGGCCAGGGTGCCGACGACCGCACCGGCGGCCAGCGCCGGACCTGCCGCGAGGCTGACCGGACGGTTGCGGTAGTTGCGCTGTCGCCACGCCCGCGGTCCGGAGCGGGCAAGCCCGTCGAGGGCGGCCGTCGCGGTAGCGGCCCCGACGAGCAGACCGCGCAGCGCGGGGCTCACCGCGACGGCGACGGCGAGGCGACCGGTGAGGGAAGGGGGGCGGCCGCTCCCGGCCCGAAGCCGAAGGCGCCGCTCTTGCCGCTCAGCGCGCCGCGCAGCGCGAGAACCGTGGCGACCCGGCCGGCCGCGTTCTCGACCGAGTCGACGGTCGATGCCACGCGCTGGAAGTCCCGGTCACTGCGAGCGGCGGCGAGAACGCCGCCGGAAGCGGTCGCGGTCTCCGGCCCGGCGACGACGGCGCCCGCGGCACGCTGTCCCAGCCGGGTGGCAAGGTCGACGAGCCGGGTCGCGAGGGCGGCGGTCGTGTCGTCGGACGACTTCGGTGCCGGCGGGACGATGAGTACGGCGAGCGGTGCCTGCGCGCCCGGCGTGCCGCTGACCGAGAGGAAGCCACCTTGCTGGAACCCGGCGAGGGTCGTCTGGATGGCGTCGGCCGCGACCGGTCGACCGCCCGGCTTGCCGACCAGTACGGCGGCGAGCTCCGCGGCGGCGAGCTCGGCGCCGGTCGAGTTGGCCGGCAGCCCGGCGTCGGGAAGCACCAGCCGGGTGGCGAGGTCGTCGAGAGACGTGGCGTCCTTCGGGTCCGCCCACGACGGTGAGAGCCGGACATCGGTCGTGACGACAGCACCAGCGCGTTGCAGGGCGGCCAGCAGACCGCTGCCCACGTCGGCCGGCGCGCCGGGAGCGGCGATCACGGCGACTCGCTGCCCCGCCAGCTGGTTGCGCTCGAGGGCCGGCTCCGCACGAGTAATGAACGCCATCTGGTCGCCGACGCGCTCCTGCAGCGTGTCGATGGCCTGCCGCTGGTCGACCTTGTCCGAGCTCAGCCTGGTGACCTGGTTCTTGACGTCGGTGAGGACCGCACCGTTGAGCGCCGTCGTGCCGACGACGATGCCGATGGCGAGCGCGAGGAAGATCGCGATAACCGAGACCAGGTGGTAGCGAAAGTCGATCACGTGAGGATTCCGTACAACCAATGGGCGAGCTCGTGCCACTTGTCGCCCAGCACGGCGAGGTAGACCTGCCCGACGGTGGACAGCCCGATGGCGACGGCGAGCGTGATGAGGGTGGCCAGGACGAGCAGCAGCAACGACGAGGTCCGGATCCGGCTGCGGTAGAGCCGGCTCACGCCCTTCGCGTCGACGAGCTTGCCGCCCACCCGCAGCCGGGTGAGGAACGTGCTGGCCATGCCGGCGCGTCCCTTGTCGAGAAACTCGACGAGCGTGGCGTGCGTGCCGACGGCGACGATGAGGCTGGCGCCCTTGTCGTCGGCGAGCAGCATCGCGACGTCCTCGCTGGTGCCGGCGGCCGGGAAGACGACCGCCTCGACGCCGAGGTCCTCGACCCGCTGCAACCCGGGTGCGTGCCCGTCGCGGTAGGCGTGGACGACGACCTCCGCCCCGCAGCCGAGCACCTCGTCGGACACCGAGTCCATGTCGCCGACGATGAGATCTGGCCGGTAGCCCGCCTCGAACAGGGCGTCGGCTCCGCCGTCCACGCCGATCAGGACGGGGCGGTACTCCCGGATATAGGGCCGCAGCGTCCGGATGTCGTCGCGGTAGTTGTAGCCGCGGACGACGACGAGGGCGTGGCGCCCCTCGACCTCGGTCTTGATGTCGGGGACGCCCACCCCGTCGAGGAGCAGCTCGCGTTCGCGCTTGAGGAACTCCATCGTGTTGGCGGCGAACGCCTCGAGCTGGATGGCGAGGCCGGCCCGCGCCTCGGCCATGGCGGCGGCGACGGTCTCCGGGGTCTGCACCGTTCCCGAGGCCACCCGGCGGTCGCCGACGTAGATCCCGCCGTCGTGCAGGCGGACGACCTCGCCTTCGCGCACCAGACCGAACAGGTCGGCCCCGACGCTGTCGAGGAGGGGCACACCGGCCGCGAGCAGGATCTCCGGGCCGAGGTTGGGGTAGCGGCCGCTGATGCTCGGTGCGATGTTGACCACGGCAGCCGTGCCGGCCGTGACCAGCGCCTCGGCGCTGACCCGGTCCATGTCGACGTGGTCGATGACCGCCACGTCCCCGGGCTTGAGTCGCTGGGAAAGGTTCTTGGTACGGCGGTCGAGCCGGGCGACGCCGACTACACCCGGTGCCACCGGCTCCCGGGCCCGGCCCAACGTGCCGATCCGCATCAGGGCAATCCTGCCAGAGCGGGCGCGGTCGCGCGGGGTCCGGCGCGCGGCGGCTGCGGGGGTCACCGCGGCACCTTCGACGCGGCTGCGGGCTGCCGGGCTCGCCGGGGCACCTTCGATTCGGCAGCCGCCGCGAGCAGCTCCTCCGCGTGCCCGCGGGCCAGCGCGCTGCCCTCCTGACCGGCGAGCATCCGGGACAGCTCGCGGACCCGGCCAGCGTCGTCGAGGGCGACCACGCCGCTGCGGGTGATCCGTCCGTCCGAGGTCTTCTCGACCAGCAGGTGGCGGTCGGCGTAGGCGGCGACCTGCGGCAGATGGGTGACCACCACGACCTGGGCCGACTCGGCGAGCCTGGCGAGGCGACGGCCTACCTCGACGGCGGCGCGACCGCCCACTCCGGCGTCGACCTCGTCGAAGACGAACGTCGCGACCGGCGCGACCGCAGCGAGCACCACCTCGACGGCGAGCATGACCCGCGAGAGTTCGCCACCCGACGCGGCGCGCGCGAGCGGCCGGGCCGGCGCCCCGGGATGCGCGACGAGGAGCAGCTCGACCTCGTCCACGCCGTACCGGCCGAACGCCAGCCGACGGCCGTCGACCTCCAGACCGGCGGGGTCGTCGGTCTGCGTGATGTCCGCCCGCACGGCGGCGTGCGGCATGGCGAGGTCGGCCAACTCGACGGCCACGGCGTCCGCGAAGCAGGCCGCCGCCGCCTGGCGGGCAGCGCTTGCCAGCCCGGCATCGCGAGCCAGCCGGGTACGCAGGCGCACCGCTTCGGCACCGAGCGCCTCGACCCGGTCATCGTTGCCGGCCAGGTCGGCCAGCCGACCCGCCGAGTCCGCCGCCCACCGAAGCACCTCCGCGACGTCGGCGCCGTACTTCCTGGTCAGCCCGGTGAGTACCGACTGGCGGTCCTGGGCGGCGGCGAGCGCGGCCGGATCGGCGTCGACGCCGGCAGCGTAGGACGCCAGGTCGCCGGCCGTGTCCGTCAGCAGGTAGCCGAGTTCGCTCACCCGACCGGCGAGCGCGGCGAGGGCCGCGTCGTGCGCCGCCTGCTGCTCGAGGGCACGCCGGGCGGCACCGAGCAGCGTGGCCGCATCGACCGCGTCGTCCCCGCCGCCGGGGTCCCCGGCGAGCAGGTCGTGCGCCACCGTGGCCGCGGTCCGCAGCGCGTCGGCGTTGGCGAGGCGCTCCACGTCGGCGGCGAGCGCGGCGTCCTCGCCGGCGGTCGGTGCGGCGGCCGCGATCTCGGCGAGGCCGAAACGGAGGAGGTCGGCCTGCTGCTCGCGTTCGCGGTCGCCGGACCGAAGGTCGGCGAGCGTCGCCTCGACCTCGCCGAGCCGCGCGTACGCCGCGACATAGCGCTCGAGCGGTGCGAGCGCGTCGGCGCCGGCGTAACGGTCGAGCACCGAACGCTGGTCGCCGGGCCGCAGCAACCGGCGCTGGTCGGACTGGCCGTGCACGGCCACGAGGTCGTCCGCCAGTTCGGCGAGCAGCGCAACCGGCACTCCCGCACCGCCGACGTGGGCCCGCGAACGCCCCTCGGCCGACACCGTACGGGTCACCAGCAGCGCGCCGTCGTCGAGCTGGGCGCCGGCTTCGACGGCGCGGCGACCTGCCGGCGCACCGGGGTCGACGGCGAGCCTGCCCTCGACCAGCGCGCGTGGGGCGCCAGGTCGCACCCGCCCGACGTCGGCCCGTCCGCCGAGGAGGAGGCCGAGCCCCTGGACGACCATGGTCTTGCCGGCGCCCGTCTCCCCGGTGACCACGGTGAGCCCCGCGGCGAACTCCAGCACCGCCTCCTCGATGACCCCTAGGTCTCGGATGCGGATCTCCTCGAGCACATCCCCGACGATAGGAGTCCTCGGTGACCGACGGCGTCAGGCGCGCCCGCGCCAGCCGTGCACCGGCAGCCCAAACTTCGACACCAGCCGGTCGGTGAAGGCGCCGGGGTGCAGCCGAGCGAGCATGACCGGTGCGTCGCTTCGGCGTACCTCGACCCGGGCGCCCGGTGGCAGCTCGAGGGTGCGCCGCCCGTCGCACCACATCACCCCCTCGCTTTGAATCACCCCGTCACCCTGGCTCCCGGCCAGTACCTCAACGGCCAGCACGCTCGAGGGCGACACGACGATGGGGCGGGCGAAGAGCGCATGCGCGCTGATCGGCACAACGAGCAACGCCTCGACGTCGGGCCACACCACGGGGCCACCGGCGGAGAATGCGTAGGCGGTTGAGCCGGTCGGCGTTGCGCAGACGACGCCGTCACATCCCCATCGCGACAGGGGCCGTCCGTCGACCTCGACCACGACGTCGAGCATCCGCTGGCGCGCGGCCTTCTCCACGGAGGTGTCGTTGAGCGCCCAGTTCGTCGCCACGGCGACCCCGTCCCGGCGTACGACGACGTCGAGCGTCATCCGCTCCTCGACGTCGTAGGCCCGGTCGACGATGCGCTCGACCGTCGAGGTCAAATCGGCGCGTTCGGCCTCGGCGAGGAACCCCACCCGGCCCAGGTTGACGCCGAGCAGCGGTGCGGCGACCGGCCGAGCGGTCTCGGCCGCCCGCAGCAGGGTGCCGTCACCGCCGATCACCAGGACGAGCTCGACCCCGTCGGCGGCCCCGTCCCCAGCCGGCACGGCGCGCACGTCGGGGCAGTCGAGCGCTGCGGCCTCCTCGGCCAGCATGCGGACGCCGATGCCGGCCACCGCGAAGCGGCCGGTCACGATCTCCGCCGTACGCCGAGCCGCGGGCCGCCCGGTATGCACGACGACGAACACCTCACGGCCCGGCATCGACGGCCTCCTCGAGGGCGACCGGGTCGAGCGGCGGCGCACCGCGCCGAAGCCAGAGGAAGAACTCGACGTTGCCGGCCGGCCCCGGCAGCGGGCTGGCCGTCACGCCGGAGACGCCGAGGCCGAGCCTGGCCGCCGCCGTCGCCACCCGCGCCACCGCCGCGGCCCGCAGCGCCGGGTCCCGAACAACGCCGCCGGGACCGACCCGATCACGCCCGACCTCGAACTGGGGCTTGACCATCGGCAGCAGGTCGGCGCGCTGGGACATCACCGCGACAAGCGCCGGCAGCACCAGGGTTAGGCTGATGAAGGAGAGGTCCGCGACGACGAGGTCGACCGGCGCCCCGACCAGGCCGGGGGCTAGGTCGCGCACGTTGGTCCGGTCGAGCACCCGCACCCGTGGGTCGGTACGCAGTCGCCATGCGAGCTGGCCGTAGCCGACGTCGACGCAGGAGACGGAGGCGGCACCGCGGCCAAGCAGCACGTCGGTAAAGCCGCCGGTCGATGCGCCCGCGTCAAGGCACCGCCGGCCGGCTACCGGCACGCCGAGCGCGTCGAGCGCTCCGGCGAGCTTGTATCCGCCTCGGGAGACGTAGGACTGCTCGCCGGGTACGGCGGACACGACGAGCGGGTCGTCGGGCGCGACCGCCGTGGCCGGCTTTTCCGCCTGCCGTCCCGCGACGCTCACTCGGCCGGCCGTGACGAGCTCGCTCGCCTCCGCCCGGGAATGGGCTAGTCCACGCCGGACCAGCTCCGCGTCGAGTCGCGCCCGCCGAACCATCAGGGTCGCGGTGACGGTCAGCGGATGTCCGCGTCGAGCGCGTCCTGGAGGGCGCGGTGAACCCGATCGAATACCTCGGCTTGCTCGGCCGTCGGCCGGCCGTCGGCCTCGGGCAGCAACCGCAGGGCTTCGTCCACCGAAGCGTCGCCGCTCTTAGCTGCGCCGGGATCGAGTGGGGGAACGGCGGTCACGAGGAGGGCCGTTTCGTCGGCGTGGTCTTCTCGGCCGCAGTCCCGGCCGTCGTCTTCCTGGGGCTGGCCGCGGTCTTCTTCCCGGCCGCGGTCTTGCCGAGACCGGCCGCCGTCTTCTTCGCGGCCGCCGTCTTCTTGCCGCCCGCTGTCCCCTGCATCTCCCGGATCGTCGACTCGAGCGAGCGCACCCGCTCCGCCAGGCCGGCGACCTCGTCCGACGTACTGAGCCCCATCCGGCCGAGCCCGCGGTCGATCTCCGCGCGGATCAGCGTGACGATCGCATCGCGGTTGGTCCGGCTCGTGGCGACGAGGCTCTCCGCGGCGCTGGCCACCTGCTCTTTGGTCACCTCGGAGGGGGCCAGCGACGACGACAGCATCGCCTTGGCGGCCGCGGTGGCCCGCTGCCGGCTGAGTTCCGTCACACCGCCCGCCAGCTGCAGATAGCCGCGTACAGCATCCAGCACCATGCCGTCTCCTCCCAAGCAATGTGCCCGATGGAGACGCTACCGCTCGGGGCCCGGCGTGGCCGCCAGCCCGCGCGGCAGGCCGTCCACGGATCCGAGGGCGCCACCGGCGTCGGCGTAGGCCCATGCCGCCGTCGCGGCAGCGCGCAGCGCGTCGAGAGCGCGTCCCGAGCCGGTCACCCGAAGCGCGTCGCCGTCGAGCCGCGCCGACCAGCGGGCACAACGGGCTTCGCCGCCGTCGATGCCGCCGATCGTCACCTGCGGATGCGGCTCGAGCAGGCCGGCGAGGTCTGCCGCCAGGTACGTCGGACGCTCGGCGGGCCGCGCGGCAAGCAGCGCCGTCGCATCGGCGACGCCGGTCAGGACGGCGAGACTGTGGTACCCGACACCGTTCGCACCCGCGATGTCGGTGTCCAACCGGTCGCCGACCATCAGTGGGCGACTGCCGCCTGCCCGGCGTACCGCCTCCTCGAGGAGCGGTGCCGCGGGCTTGCCCGCCGCGACGGGATGGCGGTCCGTCGCCGCCGCCAGCAGGGCGGTCACCGCGCCGTTGCCTGGCAACAGGCCGCGAGCCGTCGGGATCGTGGCGTCGAGGTTCGTCGAGACCCACCACGCCCCTTGGCGAATGGCCAGCGCCGCCTCCGCCATCTCGGCGTAGCCGACCGAGCCGTCGTAGCCGTTGACGACGGCGTCCGGCTCGTCCCGCGCGCACCGGACGGCGGTCAGTCCGACGGCCACGACCTCCGCGGTGAGCGCCGGCGCACCCAGCACGAGCACTTTCGCTTCCGATGGCAGCCGATCGGCGAGCATGCGGGCTGCCGCCTGGGCCGAGGTGACGACGTCGGCCGCGCCGGCCGGAATCCCCATCCGCTCCAGTCGCACGGCGACGTCCGACGGTGACCGTGCGGCGTTGTTGGTCACGAATACCAACCGGACACCGCTTTCGCGAAGCCTCGCCACCGTCTGGCTGGCCTCGGGTACCGGGTCCGAGCCGACGTAGACGACTCCGTCCAGGTCGAGCAGGACCACGTCGTAGTGGTCGACCAGCGACCGTTGCGCGGACAGCAGGGGCACGTCAACCGCTGCCGAGGGCCGCGCGCGCCCGTCGCAGTGCCCGCTCGTAGTGGGCGAGGTCCGGTCGCATCGCCGCGGCGAGCGCAAGATGCTCGACGGCATCGCGGTGGTCGCCGAGCCGACCGGCGGCCAGCCCATACCCGAACAGCGCATAGTCGTCGGCGGGGTCGGCCTCGACCAACTCGCCGAACGCGGCTCGCGCGTCGGCGTAGCGACCGGCGTCATAAAGGGCACGGGCCAGCGCCTCTCGTACGCTGCGCGAGGCGGGCTCCGCCCCGGCCGCGTGTGCCAAGAGCTGGGCGGCCGCGGCCGCGTCGCCTGTGTTGAGCAGCTCCAGTCCGCGCACGTACCAGTCATAGACGTCCCCACCGGGCGGTGCCGGCGCCGGTCGGTCGTTCGGCGACTCTCCTCTCGCCATGAGACCTCCTCGTCGGCGCGATGGGTGCAGCCCGGGCCCGACGCCGGTCATGACGACTCGCCGCTGTCCGCTCGCGGTCACACCTACGATGCCCCCATGGCCGCTGGTCCCAACTCTGACACGGCGGGTCCCCCTGGGCTGATCCTGGAGCCCTTTCCGGCGCTGCGGTACGACACCGCCCGCTTCGCGGATCTCGCCGCGCTCACCTCGCCGCCGTACGACGTCATCGACGCCGAGGGCGTGCGCGCACTCGAAGACCGCGACCCCTACAACGTGGTCCGCCTCATCCTGCCGCGCGATGGCGACTCCCACCCGGCCAGCCGCTACCCCCGCGCGGCCGCGACGTTGCGGGCGTGGCGGGGAGAGGGCGTGCTAAGGCCCGACCCGGTGCCGGCGGTGTACGTCTACGAGGAAGCCACCGCGACCCACGTTCAGCGCGGCCTGGTCGGTGCGGTGCGGCTGGCCGACCCGCGCGAGGGAATCATCCTGCCGCACGAGAACACCATGGCCGGTCCGGTCGCCGACCGCCTAGCGCTCACCGAGGCCACCGAGGCCAACCTCGAACCCATCTTCCTCGTCTACGACGGCGGCGGGGCGGCGAGTGCCGCCGTAGCCGAGGCGGACCGGGTGCGCCCGCTCCTCGTTACGACGACCGACGACGGAGTGCGGCACCGCGTCTGGAGCTTGTCGGACCGCGACCTGCTTCGCGGCATCGCCTCCGACCTGCTGCCCCGGCGCGCGGTCATTGCCGACGGGCATCACCGCTACGCGACCTACCTGCGCGACCAGGCCGACCGGCGCGCCGCGGGCGACGGTGCCGGCCCCTGGGACTACGGGCTCGCCTTCCTCGTCGACATGTCGGCGTTCGGGCCGGAGGTCCACGCCATCCACCGGGTCGTCCCGACGCTGCCCCTGGCCACGGCGCTGCATCGCTGCGCCTCGGTATGCACGGTCACCCGCGTCCCGCCGGCGGAGGCGCTGGACGCGCTCCGCAAGGCCGGCCCCGACGGGCCGGCCTTTTTGGTCACCGACGGCCATGAGTGGCATCTGCTGACCCAGCCCGATGCCGGCGTCCTGGCAGCGGCCCTGCCGGCGAACCGGTCGAGCGCCTGGCGCGGCCTCGACGTCACCGTGGCCCATGCGCTGCTCATCGAACGGCTCTGGCACCTCGCTGACACGGAGGAGGTCGTCGCGTTTGCGCACAGCATCGAGGAGGCCGTCGCGGCAGCGACAGCCAGCGGCGGCACCGCCCTCCTGCTCAACCCCACGCCGGTGGGGGCCGTCGCGGCCGTGGCTGCCGCTGGTGACCGGATGCCACGCAAGTCGACCCTGTTCACCCCGAAGCCGCGCACCGGTCTTCTGCTCAGGACACTTGCCGACGGGTAGCCGCCGACGCACGGTCGCCGACACGCCGGATCCGGCGGGCGCGACTCACCTCCACCTCCACCCGCGACGCCGCGCCGGACGGTGTCCGCCAGAAACGCCGACGCAGCGCCCCGGCCACCTCGATCACGTCGCCGTCGGTCCACCGAGCGGCGGCGCGGCGAACGTGCCCACGGAAGGCGGCGCAATCGAAGGTGTCGACAGAGGGACGACCGGTCGCGCCGGTGTCGGCCGGACGGGCGACGACGAGACGCCAACTGAGCAGCGCGTCACCGCTCGGCAGCGTCCGCTCCTGTGGCAGCCCGGAGAGCCGGCCGACGAGCGTGACCTCGTTGCGGTCCCCGGGCGCTACGTCCCGGCCGCCAGCTGGTGTGACCATGGCAAGGAGGATGACCGACCAAGATGGGGCGGGTCAGCATCCCGGCGTCGGCTGTGGACAACCGAACCGAGCGGCACGAGGCCCGTGTGGAGGGCGCGGCACGCGGCCCGTCTGGACGGTGCACCCCCGCGCGCCCGGACCCATTCCGCGACGCCTGCTATTCGCCCTCGACCTGCTGTGCCCGGTCCTCGGCGTCAGTCTCGTCGTGCTCGTCGACGGTTGCCGCGGCGCGGAACCAGTGCGCCGCCTCGCCGGCACGTCCGGCGGCGAGCAGGGTGTCGGCATAGGCGTACCAGAGGCGAACGGTCCATGGCCGTACGTCGGTCGCGTCGAGCTCCGGCCCACGCAGCTCGACGAGGGCCGCCTCATGCTCACCGCGGTCGCTTCGGGCCCCCGCTGTCACGATTCGTAGTTCGACCCGCTCCGCGGAGCCGAGGCGTCCGACGTCGCCTCCGCGCGCCAGCGCCAGCGCGCGTTCCGGGCGGCCGAGCCCGCGCTCGCAGTCCGCCATGACCGGCAGGTGCTGGATGTCGCCGGTCATCCGCGTATAGGCCCGCAGCTCACTGAGCGCCTCCGCGAAGCGACCTGTTCGGTATGCGGTAATCCCGACCGCCTCTCGGACGACGGGCAGTCGGCCGGCCAACCTCCGGGCGGCGACAGCGTGCGCGTACGCCGCCGGGGGGTCCTCGGCCATCGCGCGACCGGCAGCAGCGAGGTGCCCGGCCACCGCGTCCGAACGGTGCGGCGGCAGTTCCCGCAGGTCTCGGCGCAGCTCCGCCGGTAGGTCCCGGGCCGAAACGTCGGGCGGCAGCGGCGGCGAAGCGTCAGCTGCGCCAGCGCAAGGTGCATTAGCGTCAGGCACATCAGCGCGAGGTCCGCGAGGTCCGTCGGCTGCCTGCTGGCCGCGGCCGCGAACGCCCGGCCGGTCGGTACGGCGGCCCGAAGCACGGAAGGGTCGCGCCCGGTCAGTACCGCCCGCCATGAAATCTCCCTCCCAACCGTCGCAGACGCGAATCGGGGGCGCCCGAAAGCCCCCCCCGAACACAAGGCTTGTGCGGCGGCGGCCCGAGATCGACGCGTCCAGGTTTGAGGTGGGCAACCGCAAGCAGGCGACGTTGCCGCGTGGCGCCCACATGCTCGACCCGTCCGGCACGGCGCCTGGGTTCGTGATGGCGGCG
>JBBSIN010000049.1:0-18840 GCA_038232055.1 Mycobacteriales bacterium
CAATATTCCCCACTGCTGCCTCCCGTAGGAGTCTGGGCCGTGTCTCAGTCCCAGTGTGGCCGGTCGCCCTCTCAGGCCGGCTACCCGTCGTCGCCATGGTGGGCCGTTACCTCACCATCAAGCATGATAGGCCGCGGGCCCATCCTCAGCCGGAAACCCTTTCCACCTCGAGTGATGCCGTTCGAGGTCGTATCCGGTATTAGCCCCGGTTTCCCGGAGTTATCCCAGTGCTGAGGGCAGGTTGCCCACGTGTTACTCACCCGTTCGCCGCTAGGAACCCTCCCGAAGGAGGGCCCTCGCTCGACTTGCATGTGTTAAGCACGCCGCCAGCGTTCGTCCTGAGCCAGGATCAAACTCTCCATAGATGTCATATATCGACCCGGCCCGAGGGCACGGGTTTCGATGACAAGGGAAAGTGATGCTGGCGAGAACAGGTGTTGGCACACCCGTTGTCACCTAAAAATCCGTCGATCGAGGAACGCCGACCCGGACGGGTCGCCGTTGCCCCCGAATGACGGGGTTTGGCACTGACTTTCGGCACGCTGTTGAGTTCTCAAGGAGCGGGCGCGCACCGGCGGGTCCTTCGACCCGTCCCGGGGCAACTCGCTTGACGCTAGAACTTCAGGTAGGCGCTGTCAAAGCGCTTTCCCCGCTGCTCGTGAAACCAGACTACCGCATCCCGAGAAGCCCTCGACGGGCGGGGAAGTCGGTCTGGGACCTGCGACCGGCCGCCGAGTCGGCGTCCGTGCCTCGCGGGCGACTGCCTAGGCTAGGCGACTGGGCCCCCTCGGGTCAAGCGCAGGCGTCCTGGGCCCGTTCGACCAGGCGGATGGCCCGCCGCCGGCCGCACTGGAGCACTCGCCCGCGAAGGCGTGCTCGGGGCAGGTCGTACGTCGCAGGCGGCAGTGGCACACCGTCGACGCGGACCGCACCCTCGTCGACGGAGCGCCGGGCGGCGCTGCGCGAGGGACTCAACCCGCTGTCCACCAGTACGCCGGGCAGGTGCACCGGATCGTCCGGCGGCAGCGGGTGCTCCGGCACGTCCTGGGGCACCGCGTGGGCTCGGAAGCGCAGGTCGAAGTCGTCCTCAGCACTTCGGGCCGCTGCTTCGCCCGAGTAGAGGGCCACGATCGCCGCGGCCACCCGCCGCTTGGCCGTTGCGGCCGCCGGCCCCCCGGCAGCCACCGCCTGCTCGACCTCGCGCACGTGCTCTGGGGCGAGCGCGGCACCGAGGACGGCATAGCGCGCGACGAGCTGGTCGGGGATGGACATGAGCTTGCCGAACTGCTCGGCCGGTGCCTCGGTGATCGCCACATAGTTGCCCAGTGACTTGCTCATCTTTTGGACGCCGTCGAGGCCCTCGAGGATCGGCACGGTGAGGACGACCTGCTGAGGTTGGCCGTGCGCCCGCTGGAGAACCCGGCCGACGTGCAGGTTGTAGGTCTGGTCCGTGCCACCCAGCTCCACGTCCGCGTGGATCGCCACCGAGTCGTAGCCCTGGAGCAGCGGATAGAGAAACTCCACCAGTGAGATCGGCCGGGCCTCGGCGTAGCGCCTTGCGAAGTCATCGCGCTCGAGGAGCTGCGCGACGGTGAGCTCCCGCGCCTCCCGGATGACGTCGCTCATCGTCATGCCGGCGAGCCATTCGGAGTTGCGGCGGACCTCCACGCGGTCGGGATCCAGGATCCGAAGCACCTGTTCGACGTACGTCGTGGAGTTGGCACTCGACTGTTCGCGGCTGAGCGAACCGCGCACGGCGGCCTTGCCGGTCGGGTCGCCGACCATGCCGGTGAAGTCGCCGACGATGAGCACGGCGACGTGGCCGAAGTCCTGGAACTGCCGCAGCTTGCGCAGCACGACCGCGTGACCCAGCGTCAGCTCGCTGCCGGAGGGGTCGATGCCGAGCTTCACCCGAAGCGGGCGCGCCTCGGCACGCGCGGTGGCCAGCCGCCCGGCGAGCGCGCCCTCGGGCAGCACCGCTGCGGTGCCCGCGGTCAGTACGTCGAGCGCGCGGGCGTCCTCAGGCGTCAGGTCGGCCACGGCCCGAGTCTCGCAGCCGGCGCCGCCCGACAGCGGGGCGATAGGGGCTCACGCTGGGATCCCCCGCGATGGAGAACCGCCACGGGTACGCCGCACCGGCGCCGCCCACGCCGGTCCGCGGCCCGACGAGCACCGCATCGTCGGGCACGGCGGCGCCGCCGACGACCCGCAGCGGCGCCGTCGGATCGACGACGTCGGTGCCGTCGAGCGCCCGGTCAACCGCCAGCGTTCTGGTGAGCCGGGCCGGCCCGCGGGCCAGGTCACGGTCGCGGACCGCCGGCCGGCGGGTGCGCGCGAGCTCCGCGCCGGTCAGCAGCTCGCCGGCGCGGAGCAACACCGCGGCCGCGGTGCCCGGTCCGGCGCAGACCAGGTTCATGCAGTGGTGCATGCCGTACGTGAAGTAGACGTAGAGGTGTCCCGGCGGGCCGAACATGGTCGTGTTGCGCGGCGTCCGGCCGCGGTACGCGTGCGACCCGGGGTCGTTCGCGCCGTCGTAGGCCTCCACCTCGCTGAGCCGAAGGGTCACGACACCCTCTGCCGTCTCGCGCTCGACCACCGAGCCGAGGAGGTCCCGCGCGACGACCAGGACCGGACGGTCGTAGAAGTCGCGCGGGAGGGTCAGCGCTGGCTCGCCCATGCCAGGGCATCCGCGACGACGGCATGCAGGTCGCTGAGCTGCTCCGCGACGCGGTCGGGCGCCGTACCTCCCGAGGCGGCCCGGGCCCGGAGTGCGCCGTCGACGGAAAGGACGGCACGGATTCCGGGCGTGAGGTGCTTGCTGATCCGGTGCAGGTCGTCGTCGCCCACGTCACCGAGGTCGCAGTCGTGGGCGCCGCACCACGCGACGAGGGAGCCGACCGCCTCGTGCGCTTCGCGGAAGGGGACGCCGTTTCGGACGAGCTGCTCCGCGACGTCGGTGGCGAGCGCGTACCCCTGCGGCGCGGCGGCCGAGATGTGGCCCTCGCGAAAACGCATCGTCGCGATCATGCCGGCCATCGCCGGCAGCACGGTCAGCAGCGTGTCGACGGCGTCGAAGGTGGGTTCCTTGTCCTCCTGCAGGTCGCGGTCGTAGGAGAGCGGCAGGCCCTTCAGGGTGGCGAGGAAACCCGCCAGGTGCCCGATGAGTCGGCCGGCCTTGCCGCGGGCGAGCTCGGCGACGTCCGGATTCTTCTTCTGCGGCATGATCGACGATCCGGTGGCGTAGCGGTCGTCGAGCTCCACCCAGCCGAACTCCGTGGTCGTCCACAGGACGACTTCCTCGCCGAGGCGAGAGAGGTGGACCCCGAGCAAGGCGGCGGCGGCGAGGAACTCCACGACGAAGTCACGGTCACTCACCGCGTCGATCGAGTTGGCGAAAGGTGCCCGGAAGCCGAGCTCGGCAGCGGCCGCGGCCGGGTCCAGCGGCAGGGACGAACCGGCAAGCGCGCCCGCCCCGAGTGGCGAGACGCCGGCCCGGACGTCCCAGTCCCGCAGCCGGTCGATATCGCGGGCCAAGGCGTGGACGTGCGCCAGCAGGTGGTGCGCCAGGAGCACCGGCTGCGCGTGCTGCAAGTGGGTGAAGCCCGGCGCGGCCGTGGCGGCGCAACGCTCCGCCTGGCTGAGCAGGGCCTCCTCCAGCGCGACGACCTCCGCAACGACCCGCCGGGCGTGGTCACGGAGGTAGAGGCGAAGGCCGGTGGCGACCTGATCGTTGCGGCTGCGGCCGGCACGGAGCTTGCCGCCGAGCCCGCCGAGACGGGTCAGGAGGCCGCGTTCGAGCGCCGTGTGCACGTCCTCGTCGTCGGTGGTCGGCCGGAACGACCCGGTGCGCACGTCATGCTCAAGCTCGTGCAGCGCAGCGAGGACGAGGTCGGCCTCGGCGTCGTCGAGCAGCCCGGCGCGGTGCAGCACCCCGGCGTGGGCGCGGGAGGCCATCAGGTCGTACGGCGCCAGGCGCCAGTCGAACTGCACCGAGGCCGACAGCCGCGTGACGGCCTCCGCGGTGCCGCCGGAGAAGCGGCCGCCCCAGAGCCGGGTCGGTGCACCCGGCTCTGTCACCGGCCGGAGCCCGAGGCGCCGCGCATAGTCGCCGCCTGGGCGGCGGCCGGGCCGTCGCCCAGGCGCTCCTCACGAGCCGCCCAGGTGCGGCTGGGCAGCCCCCACAGCTCGACGAAGCCCGCCGCCAGCCGCTGGTCGAAGCGGTCGCCGGCGTCGTACGTCGCGAGAGCGAAGTCGTAGAGCGAGGCCTTGCTCCGCCGGCCGACCACGTGGGCGAGCCCGCCGTGCAGCCGCATCCGCACCTCTCCGGTGACGTTGCGCGCCGCGTCGGCGAGGAAGGCGTCGAGCGCGCGCTTGAGCGGGGAGAACCACAGCCCGTCGTACACGAGCTCGGCCCATCGCTGGTCGACCGACCGCTTGAAACGAGCGAGGTCGCGCTCGAGGGTGAGGTCCTCGAGGTCCCGACGGGCGGTGATCAGTGTGATCGCGGCGGGGCACTCGTAGATTTCACGGCTCTTGATGCCCACGAGCCGGTCCTCGACCAGGTCGATTCGGCCAACCCCGTGTGCGCCCGCGATGTGGTTGAGCCGGATGACGATGTCGGCGAGCGGCAGACCGACGCCGTCAATACTGACCGGCAGCCCGTGACGGAAGCCGATGAGCACCTCGTCCGGCTCGCGGGCCGCCGTCGGGTCGGCGGTATAGGAGAAGACCTCCTCCGGCGGCTGCTCCCACGGGTCCTCCAGTACGCCGCACTCCGCCGTACGCCCCCACAGGTTCTGGTCGATCGAGTACGGCGAGCCGCGGGTCACCGGGACGGGGAGGCCGCGCTCCGCCACGAAGGCAATCGCCTTGTCTCGGGTGATGCCGGAGTCACGGACCGGCGCCAGTACGGCGAGCTCGGGAGCGAGCGTGCCGACGGCGACCTCGAACCGGACCTGGTCGTTGCCCTTCCCGGTGCAGCCGTGCGCCACCGCGCCGGCGCCCCGCTCGCGGGCGATGCGGACCAGGTGGCGGGCGATGAGCGGTCGCGAGAGTGCGGAGACGAGGGGGTAGCGGTCCTGGTAGAGGCCGTTGGCGAGCAGCGCCTTTGCGACGAACTCGTCGGCGAACTCGGCCCGCGCGTCGACGACGTGCGACTCGACGGCACCGCAGTCCAGCGCCCGCTGGCGGATGGCCCCGAGGTCCTCTCCCTGGCCGAGATCGGCGGCGACGGCGATGACGTCGGCTCCGGTTTCCTGTGCTATCCAGCCGATGGCGACCGACGTGTCCAGCCCGCCGGAGTACGCGAGCACGACACTGTCGAGCGAACGGTTTCCGGTCACGGTGGCCTCCTAGGCGGTACGGGACTCGGCGAGCTCGAGCAGGTGACGGACTACGGCGGAGCCGGCGTGCGGAGAGCGGCAGACGACCAGCACGGTGTCGTCGCCGGCCACGGTGCCGATCACCTCCGGCAGCGTCGCCCGGTCGATCGCGGCGGCCAACAGGTGGGCGCCGCCGGGCGGTGTACGGGCGACCGCGACCTGCCCGGCCCCCTCCGCGCCGACGAGCAGCTCCCCAGCCAGCCGGGCCAGGAGGGCCGGTGCGCCCGGCCGCGGTGGGGCGGCCGACACCGAGTACCTGCCGCCCAGCTTCACCGCACCCAGCTCGTCGAGGTCACGCGAGAGCGTGGCCTGGGTGACGGAGACTCCGGAACCGGCCAACAGGCCCACCAGCTCGCTCTGCGAACGCACCGGCGCGCGCTCGAGCAGCCCGGCGATGAGCGCATGGCGAGCGGCCTTGGTGGGCGGCGCGCTGCGTACGGCGCCCGCGCCTGCCACTAGGTGACATCCAGCAGGAACGCCAGGAGCGCCTTTTGGGCGTGCAGCCGGTTCTCGGCCTGGTCGAAGACGATGCTGTGCGGACCGTCCATGACCGCCGCCGCGATCTCCTCGCCGCGATGCGCTGGTAGGCAGTGCATGACGAGAACATCGTCCACGGCGGCGGCGACGGCGCGTTCGTCGAGCTGGTAGGGGCGCAGCGCGCGCACCTTCGCGGCCGCCTCGTCCTCCTGCCCCATCGACGCCCAGACGTCGGTGTAGAGCACGTCGGCCCCGCTCGCGGCCTCGAGCGGGTCGGTCGTCGCGGTGGCGCTGCCTCCGGTCTGCTCCCCGATCCCAGCGGCGCGGTCGACGACCTCCTCCGCCGGCTCGTAGCCGGAAGGCGCCGCCACGCGTACGTGCATGCCGGCGGCCGTGCCGGCGAGCAGGAGCGAGTGCGCCATGTTGTTGCCGTCACCGAGGTAGGTCAGGGTCAGTCCGGCGAGCCTGCCGCGCTTCTCGCGGATGGTCTGCAGGTCGGCGAGCGCCTGGCAGGGATGCGCGTAGTCGGTCAGCGCGTTGACAACCGGGACCGAGGCCGCGGCGGCCAGCGCCTCGATCCGGTCCTGCCCGAACGTCCGGATCACGATCGCGCTGACGTAGCGGGACAGCACCTCGGCGGTGTCCTCGATCGTCTCGCCGCGGCCGAGCTGGGTCGTCCGGGCGTCGAGGATGATCGGGTGACCGCCGAGCTCGGCGATGCCGGCCTCGAAGGAGAGCCGGGTGCGGGTCGACGGCTTCTCGAAGATCACGGCTACCGACCGGGGACCGGCGAGCGGGCGGGCGGCGTATCGGTCCTTCTGCATCCGGTCGGCCTCGTCGAGAACGCCTTCGAGCTCGGCGGGGCTGAGGTCGTCGTCGAGGAGGAAGTGACGGGGCATGGGTGGGAGCGCTCCTGTCGTGTACGGGTCTAGTGCGGCAGGCTGATCGGGCCGTCCGGCGTGGACGGGCCACCGGTGACCTCGCACACCCGTTCGAGCAGCTGCTCGACGGCGAAGGGCTTGGCGAAGACGTTGCGCTCTCCCAGCAGCTCGCCGAGGGCGGGCAGGAACTCCACCTTGCCGGTCACGACCAGCACCGGAATGTCGGCCAGCGCTGGGTCGTCGCGCATCTCTTCGAGCACCCGGACCCCGCCGAGGTCAGGCATCACGACGTCGAGCAGGATCAGCGCGGGACGCTGCTGGCTGGCCTGCAGGAGCCCGGCCAGCCCGTCCGCGGCGACCGCGACGTCGTACCCTTCGGCCGCGAGCAGCGTCCGCAGCAGGCCACGGATGCTCGGGTCGTCCTCGACGACGAGAATCCTCGGCGTGCCAGGCGACGCCGTCATCGACGCGCCCTGGTCGGGCAATGGCGCGAGGTCATCCGCCGACAGTAGCGGCCACGGCGGGGTGCTGGCAGGCCTGTCCATCGACGCCGAGTATGCAGCACACCGCATCGTCATGCACAGGCCCGGCGGGCTCCGTCGGGCGCGTCAGTCGGCGAAGAGCGGGTCGTCCGCGCCGTACGGCGCGAGCCGCAGCACGCGTGCGTCCGCGTCCGCGATGCGATCCGCGTTGGCCAGCAGCGCGTCGAGGTCCTCGGCGACGTGGAGGAACCGCCCGGCGAGGGCGTCGAAGCGGCCAGCCGCGATGTCGACGACCACCTCCCCCGTCCGCTCGGCGGGGGTCCACTCGTGGGGTGCCACGTCGCCCAGCCTGACGAGGCCGCGGGTCATCTCCGTCCGGACGAGCCCGGGGCTGATGTCGAACACCGCGACTCCCGTGCCGCGCAGCGCGGTGCTCAGGCAGTCCGTGAGCCGGGAGAGGGCCGCCTTGGACACCGAGTAACCAGTCTCGGTGCTCGACGGCCGGGTGCCGGCCAGGCTGTTGACGTTGACGATCCGTCCGCGCCGGCGACCGATCATGGCCGGCAGCGCAGCGGCGGCCAGCTGCATCGGCCCACGCAGGTTGGTCTCGACGACGGCCCAGGTCTCCTCGAGGTCCGCCTCCCACAGCGGCCCTTGGCGAGCCTCCGTGCCACCGGCGTTGTTGACCAGCAGGTCGATCGGTCCCAGACGCTGCTCGGCGTGGGCGAGGAGGCGCGTCACGACGCCGGGATCACTGACGTCGCCGACCACCGGAAGGACCGGCACGCCGTACGCCTCGACCTCCGCTGCGGTGTCGTGGACCTGGTTTGCCGTGCGGGCAACGAGCGCCACGCCCATCCCCTCGGCGGCCAGCGCCATCGCGACGGCTCGGCCGATCCCGCGGCCGCCGCCCGTGACGATCGACACCTGTCCCCGCAGCCGGTCGCCCACTAGCCGCCCATCAGCCGCGCAGCACCGCCCCGGTCCGCTCGGCCGCGACTCGCACTGCCCCGTCACGAACTGCCACGGCCTCCTCGGCGGTCAGTGTGCGGTCCGGCGCCCTCAGGCGCAGCGTGAAGGCAAGGGACTTCTTGCCGTCGCCGACCTGCGGCCCGCGGTAGACGTCGAAGAGCCGTAGCGACTCCACCAGGCGGCCACCGCCGGACAGCAGCGACGCCTCGACGCGGCCGGCCGGGACGTCGTCGTCGACAACGAGTGCGACGTCGACGGTGGCGACCGGGTAGGTGGATATCGGCGCCGCTGCCGCCAGCTCGGGTGCCAGCCGGAGCAGCGGCTCCAGGTCGAGCTCCATCGCGCAGGTCCGCTGCGGCAGTCGGAGCGTGTCGAGCACGCGCGGGTGCAGCTCGCCGGCGTGGCCGACGACCCGCTCGCCGAGCACGACCTCGGCACACCGGCCGGGATGCCACGGGGCTTCCCCCCCGCGCCGTACGTCGAGCGGCACCGCCAGGACGCGGCCGATCGTGCGGGCCGCCTCGACCGCGTCCGCCCAGACGGCCGGCCGGCCGGCGCCCCACCAGCCGCTCGGTTGGCGCTCGCCGGTGAGCACCGCGCCCAGGTGCAGCGGTTGCTCCGGTAAGGCGGCGTCGAGTGCGGCCAACACCTCGACCGGTGGTCGTACGCCGGCCGGCGGGCGTGGCGTCGGTCCGGTCGTCGGCTTGGCCAGGAAGACCGCCCCCGTCTCGAACAGGGCGAGGTCGGGGAAGCCGCGCGACACGTTGCGGGCGGTGGCGGAGAGCAGGCCCGGCAGCAGCGTCGTACGGAGGAAGCGCTCGCCCTCGTCCAGGGGATTGGCCAGCTCGACGGCACGCCGCCGGAAGTCGTCCGCCGGGAGTCCCAGTGCGTCCCACTGCGCCGCGGCGAGGAACGGGGGGCTGGGCGACTCGACGTATCCGGCGCCGGCCATGGCGACGCCGAGCGCGCGAAGAAGCCGCTGCCGGGGGGTCAGGCCGCGGCCGGCCGGCGCGCGGGGCAGCACCGACGGCACGGTGTGGTAGCCCTCGAGCCGGATGACCTCGTCGGCGAGGTCGATCGGGCGCAGCAGGTCCGGACGCCAGGACGGCGGCGTGACGGGAAGATCGTCGTCGTCCCGACCGTTGGTGAGCCGGCAGCCCACGTCGGTGAGCCGGCGGCGTACGGTCGCCGCGTCGTAGGGTCGCCCGGCCACCCGGGCCGGAAGTCCTAACCCGATGCGGATCGTCGGGCGGTCCGGCCGGTTGTCGACGTCCGTGCTGCCCGGGTCGGGCTTGGCGCCACCGAGACCGGTGAGCAGTCGGACGGCGACCTCCGCAGCGCGCGGTGCGAGCGCGTCGTCCACGCCTCGTTCGAACCGCTTGGACGCCTCCGTCGAGAGCTTGTGGCGCCGCGCCGTCCTGGCGACGACGGAGGGGTCGAAGTGGGCCGACTCGATCACCAGGTCGGTCGTGTCGTCACCGACCTCGGTCGGCCCGCCGCCCATCACGCCGGCCAGCGCGACCGCCCACGACTCGTCGGCGATGACGAGGTCGTCGAGGTCGAGGGTGCGGTCCACGCCGTCGAGCGTGGTGAGGCGCTCTCCGGCGCGGGCGCGGCGTACGACGATGGCGCCCGAGAGCCGGTCGCGGTCGAAGGCGTGCAGCGGCTGCCCGAGGTCGAGCAGCACGTAGTTCGTCACGTCGACCGGCAGGGAGATCGGTCGCATGCCGGCGAGGAGCAGCCGCCGCCGCATCTCGACCGGTGTCCGGACAGCCCGGTCGAGCCCCGTGACGACCCGCGCGACGTAGCGGTCACAGCCGAGCGGGTCCTCGACCCGGACGTCGTACGCCGCGCCGTCGACCGACGCCACGGGCACGTCGGCCGGGTCCCGGAACTCGACCCCGAATGCGAGCGCCGCCTCCCTGGCCAGACCGCGCAACGACCAGGCGTACCCGCGGTCGGGGGTAACGGCGATGTCGAGCACGTCGTCGCGCAGGCGGAGCGCCTCGACGGCATCGGCGCCGACCGGCAGGGTGTCGTCGAGGACGAGGATGCCGGTGTGGTCATCACCTAGGCCGAGCTCCCGGGCAGAGCAGATCATGCCGTCGGAGAGGCGGCCGTAGGTGCGTCGGGAGCCGATCTGGAAGCCGCCAGGCCGCGTCGCCCCCGGCAGGGCGACCGGCACCCGGTCGCCGGTGGCGAAGTTCGTCGCACCGCAGACGATGCCCCGGGGCGAGGGCTCCCCCACCTCGACCGAGCAGTAACGGATTGGCTTCGCGAACTCGGTCAGCTCCTCGACGTCGAGCACCTCGCCGACGACGAGGCCGTTCGCATCGGCGGCCACGGCGACGACGTGTTCCACCTCGAACCCGGCGCGCACCAGAGCGGCCGCCACGTCGGCCCCGGGTACGTCGGGCAGGTCCGCGTGGTCGCGAAGCCAGGAGACCGGCGCTCGCATCAGCCGACCTCGCCGAGCGCGGTGGCGACCCGCACGTCGCCCTCGACGAGGTCGCGCATGTCGGCGAGATTGTGTCGCACCATCAGGGTCCGCTCCAGACCCATGCCGAACGCGAATCCGGAGTACCGCTCCGGGTCGACGCCGCACGAGGCGAGGACAACCGGATGCACCATGCCGCACCCACCCCACTCGACCCAGCCGGAACCCTGACAGGTCCGGCAGCCCGGATCGGCGCCGTCGCAGATCCAGCAGCTGAGGTCGGGTTCGGCGCTCGGCTCGGTGAACGGGAAGTACGCGGGGCGCAGCCGGGTGCGCACGGACGGCCCGAACATCGCGTGCGCGAACGCGTCCAGCGTGCCCTTGAGGTGCGCCATGGTGAGGCCCTCGTCGACCGCCAACCCCTCCACCTGGCTGAAGACCGGAGTGTGGGTGGCGTCGAGCTCGTCGGTGCGGTAGGTGCGGCCCGGGCAGACGACGTACGTCGGGACACCGCGCTCGATCAGCGCTCGAACCTGCACCGGCGAGGTGTGCGTACGCAGCACCAGCCCCGAGTCGGGAGGGGCGACGAAGAACGTGTCCTGCATGGTGCGCGCCGGATGGTCGGGCAGGAAGTTCAGGGCGTCGAAGTTGTGCCACTCCGTCTCGACCTCGGGACCCTCCGCCACCTCGTAGCCCATCGCCACGAAGACCTCGGCCACCCGCTCCTGGATGGTGGTGAGCGGGTGCCGGGCGCCGCGCGGCAGCCGGTCCCACGGCAGCGTGACGTCGACGGTCTCCTCCAGCAGGGCGCGAGCGTCGCGCTGGGCCTCGAGCTCCACCCGGCGTGCGTCGTACGCCGCCGCGAGTGCGGAGAGGACGAGGTTGACTCGCCGCCCCGCGTCGGCGCGGGCCTGCGGTGGCAGCGCTCCGATCTCGCGACGAGCCAGTGCGACCGGCGAACGGTGGCCCCGGGCGGCGATCTCCGCATCGTGCAGCGCGTCGAGGTCGGCGGCGGCCGCGAAAGCCGCCGACCCGTCGGCCAGCGCCCGCTCCAGCTCGTCGGGCCGAAGCATCGCCACCTCCACCGGGTCGAAGCTGCTGTTCGGGGCCGACATCCGTCGGAGTCTAGGCGGCCGCAGGAAGCCGCCGAGGTCACCGGGCGGCGAAGGACGGGGTGCCCGCGGGCAGCGTGAAGCGGAAGAGCGCGCCGCCGCCGGGAGCAGTCGTCGCCTCGATCGAGCCGCCGTGCGCCTCGACCAGGCCCTTCGTGATGTAGAGCCCGAGTCCCGTTCCGCCGCGGCGGCCGCCGCGCCAGAACTTCGTGAACAGCCGGGGGGCCACCTCGGGGGCGACGCCTGATCCGGCGTCGGCGACGCCGACCAGTACACCGTCGCCGTGCGGTTCCACCGTCACGACCACCTGACCGGCGCCGTGCCGGATGGCGTTCTCGACGAGGTTGCCGAGCACCTGGTCGAGCTTGTCGGGGTCGGCCCAGATCTCCGGCAGCGCCTCCTCGACCCGCACGGTGAAGCGCTCGGCGAGCTGCCCGGCGACGGTCTGTCCCGTGATCGCCTTGTGGACGCGCGCCGGCACGTCGACGACCTGCCGGCGCAGCTCGAGCCGGCCCGACTCCACCCGCGACACGTCGAGCAGCTCGGTGATCAGGCGGGTGACCCGGTCGGCGTCGGCGTTGACCGTCTCCAGCATGAGCTTCTTCTGATCCTCGGTGAAGCGTTCCCACTTGGCGAGCAGCGTCGCCGTGAAGCCCTTGACGCTGGTCAGCGGCGAGCGCAGCTCGTGCGCCACCGTCGAGACGAGATCGGCGCGGCTACGCTCCTGACGCCGACGCGCTGCCGTGTCACGGAAGGCAACGGCAAGACGGACGAGCGGCCCGCCTGGCGACTCGCGGACGTATCGCGCGGTGACGAGGAGATCGCGCGGCTCACCGTCCGGGCCGCGCCCGAGCGTGAGCTGGCGCTCTGGCTGCCCAGTGCGGGTGGCGAGCCCGGCGTACGGCGTCGTGCACTCCCACCAGTCGCGCCCCGCCTGGTCGGTGAGAGTAAGGATCTCGCGGAAGTCGCGTCCCAGCACCTCGTCGGCTGTGCGCCCGAGCAACCGCTGACCGGCCGGGTTGAGCACGATCACCCGGCCGGCATCGTCGGCGATGAGGAGGCCGTCCGGCAGGTCGTCGTAGGCTGATTTCTCCGGAGCCCGAAACGGGGCAGGGCCGTGGGAACCGCCCATAAGCCCTCCAGTCCCCGGCGACCCGGTGATCGTCGTAGCCTAACCTCCGGATCCGGTCCAGCGGCACCCGCCGTCTCGTCGTTGTGCTCGCGCCGACGTGTAGAGACAGACGGCGGCGGCCGTGGCCAAATTGAGGCTCTCGGCCCGGCCGTGAATCGGGATCCGTACCGCGGCGTCCGCAAGCCGGCGTACCTCCTCGGGAAGACCCCACGCCTCGTTGCCGAAGAGCCACGCCGTCGGCCCGCCGAGCTCGCCGGCATCGGTCAGCGTGTCGATGTCGTCCTGGGCCGCGCTGTCGGCCGCAAGCACCCGCAGGCCGGCGGCACGCAGCTCCTCGACCGCGGCGCCGACCGGCGTGCCGACCGTGAAAGGCAGATGAAACAGGCTGCCGGCCGAGGCCCGGACGCACTTCCCGTTGTAGGGGTCGACGGACCCGTCGGAGAAGACGACGGCGTCGGCGCCGGCGGCGTCGGCGGTGCGCAGGATCGTGCCGGCGTTGCCGGGGTCGCGTACGTCGACGAGAACGGGGACGAGGCATCCGCCGAGCGCGGACACGTTCTCGAGCGGTACGTGGAGGAAGGGCGCCACGCCGAGCATGCCCTGCGGCGTGACGGTCTGCGCCATCGCTGCCATGACCTCGCCGCTGACCAGCTGCACGGTCACCCCAAACTCCCGCGCCAGGGAGATCAGGTCGTCGTGCCGGCGGACCGCTTCGTCAGTCGCGTACAGGGCCGTCAGGCCGCCGAGCTCGTCCCGTACGCCGGATGGCTGCCGAATACCGAGGGCCTCCCGGACGCCCTGCGGTCCCTCGACGAGAAACGCGCGGTCGGCCGAACGGAAGGATCGTTTGACGAGACGACGGACGGCCGTGACGGACCGCGCCTTGGGGTTGGTGAGCAGGCGCGGCGAGGCGGACGTGCTCAGGCGGCGCCGCGCTCGGCCGGCAGGGCCGCCCTGGCCACCTCGACGAGAGCACGAAACGCCGGTGCGTCGGTCACGGCCAGGTCCGCGAGCATCTTGCGGTCGACCTCCACGCCGGCGGCCTTGAGTCCCTGGACGAACCGGTTGTAGGTCATGCCCTGCGCCCGCGCGGCGGCGTTGATCCGCTGGATCCAGAGGCTGCGAAACTCGCCCTTGCGGACCTTGCGGTCGCGGAACGCGTAGGTCAGCGAGTGCGTGACCTGCTCTTTCGCCTTGCGGTAGAGCCGCGACCGCTGCCCGCGGTAGCCGCTCGCCCGTTCGAGGGTCGACCGGCGCTTCTTGTGGGCGTTGACCGCCCGCTTGACGCGTGCCACGGAAGGGCTCCTTGCTCATGTCTCGCTGGGATGTCGGAGCGGGGCCGGAAGGCCCGCCCCGGGGAACTATCGGCCAAGCAGCTTCTTGACCCGCTTGGTGTCGGCGGAGGAGACCTCGATCTCACGCCAGAGCCGTCGGGTCAGCGTGGAGGGCTTGTGCTCGAGCAGATGCCTGCGGCCGGCTTGCCGACGCAGGATCTTGCCGCTTCCGGTCACCCGAAAGCGCTTGCTCGCACCGCTGTGTGACTTGGTCTTGGGCATCGTCGTACTGCTTTCCGTCTCGTGCTCGCGGTCAGGCGAGCTGTTCGGTCCTGGCCGGCTCGGCCTCGACAAGCTGACCCTCGGCCGGTGCACCCTGCCGGTGCTGTTGGCGCGACCGCGCCTCAGCCTTGACGGTACGGTGCGGAGCCATGACCATGATCATGTTTCGGCCGTCCTGCTTGGGCGCCGCCTCGACGTAGCCGAGCTCCTGCACGTCCTCGGCGAGTCGCTGCAGGAGCCGGAACCCGAGCTCGGGACGGGACTGCTCCCGACCGCGGAACATGATGGTGATCTTGACCTTGTCGCCCGCCTTGAGGAACCGTACGACGTGACCCTTCTTGGTCTCGTAGTCGTGCGGGTCGATCTTCGGCCGGAGCTTCATCTCCTTGATGACCGTGTGCACCTGGTTGCGCCGCGCCTCACGCGCCTTCTGGGCGTTCTCGTACTTCCACTTGCCGTAGTCCATGAGCTTGCAGACCGGTGGGCGGGCGGTGGGGGCCACCTCGACGAGGTCGAGATCAGACTCCTGGGCCAGCCGCAGCGCATCGCCGATCGCGACGATGCCGACCTGCTCTCCGCCTGGACCCACAAGGCGTACCTCGGGGACGCGGATCCGGTCGTTGATACGGGGTTCGACGCGAATGGGGCCACCTTGGGCGGTCAGACCGTGGCACGGTCACGGCGGTGCTTGCTTCTCGGCGACCGGTGCGCGGCGCGGGCACGGAAAAGCCCCGCGATGTCGCGGGGCCCTATCGAACGACGGCGCCCGCCAACTCGGCGATGCCGCCGACCGAACCCGCCGACTCGAGGCCGACCGGGTGGGAGCGGACTCCGCTTGTGACCGTCTCGTCGTCAAGACGCCGACACGGGTGGTCGCGCGGCAAGCCTAGCACCGGTCGGTCGGGTCAGGACCTGTCGGCGACGACGTACGCCGGTGGACCAATAGCCAGCGCGGCCTCCCGCTGCTCGGTCGTGAGAACCGCGATGTCGAGTCCCTCGGCGACGGCCGCCGAGACTCCGAGCGCCTCCGCCAGGCGTCGGACGAGGCCGACGAGCGTATCCGGGGTCAGCTCTTCCCGCAGCACCAGTCCGACGGCAACGGCACTGGCGTCGGGTCCCTGTTCGGGAGCCAGCACGTATGCCTCGGCCACGGACGCCTCCTGCGCCAGCGCGTCGGCGAGCTCCGCCCGCAGTCCAGGTGGCGTCGCGCACGGTTCGGCGACGGCGCTCAGTCCCCCGGCGACGGTTCCGCCGGCCATGTCCGCCGCGACACCGCTGACCGTCACCGGTACGAATCCTTCCGACATGCTGCGTAGCACGGCTCCCTCGATGGCGAATGGGACGGGGCCCGCAACGTCGATGACGACGGCATGCCCCGCCTCGAGAGCGGTGGCGAGCAGGTCCATCGCCCCGACGGGCACCGGCCGCGCGTCGGCCCGCCACCCCGACATGGTGGCGAGCGAGGAGAAGGCGGCCGCGGCCGGACGGCCATCGGCGCCCACGAGAGTCGGCTGGGCCATCTCGGGCCGCCCACCCTCGCCGTCGGCCAGCGGAACGATGGGCACCAGGAGCCGCGCGTGCAGCAACGCCCGCTGGACGCCGGCTTGCGTGTCGGGGCTCGGCTCCGCCTGCCAGGCGGCCAGCGCTGCGGCGAGGACCCGATCCGCCTGCCCCTCGTCGCCCGCCGTACTCGTCATCGGTGGCCCAAGTCGACGATAGCGGCCACCGGGCCGCCTCCCGGCGGACCCTGGTGCACGGCTGCGACCGACACAAACGCCGCCGGGTCGCCGGTCACTGCTGCTGCCACCCCACCCACGCACGACTTGATCTGGCGATGCCAGTGCACGTCGGAGTCGTCGAGCATGATGTTGCGGCGCCCGCGTACCCGCCCCGTGGGGTCCGCTTCGCACTTGAGGAAGACGTTGACCAACCGGCCCTGCAGGTCGGTGTAGTGCGGACGTTCCGGCAGGTCGAGGCCGGCGCTTCGGATCGCCATCCAGATGCCGTCCTGGTCGAGCGCGTCCCGCATCACGCCGTGCCCGATGGCGTACCGGCCGCCGATGCCGCGGACGTTGCCCGCCAGCACGATCTGCGCACGATCGAGTTCTACGCCGGACGAGCACGAGGCGACCGACGAGTACAGGGAGAGGTCCCGGTGAATCTGGTCTGCCGTCGGCATCTCGATCTCGCCGAGCGCCACCGCGATGCCCAACGCAGTCGTGCTGTTGGACACGTCCATGGACTTCAGCGTGTCCTCGGTCCAGACGTCGTGACCGCGGCTCTTCGCATCGGTGATGGTTTCCAGCGTGAGCAGCGGCGTCTTCGTCTGGACGTAGTGCACGTCCGCCGGGTCGTCGATGCCCGCGACCTTCATGGCGTCGCGGACTCCGGCGGCCACGGTTTCGACCATAGCGGGCCGGCCGATGTCCTCCGGAAGGATGACGTCGCTCATCGCGACACCCACGGACAGCCGTGGCGCCTCGCTGCGCTTCGCGCGCGCTTGGTCCAGAGTCGCGAAGATGGTCGCGTGCGGCGACAGGACGCCGTCCGTGCCGCCCGACCAGACCAGCGGCACCTGCCGCGCCTCGTCCGGCGACCGGCTGCCCTTGGCGACCAAGACCTCGCGAAAGGCACGGTCGGCGAGGATCCGTGTGTAGTCGTTGACGCCGCCGTTGCCCTCGGTCTTGCCGATGACAGCGAGGACCGCGTCGGCCGTGAAGACGCCGTCGTCGATAAGCGCCGCGAGACCCGATGCATCGGTCACGCTGTCAATGGCGACCTTGCGCACCTCAATGGCATCTGGCATGACTGCGCTCCTGAGTCGTGGTTCGGCGTACGCGCTCGGGTTGCTCGACGATCGCGTCAGCTGTGCTGTTCGACGTAGTCGTCAGGGTCCTTGTCGGACTGGTCGAGGGTCGGGGCGACCGGAGCCGTCTTCGCCGCCTCGAACCGCACCGCCAGCTGGTCGCGTAGCTCGAGGCTGGCGTGGTGACGAAAGTCCGGAAGGACCTCGTCCTCCTCCTCGCCCATGTGCTCGGTGTTGGCACTGCGGGCGTTGCCGACGGCCTTCCACCAGGCCGGCGTCCCGACGTCCTGCTTCGCCGACTCGGCCACGGCGTCGCGGATGTCGTTGTGATCGCCGATGGCGTCCTTGGTCTCCGCGCCGTCGGGATCGCCCTTGCGCAGCAGCTCCGGGTAGAACACCGCCTCCTCGGCGGCGGCGTGCACCTCGAGGAAGTTCGCCAGGTCGCCCCAGATCAAGCCGAGGCGCTCGGTGTCGGCCGGATCGACGTCGTCGAGCACGGCGAATCCCTGCCGCTGCCGGTGATGGTCGTTGAGGATCCGTTCGGTGATGTCCACATCGCTGCTTGTGCCCTCATCGGGCACGGTTAGTCGCGCCCTCGGTGCCCCCAGCGCTGCCTCAACGGGTCTCCGCATTCCAGCCTTCGACGAGGAAGCCGTCGGCCGCGACTAGTGCGGCAAGCAGCCCTTCCTGGTCTCGCAGCAGGCCAACGCGCCGCATCTGGACGGCCGGTCCGCCAAAGAAGGCGAGGTTGGCGTCTCGTGCGGGCGTGGTCCGTGAACGGTAGACGATTCCGTCCAACCGCTCGCCGAACCAGTCGACCAGCCGGTCGGCCAGAAGCTGGCCGGCGGCCCAGACGCCCGGGGCACGGCTGGTGCTGATCTGATCGTCGCAGCCGAGGAGGTCCAGTGTCGCGTCGCGGCGCAGGTCCACCACCCGCAGTCGGCCCGTCAGCTCCACCAGGTGCGAGGCCAGTGCCGTGCCACTGACGATCCGGCCTTCGGCATCGAAGCGCTCCCGCATGGCCGCGCGGGCGGAGCTGGCCGCGTACCGGACCCGATGCGTCCCAGCAGCCGAGTCGAACCGCCATCGCGGCGGCCGCGAGGGTGACCATCGCCAGGCCGGCGGAGCCAGCGCGTCCACCCGGTACCAGGACCGATCAACGGTGTGGAGCCGCAACCCAGCCGGCCGGCGCCGCGGCAACCGATCGACGTATCGGGCGGTCGAATCACCGACATCCCCAGCGGCGCGCGTCAGCCGATCTCCCCGGCGGCGCGCACCCACCATCGCGCGCCGTCGCTGTCTCCGGCGGCGAGCAGGTCCGCCGGGGTGCGCCCGGCAAGCTCGTCGATCGGAGCGCGCATCAACGCATCGGCGGCCAACCCGCCGCGTCCCTGAGCGCACAACTCCGTCATTAGTGCCGGCAGCCCGACGTACGGACCCTCCGGACCGAACTGCCAGTCGGGAAAGCGCAGGGTGCCGCCCAACTGCACGGCAAGCAACCGGCCGGCGCGCACCCGGGCGGACACCGCCTGGCGGGTCACCCCGCCCAACAGTGCGGCCACCTCCGCAGTTGTTAGCGATCTGTCGGCGAACCGGCGCCGAGC
>JBBSIN010000050.1:0-18245 GCA_038232055.1 Mycobacteriales bacterium
GCCGGTGCCCAACCACAGCGTGTCGATGCCCAGATGCCACCAGCGGGCCAGCCCGATCGAGTGCCGAATCCCCGGTAGCCCCACCTGGCCGGGCAGGCTGATGGAGTCCTTCTTCGCGGTCCACAGCGGATCGGGGGGCACCGGCTTCTGGACGCGGAACCAGTCCCGGCCCGGCGTGCTGTGCCGGGTCCAGTACAGCCGAGGGTGGTCACTGAGGATTTGCACACCCGACCGGATGATGAAGATCATCAAGAACAGGTTGAAGAAGTGCTGCACGCCCACCCAGACGGGCAGGCCGGCGTTCCGCGCGGAGCCGGTCGACTCAACGGTGCCGGGATGGTCCGCGAGAAACCGCTGCACCGACGGGGTGTTGCGCAGGCCCTTCGCAGCGGCCACCGCCACGATCAGGACGACGAACCCGATCGGGAGCAGCCACAGCAGGTTGAACCACCTGCCGCGGCTGACGCGCACCCGTGGCGCGATCCCGTACGCCTGCGGCACCGACCCGGCCCAGGTGCTCGGATCGACGACATCCTCGCCCGTCGTCAGCTGCGACCGGTAGCTCCGCACCGTCTCCGGCGAGACGTTCGACGGTGGGGGAGCGGGCAGATCCGCCGGAGTGGGCTGCTCGACCTCGTCACTCATGGGCCGCTGCTACCCAGTGCGTGACGGACCCGCATCTCGTCCACACGGTTAGACCGTACGGCGGGCGGCGTCGAGGGCCTCTCGCACCTGGGCGTCCGTCGTGGCGGTGAAGTCGGCGTAGTGCATCCCGACGGCGACGAACTGCGAGGGGGTCGCGGCGACGACGACGTCGTCGCACAGCTCACAGAGCCGGCTGACGGTGCTGACTGGGCCGACCGGCGTCGCGGCGACGACGGCAGCCGGGCCGCGGCGGCGTACGGCCAGCACAGCTGCCCGCATGCTGGCTCCGGTGGCGAGCCCGTCGTCGACGAGCAGGACGGTGCGGCCCGCGACATCGAGGGGCCGGCGCCCGCCGCGGTACGTCGCCTCGCGGCGCGCCAGCTCGGTGAGCTCGCGGCCCGCGACCCGCTCCACCTCGTGCTCCGCGACGCCGAGCCGGTCAATGATGCCCTGGTCGAGCACCCGGACGTCGCCGGAGCCGATGGCACCCATCGCCAGCTCCTCGTGCCCTGGCACACCGAGCTTGCGGACGACGAGGACGTCGAGCGGGGCCTCGATCCGTTGGGCCACCTCCGCCGCCACCGGCACCCCGCCGCGCGGCAAGCCGAGCACCACGACGTCGTCGCGGCCGGCGTACGCCGACGTCAGCTGTGCCGCCAGGACCGCACCCGCATCGCGGCGGTCGCGGAAGAGGATCACTTCGCCGGCGGCGGGAGTCAGCCCGCCGAGCCTCCCGGACCGGTGCCGGTGCCCAGCAGGATGTCCTCCCAGGAAGGCACCGCCTTGCGCCGGGTGCGCCGGTTCCGAGCCGGCTGGCCCCGCTCGGGGTCGTCCGCCCTCGCGGCGTCGGCCGGCAGCTCGTCAGCCCTCGCTGCGTCAGCCGGCAGCTCGTCGGCCTGCCCAGCGGGACTTTCAGCGGCAGCCGGAGCGGCCGCGTCCGCCCGTATCTCCGTCTCGAGCTCGCTCTCGGCCTCCGCCCCAAGCGCGTCGCCTCCCGGGGCCGGAGCGAGCGCGAGTCGCCGCTCCGGGTGCAGCAGGGCGCGGGCGGCATCGTCGTGGACGACGAGGCGCTGCAGTGCGGGATCCCAGAGCCAGTGCGCAGCGACCTCTGCGCAGCGCACCTGCACTACCCAGCGGCCATCGTCTCGTCGCCAGGAGTCCCACACTGCAGCTGCCGGCTCGGCGCCGTCGGCCTCGAGGCGAGCGGCGACGACCTGCTCGAGCGGTACCCCGGTCCACTCCCCTCCGCTGACGGAGAGCGAGGCACGCCGGGCCTGCTGGGCGACCAGGCCCCGCTCGGCCAGCACCGGAGTCTCGAACCGCAGGATCCACTCGATCGGTACGCCGGCCGTCGCGGCGATGCCCTCGGCGGTGTCGCCGGCGCGGAGGCGGGCCTGGATCTCGCGCGGGGTCAGCGAGCTCTCCGGCCGAGTACGCCGCTGTAGTCGCCCGAGCTCTCCGCGCAGCGCCGCCCGCAGCCGGTCGTCGACCGGCAGTCGGTAACGCTCCCGGCGGCCCTCCAGAACGGGGGCGAGCACGACGTGACGAGCGTCCTCGCTCAGCGCGACCACGCGCAGCTCGTACATCAGCCGTCCTCCTCCTTGCTCGGTCAGCACACACCGTACGTGCCGGGACCACCTGATCGCCGCCTCCACACCGAGACACGGCGGGACATCTGCGAGAGGCTAGCCGCCATGCCTTCCCTCGTCCTCGGTCCGATGCTGCGCTACGTCGACCAGGCCTGCGCCACGGTGTGGGTCGAGACCGACTCGCCGTGCGAGGTGACGGTCTGCGGGGCGACGTCGCGGACCTTCGCGGTCGCCGGGCACTACTACGCACTCGTGGTCGTGACCGACCTCGAGCCGGGGGAGCACCGGGCCTACGACGTGCGCCTCGACGGCGAGCTGGCCTGGCCGGCTCCGGACAGCGGCTTCCCGCCGAGCGTCATCCGGACGACGAAGCCGGGAGCGCCGTACCGGATAGTCGTCGGCTCCTGCCGCGCCTCCCGCCCCGACGTGCCGCCGTACTGCCTCGACAAGGCAGTGGACAAGCGCGGCATGGGCGCCGACGCGCTCCGCGCCCTGGCGCTGCGGATGCTGCGCGGAGAGCCCGCGGAGTGGCCGAACGGTCTGCTGTTCGTCGGCGACCAGGTCTACGCGGACGAGGTGTCGCCGCAGACGCTGGAGTTCATCCGTGCGCGCCGCGACACCTCGGTCCCGCCCTACGACGAGGTCGCCGACTTCGAGGAGTACACGGCGCTCTACCGGGAGGCGTGGTCGGAGCCGGTCATTCGCTGGCTGCTCTCGACCGTGCAGTCCGCGATGATCTTCGACGACCACGACGTGCACGACGACTGGAACACCTCGCAGGTCTGGCGGCACGACCACCAGCAGACGAGCTGGTGGGAGGAGCGGATCATCGGCGCGCTCTCGTCGTACTGGCTCTACCAGCACCTCGGCAACCTCGCGCCCGACGCGATCGAGGAGGAGGGCGTCTTCGCCCGCCTGCAGGAGGTCGATGACGGCTGGCCGCTCCTGCGCGACCTCGCCATCCGCGCCGACAAGGAGGCCGACGGGGCGAAGGGGCACCGCTGGAGCTACTGCCGGGACCATGCCGGGTTCCGGCTGATCGTCATCGACTCGCGCTGCGGAAGGGTGCTCGAGGGCGACGCCCGGAAGATGGTCGACGAGGCCGAGTGGGAGTGGATCGAGTCTCGCCTGCAGGGCGACTTCGACCACGTGCTCGTCGCCAGCTCGCTGCCGGTCCTGCTGCCGCAGGGCATCCAGTTCGTGGAGAGCTGGAACGAGGCGGTGTGCGACAGCGCCTGGGGCCGACGGGCGGCGCGGGTGGGGGAGCGCATCCGCCAGGGCGCCGATCTCGAGCACTGGGGCGCCTTCCGCGACTCCTTCATCGCACTGTTGGAGGCAGTCGCCGAGCTGGCGGCCGGCAAGCGCGGCAAGCCGCCAGCGACGGTGGTCTTCCTCTCCGGCGACGTCCACTACGCCTACCTGGTGGACGTGCACTTTCCCGAGCGGTACGGCGTACGCAGCCGCGTCGTGCAGGTGGTCTCCTCACCGATGCGCAACCCGATCCAGCGATGGGTGCAGCGGGGCGACCGATTCTCCCGCACGGCGGCCGGCAGCTGGATCGGCCGGACGCTCGCCAGGACCGCGGGCGTGCACGACACCCCGTGGTCCTGGGACCTGGTACAGGGCCCATGGTTCGAGAACAACGTGGCGACCCTCGAGCTGCACGGCCGAGAGTTGGCGGTGACCTTCGAGTGCGCGCTGCCGGTCGCTGGGGACGACCCTCCGCTCGAGACGGTCTGGGCCGGCGAGCTGGCCCGGGAGCCACTGCCGGACAAGGTCACCTCAGCTCGTCGAGAATGGCAAAGATCGCCGAACTGACATCGTCGATCGGCGGTGTGGCGTCGACCGTGTGCAGGATGCCGCGGCCGGCGTAGAAGTCGAGCAGCGGGCGCGTCTTCTCCGCGTAGACCTCGAGCCGATGCCGGGCGGTGTCGACGCTGTCGTCGGTACGCCGTTGCGCGCGGGTCGCCATCCGCTCGACCAGCACCGGCTCCGGCGCGTCGAGGTGCAGAGCCGACTGCGCCTCGAGTCCCACCTCGGCGGCGATCTCGGCCGCACCTCGGGCCTGGCTCAGCGTCCGCGGAAACCCGTCGAGCACGTAGCCGCCACCCGCCCGCGCCGCCGAAACGACCGGGCCGCGCAACAGGTCGGTGACGAGCTCGTCCGGTACGAGATCGCCCGCGTCGAGGTAGGTCTGCACCAGGACGCCCAGCTCGCTGCGGCGGGCCACCTCCATCCGGAAGAGGTTCCCGCTGGCGATGTGCGGGACGCCGTACCGCTCGGCGATGCGCGCGCCCTGGGTGCCCTTGCCGGCACCGGGAGGCGCGATAAGAATGACGCGCATCGCCGCATCCTGCCGTGGAGCCGGCCGGCCGGTTGCGGCCAGGGGCCAGAATCGCCCCATGCCCATACCGAGCGCGTCGTACTCGATCACCGTCCGCCTGGAGCTGCCGCCGGACCCGCAGTCCGTCGGCCGGTTGACAACGGCAGTCGGGATGGCCGGCGGCGCGGTCACCGCGCTCGACGTCACGGAGTCGCACGGCGACCGGATCGTCGTCGACGTGACGTGCTCGGCCATCGACGCCGACCACGCTGCCCGGGTGACGGCGGCGCTCGAGCAGGTGGAGGGCGTGCGCGTCCGGAAGGTCAGCGACCGGACCTTTTTGCTGCACCTCGGCGGCAAGATCGAGGTCCGGTCGAAGGTCGCGCTGCGCAACCGCGACGACCTGTCCATGGCCTATACGCCCGGCGTGGCCCGGGTCTGTCTCGCGATTGCCGAGCAGCCGGAGGACGCCCGTCGGCTGACAATCAAGCGCAACTCGGTGGCCGTCGTGACCGACGGGTCCGCCGTACTCGGTCTCGGCAACCTCGGCCCGGCTGCGGCCCTGCCCGTCATGGAAGGCAAGGCGGCACTGTTCAAGCGGTTCGCCGACATCGACGCGTGGCCCATCTGCCTGGACACCCAGGACGTCGACGAGATCGTGCGTGCCGTGCAGCTCATCGCCCCCGTCTTCGGTGGCATCAACCTCGAGGACATCGCCGCTCCGCGCTGCTTCGACGTGGAGCGACGGCTGCGCTCGCTGCTCGACATCCCGGTCTTCCACGACGACCAGCACGGCACGGCGATCGTCGTACTCGCAGCGCTGACCAATGCCTTGCGAGTGGTCGGCAAGCGGCTGGAGGACGTCCGAATCGTGCAGTCGGGAGCCGGCGCTGCCGGTACGGCGGTGCTCAAGCTGCTGCTGGAGGCGGGCGCGAAGCGCACCGTGGTGGCCGACCGCGACGGCGTCCTGCATCCCGGGAGGCCCGGGCTCGACGGCAACCAGCGCTGGATCGCCGAGAACACCAACCCGGACGGCGTGACCGGCCCGCTGCAGGCCGCGCTCCGGGGTGCCGACGTCTTCATCGGGCTGTCCGCGCCGCGGATCCTCACCGGCGAGGACATCGCGACGATGGCTGATGGCGCCATCGTCTTCGCGCTGGCCAATCCGGAGCCCGAGGTCGACCCGGCAGAAGCGCGCAAGACCGCCGCCGTCGTGGCGACCGGTCGCAGCGACGAGCCGAACCAGATCAACAACGTGTTGGCGTTTCCCGGTGTCTTTCGCGGCTTGCTGGACGCGCAGGCCCGGGACATCACCCTCGGGCTGGAGGTGGCGGCCGCGCGGGCGCTGGCCGGCGTCCTCGACGAGGAGTCGCTCAACCCGTCCTTCATCGTGCCCAGCGTATTCGACCCGAAGGTGTCGAAGGCGGTGGCCGCGGCGGTGCGCAGCTACGTGGAGGAGACCCGGCCGTAGCGGCCGAACGGCGGGTCTGGGCCAGCTGCTCCGGCACCCCGTCCCATTCCCCATCCGGCACCCCGTCCCACGCCCCGCCACGGCACCCCGCCCCATCCCGCGCGATCATGGAGTTTGGCCGCGCGAAACGCCGTGTCGGTGTGGCACAACCCCATGATCGGCGCGAAAGGGCTACGGCGGGAGGTGCTGGGTGACCGGTTTGGCGGCATTGCCCCGCACGCCCCGTTGTGGTAGGCCGTGCGGGGCAGTTGCCGCCACCCTCTGGGGGTTCTCATGCCGCGTCGGTACAGCACGCCGCGTCGGTACAGCACGCCGCGTCGGTACAGCACGCCGCGTCGGTACAGCACGCCGCGTCGGTACAGCACGCCGCGTCGGTACCTGGTCGTACTCGTCGCGTTGCTCGCGCTGCCCTCGGCCGCCGCGCTACGGCCGGAGCGCGCCGCCGGGACGTCGTACGACGTAACACATCGCTTCGCGCCACGCCGCCTGCCGGCCGTGGAGGCCTACGGCGCGCCAGGCATCCGTACGCCGGTCGCAGTGCGCAGCGCCCGTCCCGCGACTCCGTCGGCTACTGGCACCAGCGGCTGCCGGGACCGGCGTACGCGCAACGTGCGGGCCAACACCGACTGCACCAACGCGAGCGACCCGACCCTCCTCGGGCGCGGCCAGTCGCAGAGCTCGGCCTCGATCGCCGTCGACCCGCGTAACCCCCGCCGCCTCGTGGCGACGAGCAACGACTACCGCCACGGCGACTCGGCATGTGGCGTCGAGTGGAGCCGCGACGGCGGGCGGCACTGGGGCAGCGGCGTCGCACCGCTCAACTTCACCGCACCCGGCTTCACCGCGCCTCGGCACTATTGGGACGTCGGGGGCCTGTCGAAGGTGGGCTTCGACAGCCGTGGCACGGCGTACCTCGTCTGCAACGCCATCGACCGCGGCGCCACCGCCGATGGAGGCGACAGCGCGACGGCGATCGTGGTCTTCCGCTCGGTGGACGGAGGCGCTTCCTGGAGCTTCCCGGGGACGGTCGTCGCTGCCGTCGACGGCACTGGCAACCCGGCCAATGTCAACAACCCGGGCTTCACGGTCGACACCAACCCGGCGAGTCGTTTTCGCGACCGGCTCTACGTCTCCTGGATCAGCTACAACCCGACCTTCACCGTCGGCCGGGTCACCTTCGCGTGGTCCGGCGACGCAGGTGTCACCTGGCACCGGAGCGGCTACATCCACGGCGCGTCGGCCGCGCTCTGCCCGGTCAACGCCGGCCACGCCAGCGGCGCCCCGTGCGACAACAGCGGATTCCCTCAGCCGGTGGCCATGGCCAATGGCCACGTCGCGGTCGTGTTCCAGAACTTCAACGTCTGCAACGCGATCACGCCGTCCTGCGGGGCGGACCGCCGTGACAACCACGACCAGATCCTCGCCGTTCGCTCGACCGACGGCGGGCGGACGTTCTCCGACCCGGGCAAGGTGGCGGACTATTACGAATGGCCGGACTGCTACACGTACACCTCCCAGGACCAGTTCGCGACCTGCCTGCCCACCCGTCCGCTCTCCGCGCGCAGCATCTTCCAGGGCAGCAACTACCCGCAGCCGGTGGCCACGGCCAGAGGGCTCGCGGTCACGTTCGGGAGTTACGTCAACCCGCACTCCAACCCGGTACGCGGCAACTGCCTACCGGACGGCGTCTCGCGGATGACGGGGCTGAACCGTTTCCACGGTGTCGGGCGCGTCGGCGGCTGCAACAACGACATCCTGGTGTCCACCTCGACCGACGGTGTGCACTTCACCGGTGACCGGTCGCCGGTCTGGCGGCTACCCGCCTTGTCCGGAGATGGCCTGGCCGACCAGTGGTGGCAGTGGGCGGCACCGGCACCGCGCGGTGGCTACGCGGTGACGTTCTACGACCGGCGGTACGGCAACGACACGACGACCGGCAACCTCGACGTCAGCCTGCGCCGTAGCGACGGGCGACGGGTCCGGGTCACCGACCGCAGCCTGCCGCCGTCGAACGAGTTCCCGGACACCAGCGGTTTCTCGGTGTTCCTCGGCGACTACCTTGGCCTCGCCGTGGGTCGCGACGGCGTCGCCCATCCGATCTGGATGGACACCCGCAACCCCATCCCCGCGACGGACGCTCGCCACCCGCGGCACCCGGCCTTCGCCGGCTACGGCGCCGACCTCTACACAGCGCGGCTGCGCTCTGACGGGGCGGCCGGGGAAGCGGGAAACCAAGCGAGATGACGTGATCCGGCAGCGTGGGTCAGCCGACCGGCAGCGCGTCGCCGATCTTCCCGGCGGCGCCACCCGCGGCTACCCGCGCGACCTTCGCCGTACGCCGCGCCCGCCAGCCCAGAGACGGCCGACCCTCGGTGTCGACCGCCGCGAGCAGCAGGCCGCCGAGCAGTCCGACGTTCTTGAAGAAGTGGTTCTGCTGGTTGCGCTTCGTGCTGGCGTCGGTCTCCTCCCAGAACCGGTGCCCGGCGAACGTCGTCGGGATGAGACTGCAGGCGAGGCTGAACGCGGCGAGGCGCGGCAGGCGGTTGGTGGCCAGCATGCCGCCCGCGACGATCTTCACCGCCGCGTCGATCTTGATGAGCTGCTCGGTGTCCTCGGGAAGGGAGAACGGAAGCGAGCTGGCGATCTTCGGCGCGACCGGGTCGGCCACCTGGGACGTCGGTGCGGGATGACGGAGTGCGTCGATGCCGCCCGAGATGAAGATCGCGGAGAGCATGGGCCGGGCGAGACGGCGGACCAGCATGAGCAGTGTCCCTTCTGTGAGCCGACCGCGGGATGGCGGCAGCTGACGATGCGCAGCGTCGAGGAGAACGTACCCTCGCCGACGAGCGCTGCTGAGACCACGGCCGGAATGTAGGTCCAGCGTAGGCATCGGCGTGTTCCGTCGGCCCGATGGCACGGCCGGCCGGACACTGCGGGGCCGATTGACCACATCGATGTCGTTTGGCCGGCCGCAGGCAGGGCCAACGAGCGTGGCGTTGCCGACGCAACGTAACCGATGTGGTCAATGACCCCCATGCGGCACCGCAGGTCGCACACTCGGCGGGTCGCCGCCGGGATCTAGCGAGGTGAAACGGGGTGGGTGCCTTCTTGCGCGATCTAGTCGGTTCCTCGGGTGTCAGCCGGCCACGTCGATCACGATGCGACTCGGCGACGTCAGCGAGAGGACGCGAAACCCCACCACGTCGTCCAGCCCGAGGCCGAAGGAAACGTGACCTTCGAAGTCGCCGGCCGCGGCGACCTCGTTGAGAGACGGGAAGCCCGTGACGATGCGGCGGTTGTCGTACGACGCTGCGCCTGCGGCCGTGTGCGCCACCGCCGGCGTGAGGACGACCGACAGGGATGCCTGACCGAGCAGCGGGACCGGTCTTCCGGAGCCGTCCTGGACGACCTGTGGGACGTAGCGCACCGTGTAGCCGGGCAGGGGTCCGCTGAACTCAAAGACGACCCGGTCGTACGTCGCGTGGTGCGCCGCGCGTACGGCGACGAGCCGTGGCTGGGTCGCGGGGGACCGGCGTACGGTCACGGGCCGCGACGACCAGACAGGCTGGCTCGCGGTCGGGGAGGCCTCGGCGACAGGCCGCACCCTGGGAGGCGTCACCCCGACAGCGCCCGAAGTCGACGGCGCGTCCCCGCAACCGACGACGAGAGCGGCGACGGATGTCGCAGCGGCGGCGAGGGCGAGACGACTTGGCTTCATGACCCCTCCAGGGGAGCGTCGGATGCTGGTACGACGCTGGGCCCGATTCGCCGGTTTACCGCACGTGCGGCAGCACCTCGCGCTTATAGAAGCGGATCATGCCCTCCTGGTCGGGGCCGATCTGCGCGATGGAGACCTCGTCGAAGCCGGCGTCGATGTACTCCCGGATCGCCTTGACGTGCACCTCCGGGTCCGGGCCGAGGACGTCGACCGTCGGCCAGCGGTCGCCGAGGATGTGCTCGTTGAGCGGCGAACGGTCGGACAGGTCACCGCCGTGTTGAGCCGCAGCGTGCTCGTCGCCTGAGCGATGGCGCCGATGACCGCCCAGACGAAGGGCGACTGCCCCAGCTCGTGATCCAGGGGTGGAAATGGTCGGAGATCCAGACGGCGCCGAAACCGGCCTGCTCGGCCATCACCGCGCCATCGACGAGCTCGGTCCCCGGGTGCTCCTCGCTGGAGACGGAGTATCCGATGCCGGTCGTGTTCTCAGCCATACCGCGCGCCGTTACCCGCGACGGCGTCCTTCAGTCCGGTGCAGGGAAAGGTCGGTGCCGCACCGGCGATACCGGCTCCCATGGGGGCATTACCGCCCATCCGAACCCAGCCGCCACTCCGTACGTCCTATGTATGGACGCCGTACGTCGCATGCGGACCCATGCATCGGGCACAATCGGCCGTTCCTTCGAATAAGACAGCCCTTCACCGTGTTATCTCCCGCGTTGCAGCGGAAAGCGAGGACACATCCCATGGCCACTGACTACGACAGCCCCCGTACCACCGACGACGAGCTCGGCGAGGACAGTCTCGAAGAGCTGAAGGCCCGGCGGGCGGAGGCGCAGGCCGGCGCGGTCGACGTCGACGAGGCCGACCTGGCCGAGTCGCTCGAGCTGCCCGGTGCCGACCTCTCCGGCGAGGAGCTCACCGTCAAGGTGCTGCCCCGGCAGGCGGACGAGTTCACCTGCTCCAAGTGCTTTCTCGTCCATCACCGGAGCCAGCTCGCCACCAGCTCCGGTGGGCGCCTGGTCTGCCGCGAGTGTGCGGCCTGAGCGCGAGCGACCCCGACGACGACGGTGACGAGCTGCCTCGGCTCGTCGCCCGGCTCTCGTGTGACGAACCCCTCGACACCCGTTCGCGTAGCCGGCTGCTCGGTCGCCTCGCGGCGCTTCTCGCCGGCAGCGCCAGAAAGGCCGGTGCCGCCGGAGTCACCAGCGGGCGTTGGCTCGCCGACATCGTCCTGGACGTGACCCCGCACTTACCGGTCCGCGACTCCGCAACCCTCGGCGCCCACCACGACGGGCTGACCGGGGATGCGCTGGCGGATGCCTTGGTCGTCGCCGCAGCGCGCGCCACCGCCGCCGTGGGCGCGGCTGGTGGCGCGCTCGCCGCCATCGAGTTCGCGGCGCCGCCCGCGCTGCTCACCGCGCCCGTGCAAATCTCCGCCGAGACGCTCGCCGTCGTCGCGATCGAGCTCAAGCTCGTCGCCGAGTTGCACGAGGTCTACGGCGTCCGCCCCGCGGGCAGTGCCTCGCAGCGCGCGACCGCGTACGCGACCTCGTGGGCCCGCCAGCGTGGCATCGACCCGCTCAAGGGGGCGAGCCTGACCGGAGTGCTCGGCAGCGCGGCGAAGCGCGACCTGCGCAAGCGCCTGGTACGACGCGCCGGCCGCAACCTGACCACTCTGATGCCCTTCCTGGCCGGCGCGCTGGCCGGCGCCGAGCTCAACCGGCGGGAGACCCGCCGGCTCGGCGAGAAGATCACCAACGACCTGCGCCTGCGGCGCTGATCTCCCACCCATCTCCCCGCTCGGCGGCAATGACCCGAATGCGCCGCGACCCGAGCCGGCGACGCACGGCCGGGTCATCCAGGCGGCTCGCCGGGTGCACCACGACCCCGACGTCAGCCACCGTCTCCGCCGCCATCGCCGCCTCGTCGTCCGGTCCGGGCGGCCGGGCGATGCTGGCCGAGAGCCGGCGGGTCCGCCGCCCGGCGCGCGCCTCCGGCCCGGCGGGCACCTCCGGCGGCACGGCGAGCGACGGCGGCGGCTCGTCGGCGCGCACGTCGAAGCCCGCGGTCAGCCACAGCGCCGGAGGTGGCAGACAGAGCAGCACAGCCATCGCGAACGCCGGATCCGCGAAACGAACTATCTCGCCCGCCGCGACGGCGGCCACTGCCTCCGGCAGCTCCGCCGGCCGGCCGGTCAGCTTGATTACTGCGTACGCCGCGTCGATCGTCAGCGCGCCGACCCGGCGCACGGGCCAGCGCGGAAACAGCGGCCGCGGCCACACGTAGGGCAGCTCCGGGTCGGTGTCGACGAGGCCGGCGTACTGCTCCGGATCCTTGCGGAGAAGTGAAGCCCGGTGGCTGGTGTGCACCGCGGGATCGCCGAGCCACGGTGGCAGCTTCCCCTCGAGACGCAAGCCGGCGAGGTCCGGCGCCACCCCGCCGGAAAACGCGAGCAGCGAGGCAGCGACGGCATCCGGGTGACCACGCCGCTCCCACTCGGCGCAGACCGCGAGGCCGTAGCCGACGAGAGCCGGCGTGAATCCGCGCCACATCGCGACCGCTGGGTGGTTCTTCCATCCGTACGACGGGAAGACCAGCGCCCGCAGGATCTGAAACGTCTCGACCCGCTGCTTGCCGAGCCGGCGGTCGTCGAGGGCCGCCGCGCTCGCGACGAAGCTCGGGTACGGCAGGAACGTCTGCACCGAAGCGGCGGCGGCCGCTTCAGCTGACCTCCTCCAGCCCCGGCGGCAGGCTGCCGATGGCCTTGCGCCAGGTCTGCGCTGCCTTGGCCTGCGCGACGGCGCGGGCGAGACCGTACGCCGAGCCGGACACCAGAGCCCAGCTCGCCGCCTCGACCCACGTCGTGGACCCCGCGGCCGCGTTGCTCGGTGGGTTCTTCCCGGTGGCCTTCGTCCAGATCGCGGTGACCGCCTTCCGTGCCACGATGCCCGTCACGACCGTCGTCACCGTCCCGAAGACCTTCCAGCCCATCTTCGCCGCGCGCTGCGCCATCGTCGCCGTCCCTTCTGAAAGCCGGTCGTCCGCCTCGTTGCCCGGCCAGTACCGTGCCACACTTCGCCGCGTCAGGCCTCCTGCCGCGCGGCCGTGATGGCGCCGGCGAGCTCTCGCGGGTGCCGGGAGCTGAGCAGCCAGTACGGCGTCGCGTCGTCCGGGTCCGTGACACTCACCCGCACGCCGCCAGGGATCCAGGGCCGCGTGACCGAGTATGCCGCCGGATCCGTGCCGGGACCCATCAGCCGCCGCATGGCAGCGCGGTCGACAACCACCACGTCGCCGGCGAACTGCAGGGGAAGGCGCGCGCGCCCGCCCACCAGCTCGCCGCGTTCGACCGCGACCCGCACCCCGCCGGCGAAGGCCAGCAGAAACGCCGCGGTGGCGCCGAAGACGACGTACGTGACGACCTTCACCAACAGTGGCAACCCGACATGGAACTCCGCTCCGAGCAGGGCGACGAGCCCCGCGGCGACGAGCCACCACCACAGCGGAACGAGCAGCCGCTCGGCGTACGTTCCGCTGGACACCTCCTCAGTCTGGCAGTCGGCTAGCGTGCGGCGGTGAGTGATTTCGACCGGCTCGTTGCCGACCTGCTCGCCGACGAGTTCGCCGCGATGCCGACCCGGGCGTCGTACCTGGGCGTGCCGGGGTACGACGACCGGCTGCCCGACCTCTCGGCCGCTGCGCTGCGCTCGCGGGAGCGGCGGGACGACGAGTGGGCCGGCCGCTTCCGCGCGCTCGACGACGCGGCACTGACCACGGAGGAGTGCATTGACCGCGACCTCGTGCTCATGTCGCTGCGCCGGCGGGCAATCGTTCGGGACTGGCCTGAGTGGCGCCGCGACGCGGAGAGCTACCTGCAGCCCGCGCTCCTCGGTATCTTCGCGCTGGTCCTGCGCCGCCTGCGCCCGGAGCCCGAGCTGGTCAGCTCGGCGGTGGCCCGCCTGCGCGGCGTGCCGGATCTGATCGCCGCCGCGCACGAGAACCTCGACCCGGAGCTGGCCGCACCGCTGCTGGTGCGGCGCGCGGTCGAGCACGCCAGGGGGGCGGAGCGTTACCTGCGCGACTGGTTGCCTGGCGAGGCCGCCCAGGGTGCCGAGCGGGACCGGCTGGCTGCCGCTGCGCACGACGCCGCGGAGGCGGTGGCGGGGCACACGGAATGGCTCGAGCGCTTCGCCGAGCTGGCCCACGGCGACTGGGCGATCGGCGAGGCGCGCTACTCGGCGTTGTTGCGCGAGGCCGAGGGGCTGCCGTACGGCGCCGCAGAGCTCCGGGAGCGGGGGAGGGCGGCGTACGACGAGCTCGCCGCCGAGCTGGCAGACCGGGCGAGTGAGCTCGACGGCAGTACTGACTGGCGAGAGCTGCTCAACCGGCTCAACGACGACCATCCGTCGACACTCGAAGCGATGCGGTCGGAGTACGCCGACGCGACGATGCGCGCCCGGACCTTCTGCGTCGAGCACGACCTCGTGACGATGCCTGAGGGCGAGGTCTGCGAGGTCGTGCCGTCGCCGCCGCATGAGCGGGCGGTGACCGCCGTCGCCTTTTACTTCGAGCCCCCGCCGTTCAGCGACCGGCGGACGGGGCACTTCTTCGTACCGTTCACGCCGGAGGGCGCGCCGGCCGAGCAGGTGCGCCAACGACTCGCGAGCAACAGCCGGATGTCGATTCCGACGACGGCCGTTCACGAGGCCTACCCGGGCCATCACTGGCATCTCGCCTGGCTGGCCGCTGTCTGCGACCGGCCGGCGCGCAAGGTGTTCGAGTCGGCGTACTTCGTCGAGGGCTGGGCTCTCTATGCCGAGCAGATGCTGCGGGAGCAGGGCTTCTTCACCGACCCGCGACACGTGATCGGGCAGATCGAGGCCCGCCTGTTCCGGGCCGCCCGAATCGTGGTCGACACGTCCCTCCATCTAGGGGAAATGACCGTCGAGGAGGCCTCGGCGTTCATGACCGAGAAGGTAGGGCTGTCCCGGGAGACGGCGCGGGCCGAGGTCGTGCGCTACTGCGCCTGGCCGACGCAAGCGTCGGCGTACCTCACGGGGGCGATCGAGATCCAGCGGATGCGCGACGAGTGGGTGGGTGGCGGCGGTTCGCTGCGCGACTTCCACGACCGGCTCGCCGGGTCGGGCACGTTACCGCTCGCCCTGGCCGAGCGGGCCCTGCTGGCCAGATAAGGCGGCCGCGGGCACCTCGCCTTGTGCTACGGCCGTCCGGTACGTACCCTTCCCCCGACGGGTGTCGGCGTCGTCGCCCCGTGTCCTTTTTCCAGACCGGGTTTCTCTATCGGGGGAGCGCGCATGCGCCGTCATCTTCGCCTGTTGTCCATCGCCGGGGTATCGGCCCTCGCGATGGCCGTCCCGTCCATCTCCTCACACGCGTCCAACCCTTCGTCGGGCAGTCTCACCGTTCCGGGCACGGCCGGCGGCACGGCCAGCGACAACTGGGGCGGCACCATCCCGGCCGGCGTCAATGCGAACAGCGACTGCGCCGGCGCACCCGCGGGAACCTTCGACGACCACACAGTCAACGTCACCGCGCCGGCCGCCGGCTACCAGAACGTCACCGCCACGTTCACCTTCTCCATCAAATGGACGCCGGCCAGCGGCCAGGAGACGACGAACGACGAGATCCTCACCGTCCTCGGCCCGGGCCAGAACAACAGCCCGGGGCTCGAGATCGGCTCCAGCGACAGCTCGGCAACGACCGAGACGGTGGTTGCCAGCGACCTCAAGAGCGGGACCTACACGGTGCGGGCCTGCGGCTTCGCCAACGGCACGCCGCAGCCATACAACGGCTCGGCCGTCGTCAAGACGGCGAGCCGGAGCAGCCAGTCCAGTCTGCCCTCCGCACCGGCGAACGGGCTGGCCTTCTCGGCCAGCGTCGCGGCCGACCCGCAGCGTGACGAGGCAGAGCCGCTGATCGAGACTGCGCCGGACGGTCACACCTACACCTGCGGCCCGACCGGGTTCAGCTCGGCGTCGGACTACGCGCAGGTGTCCACCGACGGGGGCGACCAGTTCCACCTGCTCGGCACCCCGCCGCGGGGTCAGCAGGGGATCGGCGGCGGCGGCGACTGCGCCATCAACTTGGCCCCGGAGAAGAACGCGGCCGGCAACTATGCCTACGCCTATGCCGGGCTGGACGCGCTGAACGGCTTCACCACGTCGGCCTCCCCGGACAACGGCCACACGCTGACCAACTCCGGCCCCCAGGGCAACGGCATCACGAACACGGGAGTGCTGACCGACCGGCAGTGGAACGTCTTCACCAGCGCGAAGACCGTGTTGCTGAGCTACAACCAGCAGGCGCCGCGCAACATCGTCGTCCAGAAGTCCACCGACGGCGGCCTGACCTACGGCCCACTGACCGCGATTGCCGGCGCCAACCCCGACTTCCCCGGTCCGATGCGCACCCTGCCCAGCAAGTTCCGGGCGCCCAACGGCGGCCGGATCGTCTTCTTCGCCTGGAACGCCGGCAGCAACGTCAACCTCTCGGTGTCCTACGACCAGGGCGCCACGTTCAGGGACTGCGTGGCCGCGATCGACCCAGGCGGCCCCAGTGCCGGCTTCCCGACCGCCGACTCCGACAGTGCAGGCAACATCTACATCGCCTACGCCAACAAGTCCGCCTTCCACACCTACCTCGTGACGCTGCCGCACTCCAGCCTGAGCAAGTGCAACCAGCCGGCGACCACGGGCAACACCAACCTGGCCACCAACGCCGTGGCGCCGAAGAACAAGCCCTCCGACGTCGGCTTCTCCACCCCGCTGCAGGTCGACCGGAACACGATTCGGACGACTGTCTTCCCGTGGGTGGCGGCCGGCGGCGCACCCGGACGGGTCGCGGTGACCTTCTACGGTACCCAGACCGAGGGGGACCCCAACCAGGGCAGCTTCAAGGCCAGCTGGAACGTCTACGTCAACGAGTCGGTGAACGCGCTGGCGTCGGCTCGGACCTTCAGCCAGGTCAAGGCAACGAGTCACCCGATGCACTACGACTCGATCTGCCTGCTCGGCCTCGGATGCACGGTTTCGGGCGGCGACCGGTCGCTGGCGGACTTCTTCGCCATCAAGTACAACCCGGCTTCGCACCGGCTCCAGGTGGTGTACAACAACGACGCCAAGAAGCCGGGAGAGGCAGCGGGGCACGTGGCCAGCCCGATGGTGTTCACCCAGATCGGCGGCCCGAGCCTGTCCGGCGGCACGGTGAGTGGGGGTAACGGTCCGGCTCTGCGCAAGAGCTCCACTGACCCCACCGGCGACGCGTTGGCGAACTACTCCAACCTGCTGCTGCCGAGCAACCCGACCGGTGCCGCGTCGATCAACGAGCCGGCCGCTGACTTCACGTCGGTCAGCATCAGCCCGTATACCGCGAAGAAGGGCTTCACGGTGACGATGAAGCTCGCCAACCTCTCCACGGTGAACCTGGCCAAGGCCCTGGCCGACACGAACTCGAAGTCGCTGCTCTACGCGCTGCGGTTCTCCAACGGCTACCAGCCGGCCGGCGTCGTGGCCCGTTACCAGCCGGCCGACCCGGTTGCGTTGACGGCCGCCCGCTGGACCTTCAAGTTCAACGGCTACGACACCCTCGCCAGCCAGTGCTTCGCGGCGCCGAGCACCAGTGATGACAAGTGCCTCGCCTTCGGCGACGCCGGCTCGCCGGGCGGCGGCGTCCTCGGCAGCGTCAACACGTCCACCGGCACGATCACCATGCAGGTGCCGGCCAACAACGTGGCGAACGGCAGCCCGCAGCTCGTCGCGTTGCAGGGCAGCCAGGGTGACCAGCAGCGGCCCAAGCAGGTGCCCGCGTTCGCCGGCTCGCGCTTCTACGACGCATCGGCATTCTCCTTCGGCGACCTCCAGGCCAAGAACGGCGATATGGCGGAGGTTCAGACCTACCTCTACCCGCTGGACAACACGCCGGCGATGGACTTCGCCCGTCCGTAGCCGTCGGCACGCACGACCGGGCCGATAAGGTCGCGGATCGTGGAAGCGCCGCTGCGGCACCCAGAGACGCCGCCATCCGGTACGCCGATGGGTCCGCACTACGCGCGCTGCTTCGGCTGCGGCCCCGAACAGCCGCACGGGCTGCAGCTGGAGGTCACCGTGGGAGCGGGCGTGTCCGTCGAGGCCCGGCTCACGGTGGCCGAGGCGCATCAGGGAGCGCCCGGCCTGGCGCACGGCGGGGTCATCGCCGCAGCCTTCGACGAGGCGCTCGGCGCGCTGCTGTGGGTGCTGCGCCGGCCGGCCGTGACCGGGCGGTTGACGACGACGTACCGCCGCCCGCTGCCCGTGGGTGAGACGTTGCACATCGTCGCGGAGTGCACCGGCGTCGACCGCCGGCTCATCTACACCACGGCCAAGGGCTTCCTCGGCGACGCCGACGGCGAACTCGCCGCGGAGGCGGACGCGGTCTACGTCGCCGTCCCTCTCGAGCACTTCACGAGGTACGGCGAGGCGAGCGAATGGGAGCGGGACC
>JBBSIN010000051.1:0-17652 GCA_038232055.1 Mycobacteriales bacterium
ACGCTGCTGCGCGACTTCGCCGACCGCGGCGGCACCGTGCTCCTGTCCTCCCACCTGCTCACCGAGGTCGAGGCCACCGCCGACCGGATGGTGATCATCGGCGGGGGGAAGATCCGGGCGCAGGGCACCCGGGCCGAGCTCCTCACCGCGACCGGGACCGTGGTCGAGGCGGCCGACCTCACCGGGCTGGACGCTGCCCTCGAGCGCGCCGGCCTCCCCGTGCACCCCGCGGACGGCGACGGGCGGCTGGTCGAGGCGGAGCCCGAGGACGTCGCCCGCGCGGCCATGGCCGACGGCGTCGTCCTCCACCGGCTCGGACCCGCCGAGGGCGCCGGTCTCGAGCGCCTCTTCTTCGCGCTGACCGCCGGCGACGGCGCCGTGACACCGCAGCAGCCGCAGACCGACCCCACTCGTAGGAGCCACCGCATGAGCACCACCACCCTCGCCGCGCCCACCCGCGCGAACACCGCTGACGTCAACGCCCGCCCCGGCCTCGGCCGCCTCGTCCGCGTCGAGCTGCGCAAGATGGTCGACACCCGCGCGGGGTTCCGGCCGGTCCCGGTCTCGACGGCACCTGGTCCTACAGCCCGGCGCTCCTCGGGCAGGCGGCGGTCTACCTCGTCTCCGCCATGGTCATCGGCGTCGCGTTCGGCGCGGTCCTGCTCGCCTCGGCGCCCGCGATCGTCGTCAACCTCGCACTGCCGACCGCGTGGGCGGCGCTGGCCACGCTGTCCGTCTTCGCGAACGTCGCCCCGTGGCTCGACCCCTCCCTCGGCGGGATGTCCGAGGAGATTCTCAGCCCCACCCAGTGGGCCCACGCGGGCACCGCGCTCGCGCTCTGGATGGTCCTCCCGCTCCTGATCGGCGCCTACCGGATCACGCGGCGCGAGGTCACCGCCTGACTGCCCGCGTTTGCCGCGTCGGCGGCCCGGTCATCACCTCTCCGGGATGGCGGATACCGGGGACGAGTCCCAGCTCCGCAGACCCGGAGCTTCCGGTCGCAGCTGACGCGGGGCGAGGATGTCGTGGACCCCGCCACCTGGGCGGGGTCGGTGCCGGTGGCGCACGGCATCGCGCCCCGGGTGCGCGTCGGCCGCAGCCGGTGGTTCAACCTGCTCTGGCTCCTGCCGATCGGCTTCGTCGTCCTGATCGCCGCGGTGGCGGCCGCGAAGGGGCTGCGGGGCACCGCGTCGGTGCAGCGGTTCATCGCGGACTACCCGGGCACGGTCACGTCACCCGGGGTGGCCCGCGAGGTCGGCACGCCGGCGTGGGCGGGCGTGCAGCACTTCCTCAACCTCTTCCTGATGATCTTCATCATCCGCTCGGGGGTGCAGATCCTCTCCGACCATCCCCGGCTGTACTGGACCCGGCACAGCACGCCGGGCCGGGACTGGTTCCGCATCCAGAAGCCGGTTCCGGCCGATCCGCTGTGGACCGCGAAGAACGACTCCATCAGCCTGCCGGGACAGCTCGGCCTGCCCGGGCTGCGGCACTCGATCGGACTCACCCGCTGGTGGCACCTCGGAACCGACGTCCTGTGGCTGCTCAACGGGCTCGTCTTCTTCGTCCTGATCTTCGCGACCGGGCACTGGTGGCGGCTCGTGCCGACGAGCTGGGACGTCGTCCCCAACGCCGTCTCGGTGGCGATCCAGTACCTCTCGCTGGACTGGCCGACCGAAACCGGCTGGGTGGCCTACAACAGCCTGCAGCTGATCGCCTACTTCGGCACGGTCTTCCTCGCCGCCCCACTCGCACTGCTCACCGGCCTGGGCATGTCACCGGCGCTGTCCACCCGCTTCAAGCGGATCAGCAAGGTGCTCAGCATCCAGACGGCCCGCTCGCTGCACTTCCTGGTGCTGGTCTGGTTCCTGCTGTTCATCCTCATCCACGTCACCCTGGTGTTCACCACCGGCCTGCTGCGCAACCTCAACCACATCTACGCCGGACGAGACGAAGGCGACTGGGTCGGCTTCGGGATCTTCACGGCCTCGATGGTCGTCGTCACCGTCGGCTGGGTGGCGGCCACCCCGTTCACCCTGGCGCACCCCCGGGTCGTGCAGCGCGTCGGCTACGCGCTGATCGGCCCGGCGCAGCGACTGTTCGAGCACGTGGACGCCACCCCCGGCGAGTACACCGAGAAGGACATCTCGCCGTACTTCTGGCACAACGGGCAGTACCCCGACTCGGCGGAGTACACGGCGCTGTTCGAAGGCAATTTCGCCGACTACCGGTTGCGGATCGACGGCCTCGTCGAGCACCCCGTCGACCTCGACCTGGTCCAGCTCCGCGCGCTACCACACCACGAACAGATCACCCAACACTTCTGCATCCAGGGATGGTCCGGCGTCGCCAAGTGGGGCGGGGTGTCGATGCAGACGATTCTGGACCTGGTCAAGCCCCGGCCCGCGGCGAGGTGGGTCGTCTTCTACTCCCTCGGTGACGGGCCGGACAAGGGCATCTACTACGACGCGCACCCGATCGAGCAGATGAGCTACCACCTGAGCATGCTGGCCTACGACATGAACGGGCAACCGCTGTCCTTCGGCCACGGCGCCCCGCTCCGGCTGCGCAACGAAACCCAACTCGGCTTCAAACAGGTCAAGTGGATCAAAGGTGTGGAGTTCGTCGCGCACTACTCGGAGATCGGCGGCGGCTACGGCGGCTACAACCAGGATCACGAGTTCTTCGGCTACCGGCAGTCCATCTAGGCATCACGTAGCGCTGGATCATCGGCTCGGACACATCCCTGCGCGTCTCGAGGCGTTCTGCTGTGAGACTGGGCGGATGCAGCGGATCTCCCTGGAAGCCCTGGCCCATCAGCAGCTGGAGCGAGCGTCCCACGCGGGTGGTGGCCACACCGCGGACACCGTGGTGGGCGGCCATGAGCGGGTACTGCGCCAGACGGTCATCGGCATGGTCCAGGGTGCCCTCCTCGGAGAGCACGAGAACCCAGGCGAGGCGACAGTGCACGTCCTGCGCGGGCGGGTCCGGCTGTCCACCGCAGACGCCTCCTGGGAGGGCCGCTCCGGCGATCTGATCATCGTGCCCGACTCCCGCCACACGCTCGAGGCGTTGGAGGACTCGGCCGTCCTGCTGACGGTCGCCAAGCTGCCCTGACCCGGGTCCGCAACGTGGCGGAGCCCCGCCCCCTCAAGAAAGGGGACGGGGCTCCGCTGCCCAGCTGATCCGGTGCTACCCGGCGATCTTCCACATGCCGCGACCGTGGGTCGCCGCCAGCAGGTAGCTGCGGTTCGGGGACACCACGAGGTCGAGGGTCTGGGTGTTCGGCAAGCCGCCACCCAGCCGCGCCCACGTGCCCGAGCCCTGCCGCACGAACACGCCGACATCGGTGCCGACGACGAGCTTGCCGTGCCACATCGCCACCGCGTTCGTCGGCGCGTCCGGCAGGTTGCCCGACACGTCGCGCCACGTCCCGCCGCCGTTCGTCGACTCGAAGACGTGACCGACGCCCCCACCGGGGATCCAGCGCCGGGAGAACGCGCCGTACGTCACGTAGACGTGCGCCGCGTTCGCCGGGTCGACGTAGAAGTCGGTCGGCATCCGGTTCGGGAGCTTGGGCGCCGAGACGCGGTGCCAGCGACCGCCGTAGTTCGTGTCGATACCGGACACGAACGGCAGCCCGACGGACTCCCGGCCCGGGTTGCAACCGTTGCCGCACCAGCCGGCATAGGTCACGTGCCGGTTCACCCCGAGCGCCGTGGTCTGGGCGCCGTCACCGAGGTCGTGGGTCTTCTTCCACGTGCACGTGGTCGTCGAGCAGTCGGTGGCCCAGCCCCTGCCCTGGTTGTCCCAGATGTACTGGCCACCGGCCACCCAGTGGTTGATGTTCTTCTGGTCCGCCTCGAAGGGTGCGATGAACCGCGGGTTCGGGTCGCACGGCGCCGGCGTGAACTCCACGTTGAAGCAGGACGGGGAGATCGTCCGGAACGAGCGGGTAGAGCTGTCGGAGCGTCCGCCGTTCGTCGTGCTCGCCATGTTCAGGAAGACGTACTCCTGCACCGACTTGTTGCCGTTGTTCGGATCGACGATGACGTCGCCGCCGTCGCCGCCGAACGGCGAGACCATCGAGTTCTTACCGGGCAGGAGCAGCGAGACACCGTTGTCCTGCAGGCCGCCCCAGATCGCGTCGCCACCGGCCACCTTGCCGATGCCGGCGTCGTAGTACTGCAGCGTGTCCATCGTCACGTTGAGGTTGTTCCACCGCACGACGTTGCGCAGGTTGGTCGCGCGGCTGTAGACGCCACCGTCGTTGCCGAAGTAACCCGTGCCGTCAGCCGAGATCGCGATGGCGTGCTGGTCCGGGTGCGTGGTGGGCGGACAGACGTTCTTCGTCGGGTCGAAGTCCCAGCAGTCGAGCGGGAAGTTCCAGTACGGCCCGATCGTCGACCACTTGGCTCCGGAGTTGCTCGTCTCGAAGACTTCCTCGAGGTCTAGGTAGACGTGGGAGGAGTCCCTCGGGTCGACCTTGATGTCCTGGTTGTACCAGGCCTGCGAACCGGGGTCGCCGCCGCTCTTGGCCAGCGCCGAGCCGGCCTTGACCAGCGTCTCCTCGTCGGCGATGAGCGTCCAGGGACCGGCCGGGTCCCCGTTCGACGAGCGGTAGGCGGCCTTGAGCGTGACCGTCTCGCTCGACTCCACCACGGCGTAGAGCTTGCTGCCGTCGTTCGACCAGGAGAACGTCGTACGCCCGACGTCGGTAGCGCCGGCCAGGTCCCCGCGCAGCGTCAGCCGGGAAAAGTGCGCACCGCTGTCGGTGGAGAGGTAGAACCCGTTGTACTGGGTGTCCTCCGGCAGCGTGCCACCGCGCCAGCCCAGCGCCGCCAGCACGACCCGACCGCCGGTTCCCGGCCTCACCTTCACGTCGGTAATGAACGACGTACGGTACGGCGAGTGCGTCGGGTTGGGGTCCGGCTTGAGGAGAGTCCGCCAGTTGCCGATCAGCCCCAGCGTCCGGTGCTTGATCAGCCCTCGGCTGGTCGCGGCGTAGACGTGGCCCCGGCCGTCGAAGGTGAGCCGGTAGACGAGGTACTGGTTGAGCCGGTTGCCCACCAACTGGAAGCTCTTGCCGCCGTCGCCGGAGCGGTAGATGCCCGCGCCGTTGAACGCGTCCGCGTTGGTGTTGGCCTCGCCGGTGCCGACCCAGACCGAGTGGTCCGAGGGGTCGACGGCGACCGCCCCGATCGACAGCTTCTCCTGCTGGTCGAAGATCGGCTTCCAGTGCGCGCCCTTGTCCGTCGACTTCCACACGCCACCGCCCGCTGCGGCGGCGTAGACGGTGCGCGGGCCGTCGGTGGCCAGGCCGGTGATCCGGCCGGTCACCTCACGCCAGCCGGCGCTGGAGTTGGACCAGAACGGGTCACGGTAGTTACGGGCGTCGTTGCGGTAGGGCAGGTTGGTGACCTCCTGCCAGCTGCGCCCGGATTGCTTGAGGGCGCGCGCCTGACGGTACGCGGCGGAGAACGCCTCGGAGCTCACCGACGCGGCGGGCGCCGTGCGGACGGCGGCGTACTCCTGCGCCCTGGCGAGGATCTTCTGGGTCTCGCCGCCGCCACCACCACTGTCCCCGTCCTCGGCGTTGAGCGCGACGTGTCCACGCGGGTTGTCGGGCAACAGGCCGCCCGGACCGCGATAGTTGCCAGCCATGCCCGGCCCGGCGGTCAACGCCACGGCTACGGGTATGACGGTCCCAGCTACGAGGGCGCCTCTGCGCCATCGGCTGTCTAGCGACATACGTCTTCCTCCCCGACACAGTGCGGGTCACGTCCCTCCACCGGGCGCGATCATCCGCAGGTGACCGAAGTGTAAAGAAGCCACCAAAGGTGCGGCATCGGGCACAAAGGTGAAACTCGTAACGTCACGAAGATGTGACTCAACGTGCCCGGTTCGGCTCGACATGCCCGCCGACTTGACCTCGACCGGTCCCGCACCCCACCCCGCACCCCGATCCCGCATCCCGATCCCGCTCGATCATGGGGTTTTGCCGCGCGACACGCCGTGTCGGTGTGGCTCAACCCCATGATCGGCGCGGAAGACGCGGAATCAGGCGTTGGGTCAGCTGGCCCCGAGCAGGTCGGCGAGCTGGCGCGCGTTGGTCTGCGCGTAGTCGCGATAGCAGTTGTTCAGAAGGACGTGCGTGGTGTCTGCCTGCTCGGCCAGGGCGGCGATCTTCGGTGCCCACTCCCGCAGCTCGTCCGCCGAGTAGCGGTACCCGAAGCGCTCGTAGATGTCGCGGCTGGTCCACTTGTCGCTGTGCCCGTGGAACCGCACGACGGCCAGCCCAGCGGTCGCCGCGAGCACCGGTGGGATCGAGCTGGCGTGGCCCTGCGGCATGTCGACGCTGACGTACGGCACGGCGTACGACGAGAGGAAGTCCAGTGTCTCGCCCTGGTTGTCCTCGCTCATCCACGTCGCGTTACGGAACTCCACACACATCGGCAGGTCGCCGCAGCGCTCGCGACACTCCAGGATGTAGGCCTTGTTCCGGCGTCCGATCGGAAACCACTGCGGAAACTGGAAGAGCAGTGCGCCGAGCTTGCCGGCGTCGTGCAGCGGCGCAAGCGCGCCGAGGAACCGTTCCCAGACGTCGTCGACGACCTTCGCATCGAGGTCGCTCAGGTAGACGTTGCGCTTGTCGGTCTCCGGTCGCAGATCCTTGTAGAGCGCCGACGGGCGTGTGGGGTGCTGGGTCAAGAGCGAGAACGCCTTGACGTTGAAGGTGAAGCCGGGCGGCGTACGGGCCACCCACAGCGAGCTGTTGCGTTCGTTGGGCGGGGTGTAGTAGGTCGAGTCGACCTCTACCAGAGGGAACTGCGAGGAGTAGTAGGCGAGCCGCTGTTCAGCAGACGTCGCATCCCGCGGATACCAGCCGGCTGCCAGTAACGTCTTGTCCGTCCACGACGCCGTACCCACCTTCACTTTTCCCACCGAGACTTCTTCCACCGACCCGACGATAGATCGGCGCAGCGCTGCCGATGGTAGAACGGACTGACGGGAACGCTGAGCACCACCGACGCGTTGTCCATGGTGACCGCGGAAGGAGACAGGACCGTTGACCCCGACCCTGACCGACCCGGCCCCGCTCGTCGCCAGCGACCGCTGCGATCGGTGTGGTGCCCGTGCCTACGTACGTGCCGTGCTCGCCGGCGGCAGCGAGCTGCTGCTCTGCCGCCACCACGCGCGCCAGCACGGTGAGCGGCTGCGCGCCGTCGCCGTGGACTATGTCGATGAGTCCGACCGCGTCGACGAGGAGACCAATGAGCGTCGGAGCTGACCGGTGTGACCGGTACGACGACGGTCTTTTCCGGCTACGCCTCCCGGCCTTTTCCGGCTACGCCTCCCGCGCCCAGATCGACGGCTATCCTTGGCACACCGCGCCGTGACCGAAGGCTGCTGACGGCGTGCGCTGACAGCTCGCCTCGACCGAAAGGGGCTCCGTGGGTTCCGCCTCTCCCACCTCCGCTGCGAGCACCGCCAACGACGAAGAGCCCGCGGCTCCGGTGACCAGGCAACGGACCCGCCCTTCGTCGAGGACGTCGAGTTCGCCGGCCGAGTCCAACGGACGGGCTGCCAAGAAGGCGCCGGCGGCCCGGAAGTCCCCCGAACCGACTTCGACTGCGCCGACTTCCACTGCGCCGACTACAGCGGATCCGGCGAAGCCGGCCCCCGGCGCCTCGGACGAGCCGGAGGAGCCGACCGAGATCCTCGAGGAGGAGCCGACGATCGAGGACGAGGAAGAGGTCCTCGTCCTGCAGGCCGACCGTGACGAGGCGGAGACCGCCGCGTCGGCCGATCCGGTTCGCGCGTACCTCAAGCAGATCGGCAAGGTGGCGCTCCTCAACGCCGAGCAGGAGGTCGAGCTCGCCAAGCGCATCGAGGCCGGCCTGTTCGCGGCGGAGAAGCTGCGCCAAGCCGACAGCGAAAAGAAGAAGCGCCAGTCGCCGCACCTGCGGCGCGAGCTGGAGTGGCTGGTCCGCGACGGCGAACGGGCCAAGAATCACCTGCTGGAGGCGAACCTCCGCCTCGTCGTGTCGTTGGCCAAGCGCTACACCGGGCGCGGCATGCAGTTCCTCGACCTCATCCAGGAAGGCAACCTCGGCCTGATCCGCGCGGTCGAGAAGTTCGACTACACCAAGGGCTACAAGTTCTCGACGTACGCCACGTGGTGGATCCGCCAGGCGATCACCCGAGCGATGGCCGACCAGGCTCGCACCATCCGGATCCCGGTGCACATGGTCGAAGTGATCAACAAGCTGGCCCGGGTGCAGCGCCAGATGCTCCAGGACCTCGGCCGGGAACCCTCGCCGGAGGAGCTCGGCAAAGAGCTCGACATGACGCCGGACAAGGTCATCGAGATTCAGAAGTACGCCCGAGAGCCGGTCAGCCTCGACCAGACCATCGGTGACGACGGCGACAGTCAGTTGGGCGACTTCATCGAGGACTCCGAGGCCCCGATCGCAGCCGACGTCGTCTCCTTCGGGCTGCTTCAGGACCAGCTGACCTCGGTGCTGCAGACGCTGTCCGAACGCGAGGCCGGGGTCGTGTCCATGCGGTTCGGGCTCACCGACGGGCAGCCCAAGACACTCGACGAGATCGGCCAGGTCTACGGGGTGACCCGTGAACGGATCCGGCAGATCGAGGCCAAGACGATGTCGAAGCTGCGGCACCCCTCTCGCTCCCAGGTCTTGCGCGACTACCTCGACTGACAGCTACCTCGACTGAGGCGCTCCAGCGCCTCCCGGGTGCGGTTCGGGGTTGTGGCTTTTTGTCTGGAACTTCCGTTTCGTCGTCTAAGGTGTCGGCGAGGTTCGACACCGACGGGGTTTGGAAGGTCCTTCGACATGGCAACTGTCACTGGAAGTGTTTCGCGCGGCCGGGCTTGCGTCCTTGCCGCCGCCGCCCTGACCGGCGGGATCCTCGTTCTGACACCCGCATGGAGCGGCCAGGCGGCGCAGACGACGGTCAGTCCCTACCCCTCGGCATCAGCCGGCACGAACGGTCGAGTCAGCGCTGTCATCTCGACCGGCGGGCGGGTCTTCCTCGGCGGGTCGTTCACCACGGTCTCCAGACAGCCGCGCGGCCATGTGGCGGCGGTGAGTACCACATCCGGTGCGGTGACCAGCTGGCGAGTCGACACCAATGGTCCGGTCCACGCACTGACGACGGACGGCAAGACCCTCTACCTGGGCGGCAGCTTCTCCAGCGTGGCGGGCCACGCACGGGCCAACCTCGCCGCTGTGCGGGTGTCCGACGGCGCGCTGTTGCCGTGGAACCCCGGCACCAACCGCTCCGTGCTGGCGCTCACTACCCGCAGCGGGCGAATCTTCGTCGGCGGTCAGTTCGGAACTATTGCCGGTCGGTCGGTGAGGTTCTTCGCCGTACTCGGGACTTCCGGCGGCGTCATCGCCGCTCCGGGTCTGAACGCCAAGGTGGAGTCCATGCGGCTCTCCTCCGACGGCTCGACGCTCTACATCGGCGGCATGTTCACCACCATCGCGGGATCGTCGCATCCGCATCTCGCCGCGTTGTCGACCAGCACCGCTCAGCCGCGCACGTGGCGCCCGACGCTCGGCTGTGGTGTGGATGGCGTGGCGGTGTCCGGCTCGAACGTCTACGCCGCCTGCCGCGGTGACCAGTCGTCCGGGGACCGCGTCGTCGCGTTCTCGACATCGAGCGCGAGTCCCCGATGGATCGGCCAGGCCGACGGTGACGTACAGGCGATCGGGGTCGTGGGCGGCAACGTGTACGTCGGTGGACACTTCCAGCGCCTCAAAGGCGTATCCAGGGCGCACGCTGCCGCTCTGGACAGCAGCGGGCGCCTGCTGGGATGGGCGCCACGTTTCAACAGCAGCCTGGGCATCTGGTCGATGAGGGCCGTCGCGGGTTACCTCTGGGTCGGCGGTGACTTCACCACCGTCAACGGCGCATCCCACCCGCACCTGACTCGGTTCGCCCTGACCTAGACCTAGATCGGCGCAGATTTTTGGTCGCTATGGCGTCCGCCGGCTGAGAGTTTCGTTCCGGTCGCGTCGAGCACCAGGCGTCCCGCTGTCCAGTACGTCCCGCTGTGCAGCACGTACTGGGACCAGTTCGACGGCTCGGGGCGCGGACCCCGGTGGAGTCGCCGAGAACCTCGCGACCCGGGGATATGCCGGGTCAAACGATCTCCTTCGCCCGGCGGGTGTGGCTGGCGGCCGCTCTTGAAGATCGTCCAGGCACCACCAAGCCCGCGAAGGAGTTCGCGGAGCGCACGTTACGAGCCCGAGGCGGATCGGTGAGTCGAGCGAGCGCATTGACCACGAAAAACGGGCGCTGCGGCCGCGTGGCGGATCGGCTGTCGTGCAGGCGCAGTGGCTCGGCCGGCCTCATTCCGCGGTGAGACGGGAGCTGACGCGGAGCGGTCAGCGGAGGGCGGTGGCTGACGCCGGGCGGACTGATGCCGAACGGGTCAGCGGGCGGTCGGCGAAGGGCCGAACGTCAGCGGGCGGCGGCGACGCGGCTCGGCGTCTGCGCCGCGCGAGCGAGCCGGTCGGCGACGGTTTGGCGGGCGCGCTCCCTGGCGGTACGCCGGGCCTCCGCGAAGTACTCATCGGCTGGGAGCGATCCGCTGACCCATTTGCGCCCGCGCGCGTCGGTGACCTTGTCGCGCTGCACCATGAGATTCTCCCTCTGTCTGCTCGTAGCGTACCCGCGATCGCGACAATTTCCCCTTTACGGCGCCTGCGCCAACCCGGAGCCCAACAGGTTGGCCAGCACGCGGACGAGCTCGACGTCAGTAGGGGACAGGTCGCCGCGGCGTGGTGCGTCGACGGTCAGCATGCCGAGCCGCCGCGCCCCCGCGGTCACCGCCGCGGCGCTGACCGTGGCGTAATCCCCGGGGACGCTCGGCGCCACCATCGGGTCAGCCTCGACGTCGTCGATGTAGACGAACTCGCCGCGGCGGACGAGGTCGAGAACGGTATCCCCGTCGGCGCTCCCAGCGCGAAAAGTCGGCCGCGGCAGTGTCGAGCGACCGCCGTACACCATCCGGGCGAGGGCGTCGCCAGTGGCGTCGAGCGCGTAGAAGGCGCTTCGTGAGCCGGTCGCGGTGAGGCGTACGGCGGCGTCGACGACGGCCTGCCGAAGCTGACCGGCGATCGTCTGCCGGTCTGCCGCGGTGAGGGCGTCAGCCATCTCCCCTAGGTAGTTCGTGATCGGGGCGAGGGCACCGTTGAGGGTCAGGGTCAGCTCCTCGGCCGCCTCGACGGCGACCTGCTCAGCGCTGCGCCGGCGACGGTTGGCGCGGTCGCGCTGCACGGCGGTGAGGACCAGGGTCACCGCCGTCGCGATGGCACCGAGCACCAGCAGCGCCACCCGCTGGTTGCCATGGGCCTGACCGGCCGCTGCAGCGAGCAGGTAGGCCCCCACGGCCGCGGGGACCGCCGCGCCGGTAAGCAACCACTCGGGCAGCCGAGGCGGCAGCTCGACCTCCGCTGACCGACCCTCGCTCACTGCCGCCTCCCACACGTCCCGACGTCGGGGCGACGCTATCGGCAGGGACCGACATCCCCGGTCGCTTCGGTGGCGTCCGCCCCCGGCGTCGGGGCCTGGCCGCCGATCACCAGCGCGAGCAGCGCGTCGTGGACGACCGGGCCCGCGGCGACGACGAGCCCGTCCGGTCGCGTGACTACGGTCGCGCCGGCCTCCCGGGCGACGAGGCCGCCCGCGGCGTAGTCCCAGTACGACGGCCCGCGCTCGAAGTAGCCGTCGAGACGACCACGGCCGACGAGGCACAGGTCGAGCGCGCACGAGCCGAGGCGGCGAATGTCGCGCACTGCGGGCAGTACTCGGGTGAGCGTCAGCACCCTGCGCCGCTCGCAGGGTGCTGTCGTAGCCGAAGCCGGTGCCGACGAGCGCCTGTGCGAGCTGGCTCTGGACCGAGCAGCTAAGCACGGTGCCGTTGCAGGTGGCGCCGCAGCCCCGAGTCGCGGCGTAGACCTCGTCGCGCTCGACGTCGAGCACGACACCGGCCACCACGTCGCCGTCGACCTCCGCGGCGATTGACACGGTGTAGCCGGGCAGCCCGTACAGGTAGTTCACCGTCCCGTCGATGGGGTCGACCACCCACCGCACGCCGGTGGTGCCGTCGCCGGATCCGCCCTCCTCGCCGAGGACCGCATCGTCGGGGCGCGCATCGAGCAGCGCCGCCACGATGAGCCGCTCGGCGGCGGTGTCCATGCTGGTCACGACGTCGGTGGGGGTCGACTTGGTGCTGACCGTGAGGTCGCCCGGTCGATTGCGCAGCAGCTCCCCAGCCCGGTAGGCCACCGACGTGGCGAGGTCGAGCAGTACGGCGGGGTCGGCGGCGGGGCCTTGAGCGGGGTAGGCGGCGCGAGTCACGGCGAACAGTCTCGCCGAGCGTTAGGGTTGGCCTTCGGTCGCTCTGCGGGAGGTCAGCGTTGGCGCAGTCGGCGTACTGGAACCCGAAGATGGAGACCCTGTCGCGCTCTGACCTCGACGGATTGCAGCTCGCCAAGCTGCGCCGGCTGCTGAACTGGGCCAAGGACCGCAGTCCGCACTACCGAAAGACGCTCCGCGACGTCGAACCCGGGGAGATCACGTCGTACGACGGCCTCCGACGCCTGCCGTTCCTCTCCCGCCAGGACTGGATGACCGGCCAGTCGGCGAGCCCGCCGTACGGGACACTGCCGGTCGCCGGCCCGGAGCTGGCGATCCGGCTGCACACGACGTCCGGCACGAGTGGCAAGTCGCCGCTCCGAGCCCTCGACTCACGCAAGGACTGGGCGTGGGCCGCCGAGATGTGGTGTTACGGGCTGTGGTCGATGGGCGTCCGGCCGAGCGACGTCGCCTACGTCGCCTTCGGCTACGGGTCGTTCATCGGTTTCTGGGGGCTGCACTACGGGCTCGAGAAGATCGGCGCCCTCGTCGTCCCGGGTGGCGCCCAGCCGACCGAGGCGCGCGTGAAACAGATCGTCGACTTCGGGGCGACCGTGGTGGCGTCGACGCCGACGTATGCGCTGCGCCTCGCGCAGGCGGCGCGCGACCTCGGCATCGACCTGCCCGGGTCGGCGGTACGCACCGTGGTGCTCTCCGGGGAGCCGGCCGGGTCGATCCCCGAAACCAAGGCGCTCGTCGAGGAGCAGTGGGGAGCGAAGGCGTACGACACCGCCGGGATGACGGAGATCTCCACGATCTTCATGTTCGAGTGCTCGCACCAGCCGGGCGGTGCGCACATCATCGAGGACCACGTCATCGAGGAGGTCCTCGATCCGGAAACCAGCGAACCGGTCGGCTACGGCGAGATGGGCGAACGGGTCGTCACGTCGTTCGGCCGCTCGATGATCCCGCTGATCCGCTACCGCACTGCCGACATGGTGGTCAAGGTGCCGGCGTCGCGCTGCTCGTGCGGACGGTCGTTCGACGTCTACGCCGGCGGTGTTCTCGGTCGGGCCGACGACATGAAGCTGGTGCGCGGTACCAACGTCTACCCGAGGGCCATCGAGGGCATCGTCCGTGGGTTCCCGGAGGTGGAGGAGTTCCAGGTCAAGATCGCGCGCGAAGGCATCCGGGACGAGATCTTCCTGCGTGCCGAGTTCTTCGCCGGCACGCCTCGCGAGCGGCGCGACGCCACCTGCGAGCGGCTGGGCCGGGAGCTGGCGGAGGCGCACGAAGGGCTCCGCTTCCTCGTCGAGGAGGCGGAGCCGGGCACGCTGCCCCGCTTCGAGCTCAAGGCGCGCCGCCTGGTCGACGCAAGGGAGGCGACACGGTGACGACCGACCTGATCGGTCGCGACCTCGGCGGCGATGAGCGGGAGCTGCTCGACCTCTACTCGAGGTTGCGGGTCATGGCCGCTCGCGATGACCTCGCCCCCTGCGTCACCGCCAACGTTCGCGTCGCGCTGGCCGCGCTGGCGATCGCGGTGACGGACCTCGGGCTCGACTTCGAGCACCTGCTGGACGTCGGCACATGAAGGTCGGTGTCGTCGGCGGCGGCCCGGCCGGGCTCTTCCTGGGCATCCTGCTGCGATCCCGGGACCCGTCGTACGACGTCACTGTGTACGAACGCAATGCCGCCGACGACACGTTCGGCTTCGGCGTGGTCTTCAGCGAGGAGACCCTGGAGAACATCGAGGCCGCCGACGCGGAGACGCTGCGCCGGATCGAGCAGCGGTTCCGGTCGTGGTCGGTGATCGAATGCCGGCTTCGGATCGGCAATGAGCACACCGGCCTGCAGGATCGCACGATGCGCTCCGGCGGCCATGCCTTCGCCGCGCTGGCAAGGGTCGACCTGCTGCGGATCCTCACCGAGCGCGCGCTCGAGCTCGGCGTACGGCTGCAGCACCGCCGTGACGTCCCCTCGCTGGCCGAGCTCAGCGGGTGTGACCTCGTCGTCGCCGCCGACGGTGCCAACTCCGGCATCCGCCGTCAGCTCGCAGACGCCTTTGGGCCCCAGGTGGAGCCGCGCCGCAACAAGTACGTGTGGTTCGGCACGACGGCACCCTTCGACGTCTTCACCTTCCTCTTCCGCCAGACGCCGTACGGCCTGTTCCAGGCGCACGTCTACCCGTACGACGCCACGTCCTCGACGTTCATCGTCGAGACGTCGCCGGAGACGTGGGCGCGGGCTGGTCTCGATGCGTACGCCGACTCGGCGCGCCGGCCGGGCGAGAACGACGAGGCGAGCCTGCGCTTCTGCGAGGAGATCTTCGCCGACGACCTCCGCGGCGAGCCACTCGTCGGCAACAACTCGAAGTGGCTCGAGTTCCCGATGGTCCGCTGCGAGACCTGGCACGCCACGCATGGCGACGCTGCGGTCGTGCTGCTCGGAGACGCGGCCCACACCGCACACTTCTCCATCGGCTCCGGCACGAAGCTCGCCATGGAGGACTCCATCGCGCTCGCCGACGCGCTGCTCACCCAGCCGGTAACCAACGACGACCTGCAGACGGCGCTCAAGTCCTACGAGGAGGAGCGCCGGCCCCTGATCGCGTCGATGCAGCGTGCGGCGCAGACCTCGCTGGAGTGGTTCGAGGGCGTTCAGCGCTACGCGGCGCTCGAGCCAGAGCAGTTCTTCTTCCAGCTGCTCACCCGCTCCCAGCGGGTCACCTACGACAACCTCAAGCTGCGCGACCCCGGCTTCGTGCGTGGGCTGGACGACTGGTTCGCCACGCGGGCTCGTGCCGAGGGGCTGACGGTCCGCGACGGCACGCCGCCGATGTTCTTTCCGTTCCAGGCACGGTCGGTCGGCCTGGCGAACCGGATCGTCGTCTCCCCGATGGCGATGTACTCGGCGGCCGACGGCGTACCCAACGACTTCCACCTCGTCCACCTCGGCTCGAGGGCGGTCGGCGGCGCCGGGATGATCTTCACCGAGATGACCTGCGTCTCGGCCGAGGGGCGCATCACCCCCGGCTGCTGCGGACTGTGGAACGACGAACAGGCCGCCGCCTACCGGCGCATCGTCGACTTCGTCCACGAGTGGACACCGGCGAAGGTCGCCCTCCAGCTCGGTCACTCCGGGCGCAAGGGCTCGACCAGGCTGATGTGGGAGGGCAATGACGAGCCGCTCTCCGGCGACAACTGGCCGATTCTGGCGCCGTCGCCGATCCGGTACCGCCCGGACTCGCAGGTGCCGCGGGAGATGACCCGGGAGGACATGGACCGCGTCCGCGAGGAGTTCGTCGCGGCGGCCCGGCGCGGCGTCACCTGCGGCTTCGACTGGCTCGAGCTGCACTACGCGCACGGCTACCTGATGAGCGGCTTCGTCTCGCCGCTGTCCAACCGGCGCACCGACTCCTACGGCGGCTCGCTGGCGAACCGGATGCGCTACCCGCTCGAGGTCTTCGACGCGGTCCGCGCCGCCTGGCCGGCGGAACTCCCGATGTCCGTGCGGATCTCCGCCCACGACTGGGTGCCCGACGGCATCACCGGCGACGACGCCGTCGACATCGCGGCGATGCTCAAGGGGCACGGCTGCGACCTCGTCGACGTCTCGACCGGCCAGACGTCGACGGAGGCGCGGCCGGCGTACGGCCGGCTCTACCAGACCCCCTTCGCCGACCGGATCCGCTGGGAGGTCGGCATCCCGACAATGACCGTTGGCGCCGTCGGGTCGGTCGACGACGCGAACACGATCGTCATGGCCGGCCGGGCCGACCTCTGCCTGCTCGCCCGGCCGCACCTCGTGGACCCGTACTGGACGCTCAACGCGTCCCTCGACTCCGGATACGACGGGCACTGGTGGCCACCGCAGTACCTTTCCGGAAAGACCGCGCGACGACGGGAGCAGCGACCATGAAAACCGCGGCAATCACCTTCGATTGCGCGGACCCACAGGCGCTCGCCCAGTGGTGGGCCGCCGCCACCGGCGGCAGCATCGTCAAGGATCTCGGCGAGTTCGTTTTCGTCGCCCAGGGCGACGGGCCGAACCTCGGCTTCCAGCGGGTGTCCTCCCCCAATCCCGGCAAGAACCGGCTACACCTCGACTTCGGTTCGCCGGACCGGGACGCCGAGGTCGAGCGGCTGGTCGGCCTCGGCGCCCGACGCGTCGACGAGCACCAGATACCGGGCGCCGGCTTCGAGTGGACGGTGCTCGCCGACCCCGACGGCAACGAGTTCTGCGTCGCGAACCGGATGCCTTGACCGTCCTCGACCCGCAGCTCGGCCTCGTACTACGGCGACTGGCAGCGGAAGGCCAGCCCGGCGTGGTCAACCGGCCGCTGCTGCGCGCCCTCGGCGATGCCGGCCTGCTCGCTCGGCTTTTCCCGGCGTCGGCCACGGCGCTCTGCGAGCTGCGGGAGTCGCTCGCCGAGGTGGCGACGGAGGCGGAGACAGCCCTCGCGCTGCAGGGACTGGGCAGCCATCCCATCTGGGCCTGCGGCCAGCCGGCTGTCGTCGACCGGTGGCTGCCCGCGGTCACTCAGGGCGAGGCGGTGGCGGCGTTCGCGCTCTCGGAGCGGGACGCCGGCTCGGACGCCGCGGCGCTGGCGCTGCGCGCGGAACGCGTCGAGGACGGCTGGCGCCTCAGCGGCGAGAAGTGGTGGATCTCCAACGCGCCGCAGGCCGACGTCTACACCGTCTTCGCGCGGACCGGCGGGCCGGGCGCTCGGGGGGTGACGGCGTTCGCCGTACCGGGAGCGGCCGCCGGTGTCGGCGGCCAGCCGCTCGACATGCTTTCGCCGCACCCCATCGGGCGACTCGTACTCGACGGCGTCCTCGTGCCGGACGACGCCGTGCTCGGGGGGGTCGGCGAGGGGTTCCGGGTCGCGATGCGCACGCTGGATTTGTTCCGTCCAAGCGTCGGCGCCTTCGCGGTCGGCATGGCGCAGGCGGCGCTCGATGCGGCGGTGTCCTGGGCGGGCGAACGGGAGGCCTTCGGCGCGCCCCTGCGGGCGATGCAGTCGGTCGGCCACACCCTCGCCGAGATGGCCACCCGGGTCGAGGCGGCACGACTGCTCGTCTATTCGGCCGCCTCCGCGTACGACACGGCCGCGCCCGACGTCACGAAGCGGTCGGCGATGGCGAAGCTGTTCGCGACCGAGGCCGCGCAGTACGTCGTCGACGCGGCGGTGCAGATCCACGGCGCCCGCGGGCTGCAGCGCGGGCACCTGCTCGAACACCTCTACCGCGAGGTGCG
>JBBSIN010000052.1:0-17193 GCA_038232055.1 Mycobacteriales bacterium
GGCCCCCCCCCGCCCCGGCCCCCCCCGCCGCCGGCCCACCCCCCCCCGGCCCCCCCGGGCTTTCTTGGGGTTTGGCCGCGCGACCCGCCGTCGGGGCGCGCCCAAACCCCATGATCGGCGCGGAGGAGCGCAGGGCGGTCCGTCGTTAACGGTCCGGCATCACCGGTCCCCTGTCACCCTTCAGCTCGGCCCGCGGGTTGGTGAGGAAGGTGTGTTCGGCATCGTTGCCGGACAGACGGCATCGCTCACGGATCCCGGTGATCGTCACGCCCGACACCGTGACGCCGTACGCCGCCTGAGGGCCGCGACGGGGCCATCGAGTCGGACTTTTCGACGACGATCACTGCCCGGACACCCATGGTGCTTCGGCGTTGCCGGAAACAGGACGCCGGCCGTCCTGGCCTTGTGTCGTAAGCGCCCTTGGCCGCCCCGGCCGCGCGATCATGGGGACAGGCCGCGCGACACGCCGTACGGGCGCGGCCTAACCCCATGATCGGCGCGGGGAGAGGAGGCGCGGGGAGAGGAGGAGCGGAGAGGGGAGGGACGCCGGGCCATAGCAGCAGCTGTGCCGCCCATATCGGTGATGTCACTGAGTCGGCCGCAAAGGCGAAGGGAGACGGTGACTGGGCACCGACTGCGGTCTTGCCCACGTGCGCCGAACCGTTCAATCACCTCGGAGATCACTTGCCGACTTCGCACCTTGAGCGTGCAGCCAGGTGATCACCGTGGTCGCTCCCGCACGTACGGCGGCGTCCAAGGGGGTCAGCTGTTCCCAACCGGGCAGCCAATTCACGGCGGCGCCCTGGTCGAGCAGGTACTCCGCGGCGGGTTGCTGGCCGCCGTGGCAGGCCGCCCAGAAGGCGTCGCTCACCTCGTCCGCGTCCAGCCGCGCCGAGCCTCTGAAGTAGTCCTGGAGGCGATCCATCAGCCCGAGTGACGCGGCGGCGAAGGAGTTGGTCTGTGCACCCCGCTCGACCAACCGGTAGGCCGCTCTCCATTGCCCGAACGCGGTGGCGTCCGCGAGCGGAGTGCCGCCGGCAATCACCGCGCCCGGGGCCTCGATGTCGGCACCGGCGTCCAGAAGCGCATTGAGGACCTCCACGTCGTCGCTGCTCGCAGCCCAGTGCAATGGGGTCTCCCCGTGCGGTCCCCGAAATCGTGCGTTCACGTCGGCCCCGGCCGCGACGAGCACGGCCACGGTCGCCGCACCTTCAGGAAAGTGGCCGGGCCAGTCCGCCGCCACATGCAGCAACGTGCGGGCCATGCCCTCGGGAGCGTCGTCGCCAAGCCTTACCGTGGCCAGACCAGGATGCTCGCCGAACAGGCGCACCAGGGTGGTGAGGCTTCCCGTGTGGATAGCGGCCACCACTGCCACCGCCAGTGGGTCCTCGGTGCTGAGGGTCGTCATGACAGAGCCACTCGTTGGCGGACTGATGATGCGGCCCAGCATGCCAGGGAGGTGGATCCCCCACCGGGACGTCGGCAGCGGCCGGTGGTGAGGTCATGCGCTCGATCGCTCGTAGACGCTGATGTGGCGCCAGCTGGTCGCTGTGAATGGCTCTTCGTCCCACCCTGCCCAGCGGTGGCGCAGCCGCAGGCCGGCAATGCGGGCCATCAGGTCGAACTCCGGCGGGTGGGCCAGCCGCACCCTGATCGGGCCGAGGACGATGCCGTCGGAGCCGATGCGGACGTGGTTCTCGTCGAGGACCTGCGAGACGGGGTCGTAGCGGCACACGTCGAGCACGACGTGGTCGACGCCGATGTGCTCTGCGTCGACGAATTGGTGGCCAGGTCGCGACGGGGCGGTCGGAACCTGGCATTCCAGGACGAATACGCCGTCGTCGTCTAGGTGGCGGGCGGCGTTTTCGAAGCACCGGACCTGCTCGTCCTGGGTGAGCAGGTTGCCGATCGTGTTGTACACCAGGTAGACCAGCCCGTAGGTGCGCCCGGTGCTTGCCAGTGACATGTCGCCTGTGATGACCGTAATCGCCTCCCCGCCAGACTTCTCGCGCATCCGGTCGATCATGTGCGGGGACATCTCGATGCCGTCCACGAGGACGCCGGCGGCCGCCAAGGGCAAGGCGATGCGGCCGGTGCCCACGGCGAGCTCCAGAGCGTCGCGCTGGCCGGCGAGGCGGGCGAGGAAGGCGACGGTCTGCTCTTCGTCGCCTCGGGTGTCCTCCAGGTCGTAGCGCATCGACTCGTCGTGTCCGAAGCTGGTCATGGGGTTGTACCCCTGCACGTCATCGTCCTTCCTGGAAAGCCCAAACGCCGGTCGGCTGGGCGCACCCGCTGCACCCCCGCGACCCACCGGCAAGGTTGCGGCGCACGGTCGCGGCGAGTCAACGGATTTTGTCGTCGTCGTGGCGCGCGATGGGTCAACGTCAACGTCGCGGCATCTCCTCGACGGTCAGGACACCGACCGGCTGGTTGCGGCGGTTGAGATCCACGGTGACGAGCTGGTCGCACTGACCAGCGTCTGCTCATCGCCGATCGCGGCTAGCGGGCGGAGGCCCGGCCATGGCTAACAGTCTGCTCCTGGTAGACCACGGACGAGCTCGTCGAGGAGGCTGGGTGCCATGAGCGTCGAACGCGTCGTCCCCGACCTGTCCAGTCGATCCCTAGACGCGTCGACGCGCTTCTATCGAGCCGTTCTCGGCCTCGAGCCGGTCATGGACCACGGGTGGATCGTGACGCTGGCCGATCCGACTCGCCCGAGCGTGCAACTCAGCCTCATGACGCACGACGAGACCGCCCCCGTCATCCCGGACGTCTCGATCCAGGTCGACGACGTTGACGCGGCGTACGCCGCCGCTCTCGAAACGGGTGCCGAGGTCGTGCATACCTTGACCCGGGAGCCCTGGGGGGTACGCCGGTTCTTCGTTCGCGACCCTGACGGTCACGTACTCAACGTGTTAAGCCACGGCTAGGCTCGGGTCTACGACTGGCGAAGGCTCACGAGGGGCCGCCGACGATGTCGCGCGGGTCGAACGCGACCCGGATGCGAGTGATGCGCCCGTCTTCGACGTGGCTCCAGTTGGCCGTCGGCGTGGGAGGCGCGACCCTCGTATGCAGGTCGAACCAGGTGATGACGTCGTGATCGTCCGCCACCCGGGCCTGCACTTCGACCGCCGTGACGATGCCCAACATCCCCATCAGGCCGGCGATGCATTCCGTCCGCCCGTTCGCGGTGCCGAGTGGCCCGCGGAAGGTCACGTCCTCGGCCAGGATGTCCGACAGCGCCGGCTCGTCTCGAGCCTGCCACGCGTCGAAGTATCGGCCTGCCAGTTCGGCTGCCTCGTGCATCGCGTTCTCCTATCGTCAGTCTCTGTCGTCGCCCGATCCGAACTCAAGGCCCATCAGGACCGCAAGGACTTGAGGATCACGGCACCACGTGACGCAGGAGTGCCTGGAGGGTCTGAGCCAGCCGGTCGCGCACCTCTGCGTCCCTGACCAGCCCGTCGGGACCGATCGCGGCCCGGGCAATGGGTGCCCGTAGGCAGGCTGCCTGGACGATGTCCGCGCCGACGTATCCGAGCACCTTGGCCAGCGAGGCGTGGGCGTCCGCCCCGCCGGTCGGCGCGGCCACCGAGGAGACGTTCAGCCATGCCGCAGGCTTGCCGTACATCCCCTCGCCGACGGTCCAGTCCAGGAGGTTCTTGAAGCTACCGGGCAGGGCCCCCGCGTACTCCGGGGTGCAGAACAGCACCGCATCCGCGACGGCCAGCTGCTGGCGCAGGTCGGCTACGGCCGGGTGAAGTGGCTCCTGATCATCGTCAGGGTTGTACGGCGGAAGCGTCGCCAGTCCGTCGTACAGCACCGTGGCCACCTCATCGGGTGCGACGGCCGGTGCGGTGCGCAGCACGGCCGTATTGGTCGAGCCGCCGCGGGTGCTTCCGGAGATCAGCAAAACCCGGCAGGAGGTGGGCATCAGCTGTGCTTCCCGGCGGAGCGCACGAAAGCGGGCGCGGAAGCCGTCTCGAGGTCCTTTCCAGCGGACGGCGCCAGCCCGCTGATGCCCAACGCCTCCATAACTGGGCAGCCTAGAGCCGCACCCCGGAACGAGCTGACGCTTCCCGATCTCGACGGTCGGCCGACGATCCAACCTCGACACAGCGCCGCGTTACCGTGGCTTGCATGGCAGCGGCCTCCGACAAGCCCGTGCTCGAGCCGGAGACGGTCGAGGAGTGGGAGGCCTGGCTGGCCGCCAATCCGGGTCTCGATGGCGTGCGGCTTCGGTTACGCAAGAAGGCGTCGGACCGCCCGGGGATCACCTACCCAGAGGCTCTCGATAGCGCGCTGTGTTTCGGCTGGATTGACGGGCAGGCCGGGGCTCTCGATGACGACTACTTCTTGCAGGTATTCACGCCGCGGCGGCGCCGGAGCGTGTGGTCACAGCGCAACCGCGACCATGTAGCACGGCTGGCCGCTGCCGGGCGAATGCGGGCCGCTGGTCTGGCCGAGGTCGAGCGGGCAAAGGCAGACGGTCGCTGGGATGCCGCATACCGCCAGAAGGACGCGCCGGTACCCGACGACCTGCAAGCGGCTCTCGACGCCAGCCCCAAGGCCGACGCATTCTTCGCCGGTCTCAGCGCCCAGAATCGTTTCGCGATTCTATTCCGCATCAACAGCGTCAAGCTGGCCAAGACCCGGGCTGCGAAGATCGAGACGTTCATCGCGATGCTCGAGCGCGGAGCGACGCCCTATCCGCAGAAGACGAAGCCCTGATCGCTGAACCGTCCGCCAACGGCGTGAGGTACTCCATTCTCTCTCACCGGCCGTCCTGAGGGGACCGGTCAATGCCTGCCGAGATGGGGGCGATGCCGAGCAGCTACGGGGGCAGCCGCCCGGCATCGCGTTCTCGGTCCGCTGAGCGGATCCCGGGAACGTAACACGAAGCGCTGCGGCTACGGCGCGGGTTGCAGGACGAGGCACCCGTTGTGACCGCCGAACGCGAACGAGTTCGAGATCGTCGGGCCGGGCTGCCACTCGCGGGCGGCGGTGACCACGTCGATCCCGATGTCCGGGTCGACGGAGTCGGTGCCCATGGTCGGCGGTATGCATCGGTGCGCAAACGACAACGCGACGGACACCGCCTCCATCGCGCCGGCGGCGCCGAGAGAGTGACCGGTGACGCCCTTGATGGAGGTGACCGGCGGGCCGGGGCGCCCGAACACGGTCTCGATCGCGCTAGCCTCCGCCCCGTCGTTCGCCGGTGTCGAGGTGCCGTGGGCGTTGACCTGCCCGATGTCTGCGGGCGCGACACCCGCATCCTGCAGCGCCAACCGCATGCACATGGCGGCACCGGAACCACCCGGTGCCGGCGCCGTGATGTGGTGCGCGTCGGCGTTGCTCGCCGTACCCACCACCTCGGCGTAGACCCGCGCCCCCCGGCGTCGTGCAGTGGCGAGCTCCTCCAGAACCAGCACCGCTGCACCCTCGGAAACGCAGAACCCGTCCCGGCGTACGTCGAACGGCCGCGACACGCCGCTCGGCGACAAGGCCTGCATGTTCCTGAAGGCGGCGATGTTCGTGGCGGTCATCGTCGCCTCGGCACCGCCGGCGAGGACCACGTCGCACCGGCCGCTGGCAACGAGCCGGGCCCCCGCCGCGACGGAATGCGTGCCGGTCGCGCAGGCCGTCGCGATCGTCTCGCACGGTCCCCGCCACCCCCAGCGCATGGAGATCGCCGCGGCTGCCGAGTTGGGCATGACGAGCGGGATCGTCAGTGGGGACACCCGCCGAGCGCCCTTCTCGGCGAGCACGCCGACCTGCGCCTCCCAACTGCCCGCGCCCCCGATGCCGGTGCCGACCACGACACCCCGCCGGCCGTCGTCGTACGGCGCATCGGCGGGGAGAGCAGCGTCGTCGAGCGCCCCGGCCGCCGCGGCGATCGCGAACTGAGCGAACCGGTCCAGCCGGCGGGCCTCCTTGTGCTCCAGCCAGGGGGAGGGGTCCCAGTCCTCGAGGCGGCGCTCGGTACGGTCGTCTGGCGGAGTCAGCAGTCCGGCCCAAAAGGCGTCGGCTCCGACACCGCAGGGTGCGACGACACCGAGTCCCGTGACCGCGACCCGGCGTCCGTCAAGGGACTCGCGCATGCGGGAACTGTAGGCGACCGGGCCGGGCGGGTTGCTGCGGACGAGAGGACGGGGAGGGTCGATGGACCGGTCGGTGATCGTCACAGGTGGCGGCCGCGGGATCGGGCTCGCCGTCGCCCGCGCGTTTGCCGCGCTGGGCGACCGGGTGGCGGTGACCTACCGCGGCAGCGCGCCGCCCGACGGGCTGCTCGGCGTGCGGTGCGACGTCACCAGCTCCGACGAGGTCGACGCCGCCTTTTCGACGGTCGAGGCGGAGCAGGGCAAGGTCGAGGTTCTGGTCGCCAACGCCGGCATCACCCGCGACCAGCTGCTGCTGCGGATGGACGAGGCGACGTTCACCGACGTCGTGGACACGAACCTCACCGGCTCGTACCGCGTGGCGAAGCGAGCGGCCACCGGAATGCTTCGGGCCCGCAACGGTCGGATGATCTTCATCTCTTCCGTCGTCGGGCTCTCCGGCGCGCCGGGCCAGGTCAACTACGCAGCGTCCAAAGCCGGTCTGGTCGGCCTCGCCCGCTCGATCGCTCGCGAGCTGGGCTCGCGGAGCATCACAGCCAACGTCGTCGCGCCTGGCTTCGTCGAGACCGACATGACCGCTGAGCTGCCCGAGACCCGACGGGCCGAGATCCGGGGCAGCATCCCGCTCGGGCGGTACGCGACCCCGGAGGAGGTCGCCGGCGTGGTCACGTTCCTGGCGAGTCCTGCGGCGGCGTACATCACGGGAGCCGTCGTTCCCGTCGACGGCGGCCTCGGCATGGGTCACTAGCAGGAAGGGGCGTACGACGTGGCGGGACTTCTCGCGGGCAAGCGGCTGCTGGTGACCGGTGTGCTGACGGAGGCGTCGATCGCGTACGGCGTCGCTCGGCTGGCCCAACAGGAGGGCGCCTCGGTCGTGCTCACCGGCTTCGGACGCGGGCTCTCGATCACGCAGCGGTACGCGCGTCGCCTGCCGCACGAGGCGCCGGTGCTGCCCCTCGACGTGTCGAACGAGGAGGAGCTGGCCTCGCTCGCCGAGCGGCTGCGCGAGCACGTCGACGGGCTCGACGGGGTGCTGCACGCGATCGGGTTCGCCCCGGCCAGCGCTCTCGGCGGCAATTTCCTCGGCACGCCGTGGCCCGACGTCGCGACGGCGGTACAGATCTCGACGTACTCGCTGGCGGCCCTGACCCGGGCCTGCCTGCCGCTGATGGACCGCGGCGGGTCGATCGTCGGTCTCGACTTCGACGCCAGGGTGGCCTGGCCCGCGTACGACTGGATGGGTGTCGCAAAGGCGGGGCTGGAGTCCTGCGCCCGTTACCTGGCCAGGGAGCTCGGCCCCAGGGGGATCCGGGTCAACCTGGTCGCGGCGGGTCCGCTGAAGACCATGGCGGCGAAGAGCATCCCCGGCTTCGAGCGGTTCGAGTCGGTGTGGGGCAGCCGCGCGCCGCTCGGGTGGGACATCACGGACACCGAGCCGACAGCCCGAACCTGCCTGGCCCTGCTGTCGGACTGGATGCCGGCGACGACCGGTGAACTGGTGCACGCCGACGGAGGGGTGCACGCCACCGGGACCTGATCCGACAGCGGGACCTGATCCGACAGCGGGACCTGATCCGACAGCGGGACCGCCCGTGCGGTTGTGTGTCAGGCGGACCGGCTCCGGCACACAACCCGATGCCGAAATGGGACACGGTGGACGATTCCGGCGTCAGCTGGCGGGGCTGTGTGTCGGATGGGTGCGCCGCGACACACAACGCTCCGCAGGTCCGTCGCGAGGCCCGGGTCCGCGCACTTAGCGGCGGCGAGCGGACCCGGTGGGAAGCCCGATCGCTGCCTTCGCGGCGAGGATGCGCCGCACGGAGGCCACCGCCTAGGCGCGGGGAAGGGCGCCGGAGCCGATCGCTTCCCGGATCGCGCCGATGGCCGCCCGAGGGTTCGCGTCGACGGCGAGCGCGACGTCGGCTCCGGCCCGCAGCGCCCGGACGCACGCCTGCTCCGGCGCGATGCGGAGCGAGGAGCTGGCGGCGGCCATGCCGAGCGAGTCCGTGATGATCAGCGTGTCGGAGCCGGCGTGCGCGCGGAGGTAGCGCAGCGCACGGGGGGACAGGCTGGCGGGCCGCCCGCGTTCGGTCAGTCCCGGCACCGTGAGGTGACCCACCATGACCGCGGGCAGCCCGGCGGCGAAGGCGGCAGCGAACGGCAGCAGGTCACGACGCTCGAGCGTCGCCAGCGGCGGTACAGCGGCGGCGCCGGTGTGGGTGTTGCGTGCGCGGCCGTGGCCGTGGCCAGTGCTTCACCACGGCTGTGACGGAGGCGGCGCGCAGGCCGGCCATCCACGCCGTGGCGGCCGCGGCGACGTGCCAGGGGTCGTCGGAGAATCCGCGCCCGAGCGAAGCGATGTAGTGCCCTGGTACGGCGAGGTCGGCGTCCGGACCGAGGTTCATCGTGACGCCGAGCGAACGCATCCGGGCGCCGTACCGGCGCGCGGCGCGACGGATGTGCCCCGTGCTCCAGCCGCCCATCGTCTCCGCCGACGGAAGGGGGTGGATCGCTGCGCCGAGCCGCTGAACCGCGCCGCCCTCCTCGTCCGACGCGACGAAGGGCGCGACGCCGTGCGCGGCTGCGGACCGGACCGCGGCCAGCTCGCGGGCCAGCGTCGCCGGCGCTGTGCCGAACAGCGTGATGCCGCCGACCCCCCGCTCGGCGGCGCGGCGGGCGCGCGAGAGGTCGGCCATGTCGACCCCCACGAATGTGAGCTGGGCTGCGAGCCGCTGGTCGGACCAGTACCCCGGATCCTGTGGGTCGGACGTGGGGCCGACGGCGCCGACGTCGGCGGGAAGCACGGCGGACGCGGGTGCAGCGAGCGTGCCGCACACCAGGCCGGCGGCCGCCAGCACCGCAGCGGCGCGCGGGAAGCCGATGTTCGTCATGGATTGATCGCGACGATACCCGTCACCGCGCGACGCGGGAGCGCCGACGCGAGCGGACGACCAGACCGCCACCGCCCACGAGGACCGCCGGGACCCACGCGAGCGCCGCCGCGAGCGCCACCGCACTGAGCGCGGCGGCCAGCGGCACGCCGAGGGCCGCGAGGCCGCCGGTCATCGTCGCCTCCTTCGGGCCGGCGCCGTGCACGCCCGGGAGCAGGCCGGCCAGTTGGGACAGGCCGATGAGACTCGCGCCGGAAAGCGGGTCGATCGAGAAACCGACGGCGGCAACGACGCCGAGGAGGAAGCCGACGTACCCGGCCTGGTAGAGGAACGACATCGCGGCGCCGCGGGCCAACCGCCGGGCGTTGGGGCGCGGCACGCCGCGAAGTCTCGGCAGCCACCAGCGTCGAGTCCCGGCGCCGATGGCGAGGAGACCGACGATCCCGAGCAGCAGCACCCGCACCGCCGCCATGGGAAGTGCGCCACCCGCTGTGGCGGCGAGCAGGATGAGGGCCACCCCGCCGGCTGCGCGGTCGGTGGCCACCTCGATGACCGCCGCACCTCGGTCGACGCCGCCGGCGACGAGCTGGCGGATCCGCCACAGGTCCGCCCCGGCGTGCTGCGGGGTGAGCATGCCGAGGAGCTCGCCTTCGGCGTAGACGCGCCCGTACCAGCGCAGGGGTCGCCGTTCGAAGCTCACCGCGCGCCAGCGCAGCGGGCAGACGAGGTAGTTGCCCACCGTCCAGCAGCCGAGGCCGGCGAGGGCCGGTTGCAGCGCCATCCGCGGGAGGTGCAGCCACGCACTGACGGCGACGAGCAGGGCGGCCACCGGTACGACGCGTGCCGAGAGCCGCGCGACCGCCGCGGGCCAGGTCGACCGTCGAAGGCGGGCCGTCGCTCGCACCCCCACCCACACCCCCCTCATCCCACGGCCGCTGTCGTCGCTTTTCCTTCGTCACCGTGGGGCTCCTCCTTCACACCTCCGACCCGGCCGATGTCAGCGGGTCCGCCGGTCCCTACACTCCGCCGCATGTTGCCCGCGGCGCCCGAGACGGCGCGCGGCGAGCCGGTCGAGCCGGTCGAGCCCGTGGAGCTTCGGGTCCTGGACGGACCGAACCTCTACTTCCCCCGGCCTGCGGTGAAGCTGGTCCTTGACGCCAGACCGCTACTGGACCTCTCCGAGGGCGACGCGACCAGCCTCGCCCGCCGGCTCGGCCTGCGGCCGGGCCGCCCCGGGGTCCCGGCCGGCGAGCAGCGGCAGCGGTGGGCGGCGCGCGCCGTCACCGCGCTGGCCCGGCGTACGGCGGTCGCGTCGGGCACCGTGCGCCTGGCGCTGCGGGTGCGGCCGGGACCCGAACCCGGGCAGCTGGTGGTCGCCTATCCCTGGCGACGGCGCGGCCGCGCGGAAGCTTTCGGTCGGGCGCTGGCCGGCGTGCTGGCCGGCGTGGTCCACGGCGACGTCGAGACCGTCGTCGCGAAGGCGGCGCACGTCGTACGCAGGGCGCCCGACGGGCCGAGCCCCGCCGTGCTTCGGCCGCGGGTTCCCGTCGTGTGCGTGACCGGGACCAACGGCAAGACGACGACGACGCGTCTGGTGGCGCACATGGCGAGGTGCGCCGGGTGGCGGGTCGGTTGGTCGAACACCGACGGGATCTACGTCGACGGCGTCCTCGTCGAGGCCGGGGACTGGTCCGGGCCGGGCGGTGCCCGCCGGGTGCTCGCCGAGCCGGGACTCGACATCGCCGTGCTCGAGACGGCGCGCGGCGGCATTCTGCTGCGGGGCATCGCGGTGGCCCATAACGACGTGGCGGTCGTCACGAACGTCAGCGCCGACCACCTGGGCCTGCAGGGAGTTCGCAACCTGGACGAGCTGGCCGAGGTGAAGGCGACGACCGTCCGCATCACGAGGCCGGACGGGTGGGTGGTTCTCAACGGGGACGACCCGCGAGTCATCGCCATGCGGGAGCTCTCCAGGGCCAAGCCATGGGTATTCTCCCTCGGCGCCGACTCACCCTCGATGCGCACGGCGCTGATGGCCGGCGGCCGGGCCGTCACGGTGCTGGACGGCGCGATCGCGGTGTTGTACGGATCCGCGGAGACCGACGAGCTGCTGCCGGTTGCTGACGTCCCCGTGACGCTCGCCGGGCTGTCGTCGTACAACGTCGCGAACGCCCTCGCCGCGACCGCGGCAGCGCTCGCCGCCGGCCTGCCGCGCGGCGCCGTCGTGGAGGGGCTGCGCAGCTTCGCGTCCGACGCGTCGGCGAATCCGGGCCGGATGAACCTGTACGACGTGCACGGGACCACCGTCGTTCTCGACCTCGCGCACAACGCGGAGGGGCTTCGCGCGCTGCTGGAGGTGGCGCGCGGCCTGTGCGCGCCGGGTGCCCGGCTGACGACGGTGCTCGGCACCGCCGGCGACCGCCGCGACGAGGACTTCCGGACGATCGGTGAGCTGGGGGCGCTCGGCTCCGACTCGGTGGTCGCCGCCGCGAAGCGGCACTATCTGCGGGACCGGACGCCGGAGGAGATGATCTCCCTGCTGCGCGAGGGTGCCGCGGCTGCCGGCGCGTGCGACGTCGCGGCGTACGACGACGAGCTGGCGGCTACGCGAGCCGTGCTCGAGGCGGCGAAACTGGGCGACGTCGTCGCCGTCATGTGTCACGAGCAGCGGGTGGAGATCGACGCGGAGCTGCGCGACCGAGGAGGCCGAGCGCTGGGGCCGGACGACGTACGCCGCCTCGCCCACCCCTCCGCACGCTCATAACCCGCGGGAAAGGCCTCCGCGGGAAAGGTCCTCCAGCTCCGCCCACACCTGCTGGGTCTGGTCGGCGCAGATCACGACGAGGTCGCCCGGGTTCGCCCGCTCCAGCGCCGCCCGGGTCGCCTCGAGCTCGTCGGTGACGACCTCGAGCGAGCGGCACCGCGAGCCCTCGCGCATCGCCTCGCGGACACCGTCGGCGACGAGCTCGGCCGTCTCGCCGCGCTCCCGCCCCCGGAGCCGGACGTCCTCGCGGACCAGGATCGTGTCGAAGTGCGGCGCGGCCGCTCGCCCGAGGTCGAGCATGTCCTGATCCCGCCGGTCGCCGGCGGTGGCGATCACGCCGATGCGACGCGGTTTCTCGAGGGTGCCTGGCACGTCCGGCGCAAGCCGCTCGACGAACTCGCCCAACGCCCGCATTCCCGGCGCGTTGTGGCAGTAGTCGATGACGACCCGCACTCCGCCGACGTCGACGACGTTGAGTCGCCCCGGCGCCTGGTAGTACGTCGCCGAGAACGTCCGCAGCCCGTTGCGGATGTCGTGCAGGTGTGCCCCGGCGGCGTACGCCGCGGCAGCCGCGGCCATCGCGTTGGCGACGTTCATCGTCGCCTGCCCTCGTACGTCGCCGGCAGCAGGTGCGTCCAGGCCAGCTGCATTCGCCGCCGGCCCTGCTGAATGACGATCATGTCGCCGCGCTCGCTCTTCTCGAGCACGACGGCCCGGCCGCCGCGCCGGCAGTGCGCCTCGACGACCTCGTTCGCCGGGTCGAGCGAGAAGTAGACGACCTCCCCCGAGCAGTGACGGCGCATCGCCACGACGAGTGGGTCGTCGGCGTTGAGCACAGCAGCCCCGGAGCGCGGCACCGCCTCGACGACGACCTGCTTGACCCTGGCGAGATCCTCCAGAGTGTCGATTTCGCGCAGCCCCAGGTGGTCGGGCGCAATGTTGAGCACGACGCCGACGTCGTTGCGCTCGTAGCCGATGCCCTCCCGCAGGATGCCGCCGCGGGCCACCTCGAAGACCGCGAAGTCGACCCGCGGGTTCTGCAGCACCATGCGGGCGCTGCGCGGTCCTGACGCGTCGGCGCGGATGACGAGGCGCTCGTCGATGAGGATGCCGTCGGTCGAGGTCAGCCCGACCTTGCGGCCCATGCCCTTGAAGATGTGCGCGATCATCCGGCAGGTCGTCGTCTTCCCGTTGGTCCCGGTCACCGCGATGATCGGGATGCGGCTCGGCGCGCCCGGTGGGAAGAGCAGGTCGACGACGGGCTTCGCGACGTACTGCGGCTCGCCGACCGTCGGGTGCGTGTGCATGCGGAAGCCGGGCGCCGCGTTGACCTCGACGATGGCGCCGCCGGCCTCGCGGACCGGCTCGGCAATGTCCGGCGCGATGAAGTCGATGCCCGCCACGTCGAGCCCGACGACGCGGGCCGCCTCCTCGGCGATCTCGACGTTGTCCGGGTGCATCTCCGCCGTACGGTCGATCGAGATTCCCCCGGTCGACATGTTGCCGGTGAGGGTGAGCTTGACCGTGGCACCCTCCGGCGGCACGGCGTCCATCTCGTAGCCCTGCTCGCGGACCAGCGCGACCGCCGCCTCGTCCACCTTGATTCTGGTGAGGACCTTCTCGTGCCCGTAGCCACGCCGCGGGTCGGCGTTGGTCTCCTCGACGAGCGCCGCGACGCTGTGCACCCCATCGCCGACCACGTGCGCCGCGAGCCGCTGCGCCGCAGCCACCATGCGGCCGTCGATGACGAGGATGCGGTAGTCGCTGCCGGTCACGTAGCTCTCGACGATGACCCAGCCGCGGCGGGACTGCTCCTGCGCCACCGGGAATCCCGCGCGCAGCGACGACTCGTCGGGGATATCCAGTACGACGCCCCGCCCGTGGTTGCCGTCGAGCGGCTTGACGACGACCGGGTAGCCGACCCGCCGCGCGGCCGCGACGGCGTCGCCGACCCCGCGCACGGCCTCCGACTTCGGCACCGGCAGGCCGGCTGCGGACAGCAGCTTGGTCGTCAGCTCCTTGTCGCCGGCGACGTCGACGGCGAGCGCGGAGGTGACCGAGGTCATCGTCGCCCGGATCCGCTTCTGGTGCACGCCCTGGCCGAGCTGGACGAGCGAGTACTCGTTGAGCCGCAGCCACGGGATGTCGCGCAGGACTGCCTCGTCGATGATCGCCTGCGTCGACGGCCCGAAGGCCAGCCGCTCGGCCGAGATGAGGAAGGCTTCGAGCTCGTCGGCGAAGTCGAAGCCCAGCTCGGCCTCGACGAGGGAGTTGACGAGGCGTACGGCGAGCCGCCCAGCGGCGAGGGCGACCCGCTCGTCGGAGTAGCCGTAGATGACGTGGTAGCGGCCGCGCTCCTTCGCGCTGCGGGTCTTTCCGCGCCGGATCTCGTGCCCGGCCTCGCGCTGCAGCTGCAGAGCCACATGCTCCGCGACGTGCCCGAGCCAGGTGCCCTCGCGCAACCGTTCGAGGAACCCGCCGCGTCGGCCGCGGGAGCAGGTGTGCTCGGCGATGCCCGGCAGCAGGCGCAGCAGCCCGTCGGTGAAGCCCGGCAGCCGGTCGGTCGGATAGTCCTCCAGCACGCCGAGGTCCACGAGCAGGTCGATCGAGCGGTCATAGGACCAGTAGTTCGGACCGCGGTAGATCCGCGTCTCCACGATCCGCAACTCCGGCCGCGGCGGCGCGACGGGCATCGCGGCCCCCTCCTCTTCGGTCGTCGCGGTCACTCGGCGGCCTCCCGCGCGCCGGGCTGACGCCAGGCGGCCGGTTCGCCGTACGACGCCAGCAGCCGGCGGCCGGCCAGGTCGAATCGGGCGCCGGCGGGCAGCGTGTGCAGCACGGCTCCGGACACCAGCAGGGGCGTCCCGCGGCGGGCGGTCGCCACGTTGCTCGTCAGGCCGCTGCCGTCGACGACGGTGACCACGCCGCGCCCGATCACCTCGAGCTCCTTGCCGGCGATGACCGCCGCCGTGTCCTCGTCGACGCCGATGCCGAGCTGACCCGGTGACGCGGCGACGAGCGAGAGCAGCCGGCCGATCCGGTTCCGCTGGGTGAAGTGCTGGTCGACGATCACCCCGGGCAGCAGGCCGAGGCCGGCGGAGAGCTGGGACATCCGGTTCTTCGGCGTCGCGCCGGGCGCGCCGAAGGACATCATGTGCTCGGAGAAGGCACTCGCCCCGGCGGACGTGCCGCCAATGACGGCGCCGCGCCGGTGCGCGGCCACCACGGCGGAGCCGAGCGCCGTACCGGCGAGGATGGTCCCGAGGCGCAGCTGGTTGCCGCCGGTGAGAAAGACGCCGGTTGCCCGCTCGAGCGGACCTACCGCCGCGTCGGCCGATGCCTGCTCCCGCGACTGTGGGTCGAGGCCCACGACGTCGTGCACGCCGAGGCCGGCGAAGAGGATGCGGTACCGGTTGAGGACCGCCGCCCCGATCTCCGACGCCGTACCGATGACCGCGATCCGGGCCGTCGGTCCACCGGCCAGCTCGGTGAAGCGGGTGAGGACGGTCTTGCCGCCGGTCTTGTCCTCCGCGCCGCCGATCGCCATGAGCACGCCGGCCGAAGTCACCGGAGCAGCCTAGGTGCTCGACGTCCCGGCCCGCAGCGCGACCTTGTCCGTCTTGCCCACGGCGTTGTGCGGAAGCGCGTCGAGGACGTGTACGTCGCGAGGCGCGGCGTAGTCGGCCATTCCGTCGCGTACCCAGCCGCGGATTTCCGCGGCGGCAAGCGCGCAGCCGGGGCGCAGTACGACGTACGCCGCAACCGCCTCGCCGGCGATCGCATCCGGAACCGCGACCACGGCGGCGTCCTCGATGTCCGGGTGGGCTCGCAGTAGCGCCTCGACCTCGGCCGAGAAGACCTTGTTGCCGCCTCGGTTGATCATGTCCTTGACGCGGTCGAGCACGAATACGAAGCCGTCGGCGTCGATCCGCGCCACGTCGCCCGTGCGGAACCATCCGTCGCGGATGGCGTCGCTCGTCGCGCGGGGGTCACCGGCGTACCCCGTCGTGACGAGGGATCCGCGCAGGTGCAGCTCCCCGGCTGTCCCCGGGGGAAGCGCGCGGCCCTCGCCGTCGCGCACCTCGGCCTCCATGCACGGCAGCGGGCGGCCGACCGAGCCGGGCTTCGCGGCGAACTCGGCGTCGAGCAGCATCGTCGCCGGCGAGTGCGTCTCGGACAGTCCGTAGATGTCGAGCAGCCGGGTGCCGGGCAGTCGCTCGCGCAGCGCGGCGACGAGCGGCGGCGGAAAGACCGCGCCGCCGGCGGCCAGCCGGTCGAGCCTCGGCAGGTATGACCGCCGGAACGCGGGCAGGCGCGTACAGAGCAGCCACCACGACGGAACGGCGTACGCCCAGGAGATGTCCTCGCGGTGCAGCGTTTCGACGTAGTTGCGGGGCGAGCTGGTGTCGACGAGCACGCAGGTCGCGCCGGCGAGCATGGCGGGCAGCACGTGCGCATGCATCGCGGAGATGTAGTACAGCGGGAACAGGACGGCCGCGCGCTCGCCCGGCCGCAACCCCAGCACCTTCTGGTAGCTCATCGCGGAGTGCACGCTGCAGCGGTGCACGACCTGACTGGCCTTGGGCCGCCCGGTGGTGCCAGAGGTGTAGACGACGGCGTAGGCGGCGTCCTCCGCTGGCGCCGGCAGCTCTGCCGGCTCGTACGCCGAGTCAGGGCCGCTGTCGCTCAGCACCTCCCCGAGCAGCCGGGCCTCGGGCAGCGCGCCGAGGTAGTCCTGGCTCGCCAAGGTCAGTCGGACTTCGGAGTTGCTCAGCATGTAGGTCCACTGCGTCGGCGCCAGCCGAGTGTTGAGGCCGACCATGACCAGACCGGCGCGGGCACAGCCGAAGATCGCCGTCGCGAGGTCGAGGGAGTTGCGGTCGGCGACCGCGACGGCATCGCCGGGGCGCAGGCCCGTGCCGAGCAGGGCCGCCGCCGCCTGCTCGACGCGCCGCTCGAAGCCGGCGTACGTCGTCGTCGTACCGTCGGGGGAGACAAAGGCGACCGCGTCCGGCCAGCGGCGTACCGCACGCTCGAGGACGGCGAGGACGTTCCCCGGCCGGCGGGGATAGGACCGGGCGGCGGCGCCGAGCCACTCCTCGACGACGACCGGCCCGTCGGGGGAGAGGTCGAGGTCGGCGATGTCGCTGGTCACCGGCCCAGCCTAATGAGATCAGCGGGGCTTCGATGGGAGGCTCAGCTGCAGCAGCGGCCGGTAGGTCAGCACTCATCCAGCCTGGTCCCTTCGGGAGGCCTAGTGACAGATCGTGCGCCTGCCGGTTCGCCGGTGACTGGACTGCTGATGGGATGTCGTGCCTGCCTCGGCGTGAGCACTTGATCATTAGGTTGCAGGTGTCTCCGGGTGCTGTGTTCGTGTCGGGCTATCTGGGGGAGTTGCTGCACGGTGTTGTTCATCGGTGAC
>JBBSIN010000053.1:0-16726 GCA_038232055.1 Mycobacteriales bacterium
CTCTCTCCTGCCCGCCTTCATCTTGGTCCTCCCGCACCTCGAAGGCGCACGCCAGGTCGAAGCGGTCGCCGGAGTCGAGCGCGGCCAGCGCCTCGTGGCGGACCTCTCCGCGACCGACGGCCGCGAGCCGCATGGCCGCCCGCCGGTACGAAACGTCGTCCGGCTCGAGCCCGAGGTAGTCGTAGCCGGCGGCGGCCAGCCGCGCGCCGACCGCGCCCTGGCCACAGCCGATCTCCAGCACGCTGCGCACGTCGGCCGGCATTAGCCGGCGTACGACGTCGTACCGCAGCCAGGCGTTGAAGGTGAGCGGCGGAAGGGTCACCGGGCGGCGCCCTGCGGCAGCAGTTCGGCGAGCCGGTCGCGAAGCGGGCGAACGACCGCAGCCGGCCGGAACGCCGCGTCGGCGAGCGCAGCTGCGGCGGCTCGCTGCATCGCCAGCCGGTCCCGGTCTGCCGCAAGCGCGCGCAGCGTCGCAGCGAGGGCAGCGGGATCTCCCGGCGGGACGTAAACCGCGGCGTCGCCCAGCGCGCGCCGCTGCGGCGGGGTGTCCGAGGTGAGGATCGCGCAGCCGGCCGCGGCCGCCTGGTAGGCCTTGTTCGGTACGACGCGCAGCGCCTTGGGCGTCGTACCGAAGATGCCGAGGCAGACGTGGCTGGCGACCGCGAGAGACGGCAGCTCCCCCGGCGGGACCCAGTCGATCCAGGTCACCCGCCGGTTGGCTGCGGCCGCAGCACGCGCCGCCGCGTACTCCTGCCCGGTGCCCACCAGCACGGCCTCGACGCCCGCCTCGTCGGCGAGCAGGCCGAGCGCAGCGCCGATGACGGCCGTGCCCTGCAGCGGCGTGAAGAGTCCGAAGAAGAGCACCAGCAGCGACCCGCTTCTCGGCTGCGGCGCCGACCGGCGGAACCACCAGTCCGGCGCGCCCACCGGCACCACGACCCCCTTGCTCCGCTGCTCCGGCGGCAGCAGCCGCCGATGCTCCTCGGTGTCGACCGCGACGACGTCGGCGGCCCGCAGCGCCGCGGCGTCGACCAGGCCCAGCAGGCGGATCCTGATGCCGCCGGTCTCGCCCCGGTCGCGCGCGGTGTCGCCGGCGCCGACGAGGTGGTCGAGCACGATCGGCGTACGCCGGAACAACCGGCGCGCCAGAAGCACGTCGAAGTGCCCGAGGTAGCCCACGATCACCACGTCGGCCGGCCCTGCGCGCCGCGCGCCGCTGGTCAGCCGAGTCCAGCGCCGCAGGAGCCGCCACGCCAGCACGGGCAGCCGCCACGGCTGCCGCAGCATGGCGACCCGGGCCGCGGTGTCGAGGCCGAGTGGCGCGTTGACCTCACCGACCTCGTCGCCATGGGCGCGCAGCCCCTCGAGCAGGACGCCGATCCGGGGATGCACGAGAGCGTCGTAGGTCCCGAAGCCCAGCACGCGCACGACTCGGAACAGTACCGGCGCGCCTACCATGACCGCGTGCTGCGCCGTCTGGTGGCGAACCGGGCGGTTCGCATCGGTGTCGCGCTGCTCGCCGTCGGGCTCGGGATCGCGGCGATCGCCGCCCGCTGGGACGACGTACGACGCGCCGCCGCGCAGCTCGACGCCCTCGCCATCGCCGCAGCGCTGCTGGCCGTGCTGGCGGGTCTGTTCGCCACCATGCTGTCCTGGCGGGCGCTGCTCGTCGACCTCGGCTCGCCCTTGCCGCTGCCCGACGCGGGGCGGGTGTTCTTCCTCGGACAGCTCGGCAAGTATCTGCCCGGCTCGGTGTGGTGGCTCGTCGGTCAGGTCGAGCTGGCGCACGACGCGCACGTGCCGCGCCGGCGAGCGGCAGCAGCGGGCGTCCTCGGCGTCGTGCTGAGCCTCGGCTCGGGGCTCGCGCTGGCCGCGCTGACCCTCCCGCTGCTTCCGCGGCCGGCCACGGCCCGGTTCTGGCCGGCGCTCGCCGCTATTCCGCTGCTCGCCGTCGCGCTGCACCCCCGGGTGCTGAACCCGGGGATCGACGCGGCGCTGCGTCTCGTCCGGCGCGAGCCGCTGGAGCGACCGCTCTCGCCCCGTGGCATCGCGACCGCGTTCGGCTGGGCGGTGCTGGCATGGATCGGCTACGGGCTGCACGTCGCCGTGCTGGCCGCCGACCTCGGCGCTTCCCGGGGCAGCGTCGTCCCGCTGTCGGTCGGGGCCTTCGCGCTCGCCTGGTCGGTCGGCTTCCTGACCGTGCTGGTGCCGGCCGGGATCGGGGTTCGCGAAGCCGCGCTCACGGCGGCGATCGCGCCGGCCGTCCGGCCGGGTGCGGCTCTCGTCGTCGCGGTCGTCTCCCGGGTGCTGATGAGCGGCGGCGACCTCGTCTGGGCGGGTGTCGTCTCCCTGCGGAGCCCGCGCCGCGCCGGCGTACCGGATCCCGACCAGCAGGCCCGCCCCCGCTGAGGGGCGGCGGAAAGCCGGTGTCGTCGGCGGGTTTGGACCCCGAGCAGGCCTTCCCTCGGCGTAGGCTGAAAGTCAGGTCTGTCGGGGACTTCGTCGGCCTTGAATCGTCCTGTCTGGGGAACGGAAGGGAGCGCGAGGCCCGTCATGGAGGCCGCGCCGCGGGTGCTCGTAGATGCCACCGCAGTTCCCGCCGACCGTGGCGGCGTGGGTCGCTACGTCGACGGCCTGATCGCCGCGCTGGGCAAGGCCGGCGCCGACATCGCGGTCGCCTGCCAGCGGGCCGACGCCGAGCGCTACGGCCGGCTCGCGCCGGACGCGCAGATCGTGGCCGGTCCGGCAGCCATCTCGCACCGTCCCGCCCGACTCGCCTGGGAGCAGACCGGCCTGCCTTTGGTGGCACAGCAGGTCGATGCGAAGGTCATGCACTCGCCGCACTACACGATGCCGCTGCGGGCCGGCCGGCCGGTGGTCGTGACGATTCACGACGCGACGTTCTTCACCGACCCCGAGCTGCACACCGCGGTGAAGGGGACGTTCTTCCGCTCCGCGATCCGTACGGCGCTGCGCCGCGCCACCCGTTCCATCGTGCCGTCCAAGGCCACCCGCGACGAGCTCATCCGCATCCTCGACGCCGACCCCACCAACGTCGACGTCGCCTACCACGGCGTCGACACCACGACGTTCCGACCGCCGTCGGAGGCGGAGGTGACCCGGGTCTCGTCGCGGCTCGGGCTGCACGACACGCCCTACGTCGCCTTTCTCGGCGCGCTCGAGCCCCGCAAGAACGTCCCGGCCCTCATCCGCGGCTGGGTCAAGGCGGTCGGCGGCCGGGAGAACCCGCCGGCGCTGGTGCTCGCCGGCGGGGTCGGCTGGGACGACGAGGTCGACCGCGCGATCGCCGAGGTGCCGCCGCCGTTGCGCGTGGTCCGCCCCGGCTACCTGCGCTTCACCGACCTGCCCGGCTTCCTCGGCGGCGCGATCGTCGTCGGGTACCCCAGCCGCGGCGAGGGCTTCGGCCTGCCGGTCCTCGAGGCGATGGCGTCCGGCGCACCGGTGCTCACCACGCACCGGCTGTCCCTGCCGGAGGTCGGTGGTGAGGCCGTCGCCTACACGGAGCCCGACGTGGAGTCGATCGGCGCCGCGCTGGTCGGGCTGCTCGACGACCCGGGGCGACGTGCCCAGCTCCGGGATGCCGGGCTCGCCCGCGCCAGGGAGTTCACGTGGGAGGCGAGCGCCGAGGCGCACCTCGCGTCCTACGCCCGCGCCGTCGAGGAGTGACGCTGGAAGCCGTCCTGCTGGTCGGCGGCCGAGGTACGCGGCTGCGGCCGCTCACCGTGACCACACCGAAGCCGATGCTTCCGGTCGCCGGGGTGCCGTTCCTCACCCACCAGCTGGCTCGGCTACGGGCCGCCGGAGTGCGGCGCGCGGTGCTCGGCACGTCGTACCAGGCGCACGTCTTCGCCGAGCACTTCGGCGACGGGTCGTCCCTGGGGCTCGAGCTCGACTACGTCACCGAGCCCGAGCCGCTCGGCACGGGCGGCGGCATCCGCAACGTCGCCGACCGGCTGCACTCAGCTCCCGACGAGCCGGTGCTCGTGCTCAACGGGGACGTCGTCTCCGGGCATGACATGGCCGCCCAGGTGGCCGAGCACCGGCGGTCCGCCGCTGCCGTGACGCTGCACCTCATCGAAGTGCCGGACGCCAGGCCGTTCGGCTGCGTCCCCGTGGACTCGAGCGGGCGGGTGACGGCGTTCCTCGAGAAGATGCCGGAGCCGGTGACCAACCGCGTCAACGCCGGCTGCTATGTCTTCCGCAGGTCTTTGATCGACTTGATCCCGGCCGGCCGGCCGGTCTCGGTCGAACGCGAGACCTTCCCGGCGCTGCTCGTCGCCGGCACGCTCGTGCAGGCCTACGTCGAGCCGGCGTACTGGCTCGACCTGGGTACGCCCGCCGCCTACGTCACCGGCTCGACCGATCTGGTCACCGGGGTCGCCCCGTCACCGGCCCTGTCCGGACCGCCTGGCGCGTTCCTCGCGCTGGCCGGGGCGTCGGTCGCGACCGACGCCACCCTCGCCGGCGGTACGACGGTCGGCCGCGACTGCGTGATCGGCCGCGGGGCCGTCGTCGATGCGTCGGTGCTCCTCGACGGCGCCGTCGTCGGTCCGGGCGCGCGACTGCGCCGGTCGGTGGTCGGGCGAGGCTCGTCGATCGGCGCGAACTGCGTGCTCGACGAGGCGGTCGTCGGGGACGACGTGCAGGTTGGCGCCGGCAACGAGCTATGTCGCGGCATCAGGCTGTGGCCGGGCGCCGAGCTGGCTGACGGCGCGGTCCGTTTCTCCAGCGACGCCTGACCCCGGCTGCGATCCCCAGCTACTCCGGCGGCTGGCGCCGCCCAGTGCTCACTTTGTCGACGAGGGTGACGGCTTCGGCCGGCTGGACGGGGTGACGGCGGGGGTCGGGCTCGTCAACGGCGAGCCGCCGGTGCCGCCCACCTCGGGGGCCAGTGGGGAGTTGACGAACTTGTCGGTGTACTGCGCGATCACGTCGGGCGAGACGGTCTCGCAGCGCTGTGAGCGCTGCCACGACGTGAGCACGAAGTGCCGGCCGCCGGAAAACGTGCCGCGGGTCCACGGAACGGCGAGGAAGCGGGTAGCCGTGGCGCTCGCGGCCTTGAGCTTGTCGACCTGCAGCTGCGGCAGGGCGGAGTCGTACCAGCCGACGACGAAGCCGTGCTCGAGGTTGTGCACGGCCCGCTCGGTCAGCAGCGGCGCCTTCACGTCGCGTCCGAAGAACTGCGGCTGCTCCGGGAGGGGATCCGCGTTGTGGTCGCCCGAGCTCGGCGGCGAGGCGTCGTACTTCACCGCGGGCGTCTTGTGCGCTCGGCTGCCGGCAGGATCGTTGCGGACGCCGGTGCAGCCGGCCTTCTTGGCGGCGGCACTGGCACCGGCGACGTGGCCGACCCGCTTCGGCGCCCACCTGGAGTAGGCAACGAAGCCGACCAGCATCAGGCCGATGACCAGCGCGGAGACGATCGTCAACGCCGTACGGCGCCGCTCTCCGGCTCGCTGCCGGCGCTTCAGCTCGTCGATGTGGGCGCGACGCTGTTTGGCGTCACGCTTCTTCGCCTGCACGTGCTGTTTCTTCGCCACGCTGCTTCCGTTGCCGTCGGGTCAGACTTCGACAGTCTAGATTCTCGCCGTGCCGCTGGAGACGACGTACCGACCGCGTCGTCCGCTCGACCTGCTCGCGACCCTCGCGCCACTGCGCCGTGGCGCCGGTGACCCCTGCCACCGCCTGGTCGACGGGACGCTGTGGCGGACGTTCTGCACACCGGAGGGGCCGGCGACCTTGGCTTTGCGACAGGTCGGGAGCGGGGAGGTTGGCGGCACGGCCTGGGGAGGCGGTGCGGCGTGGGCGCTGGCCGCCCTGCCCTCGCTGGCCGGAAGCCAGGACGACGACGCCGGCTTCGTCCCGGGTGCGCCGCTTCGGGACGCGGCCCGCCGGCACCCCGGGCTGGCGGTGCCACGGGTCGGCCTGGTGCTCGAGATGCTCGTCCCGGCCGTCCTCGAGCAGAAGGTGACGGGCGACGAGGCGCGGCGCGCGTGGCGCTACCTGCTGCGCCGGCACGGCACGCCGGCCCCCGGGCCGGCTCCGGCGGGCATGCTCGTCGTACCGGCGGCGCGGGGATGGCGCCGGGTGCCGTCGTGGGACTGGCACCGGGCCGGCGTCGACGGCGCGCGGTCGCGCGCGATCGTCACCGCGGCCGGCGTGGCGCACCGGCTGGAGCAGACGCTCGCCATGGGTCTCGACGAGGCGCGTCGCCGGCTGATGGCGGTGCCCGGCATCGGGGTGTGGACGGCGGCCGAGGTGATGCAGCGGGCGCACGGCGACGCCGACGCCGTCTCGGTCGGCGACTATCACCTGCCGTCCTACGTCGGCTGGGCGCTCGCCGGCCGGCCGGTCGACGACGCCGGGATGCTGGAGCTGCTCGAACCGTGGCGTGGGCACCGCTACCGCGCGGTCCGGCTGCTGGAGACGAGCGGCGTACGAGCGCCGCGGTTCGGTCCGCGCTTCGCTCCGCAGGACCTTCGGGCCTGCTGACCGGCGGCATTCGCCGGCGGCCGCTACCGGACCAGCAGGAAGTCCGCGACGTCGCGCGGCGGCCGCTCGCGCGGCGCCTCAGCGGGGTGACCGATGCCCACCGCGCCCATCGGCTCCCAGTCCTCGGGCAGGTCGAGCTGCCGGCGTACGACGTCGCGGCAGAACATCGTGCTCGACACCCAGCACGACCCGAGCCCCTCGGCGGTCAGGGCGACCAGCAGGTTTTCCACGGCAGCGCCCACCGATACGAGGAACATCTCCCGCTCCGCCGCCGCGCGCCGCTCGTCGGGGTAACCGTGGGCGCCGTCGGCGACTAGGCACGGCACGAGCAGGCAGGGCGCGCGGTAGAGCGGAGCGCCCCGACGGATCCGCCGCTCGACGGCGTCCGAGGGAAAGCCGTCGCGCCGGAGGTCGGCCCGCCACGCCTCCCGCATCGCGTCGAGCAGGCGGCGTCGGGTGTCCGCGCCCTCGAGCAGGACGAAGCGCCACGGCGTGGTGTGGTGCGGGGCGGGTGCGGTGAGCGCGGCGGCGACCGCTCGCCGTAGCGCCGCCGGGTCGACCGGTTGGGCGGAAAAGGCGCGGATCGTACGGCGGGCCGGTACGACGTCACCGGCGCCGAACCGGAACATGTCCTCCTCCGGCGGCCGCACCAGGACCCGCGCGCCGACGTCGCTCTCGTCGTACGCCAGGCCGCGGAGGACCGCGACCGGCACGCCATCGAGCTTGCCCATGACCAGCTCCGCCGCGGCCGCCACCTCGTCGGCGAGCGCGATCTCGGTGGCGACGAGCAGGTTGCCGTAGCGGTCGGAGTCGCCTCGGTGGTCGACGAGCGGCGCGAGCCCGGCCACCCCGATCGCGACGTCGGTGAGTCCGCGCCGCCACGGCCGGCCGAAGGTGTCGGTCACGACGACGGCGACGCGCGTGCCGGTCAGCTCCCGAAGCCGGTCGCGGAGCAGCCGGGCGCTGGCGTCCGGATCGTCGGGGAGCAGCACCACCGTGCCGGATTCCACGTTCGAGGCATCGACGCCGGCGGCGGCGAGGACCAGCCCGTGCTTCGTCTCGACGATGCGAGTCGTGTCGCGACGGGCGACCACCCGGACGGTCTCCGCGTCGATTGCCTTCTGCCGGTCGACGGCGGCGAGGCGGCCCTCGGCCTTGCTGACGATCTTCGATGTGACGACCACCACGTCGCCCTCGTGAAGCGGCACCGCCGCGGCGATCATGACGGCGATGTCGTCTCCCGAGCGGATCTCCGGCAGTCCGGGCACCGGCTCGATACCGATCACCGGGCGACCGCCTCCGCAAGCTCCAGCGCCCGCCGGGCGATCGCCGCTGCGGCCGGGACGTCGGTCATGAGCAGCGGCGCCACTCGCACGGTGACGTCGGGCACGGACGTGCCGTCGTCGGCGGTGTCCACGAGCCACCCGTCGAGCAGGCCGGCGCCGATCCGGGCGCCGTAGTGGCGGCCCACCGCCTCCGCAGTCGTCTCCACGCCGATCGCCGGGAGCACCCGGTGCGCCATGCCCCGCACCGGCGCGCCGCCGACGATGGGGGAGACCCCCACGACGGGTGCGCCCGCCGTACGCACCGCATCTCGGACGCCCGGCACGCCGAGGATGATGCCGATGCTCACCACCGGGTTGCTGGGCGGCAGGAGAATCACGTCGGCGGCGGCGAGCGCGTCGAGCACGCCCGGCCCCGGCTTGGCGTGTTCGGCGCCGACCGGCACGATGGCGAGCGCGCGGGGTTGGGCGTGCAGCCGCACCCAGTACTCCTGAAAGTGGATCGCCCGGCGGCCCTCGCCGTCGTCGATCACCACATGGGTCTCCACCCGGTCGTCGGACATCGGCAGCAGCCGGACGCCGGGTTGCCATCGCTCACACAGCGCCGCGGTGACTTGGCTGAGCGGGTATCCGGCGTCGAGCAGCTGCGTCCGGACGAGATGCGTGGCAAGGTCGCGGTCGCCGAGGCCGAACCATGTCGGGCCGAAGTCGTACGCCGCCAGCTCTGCCTTGACCTGCCACGTCTCACCGGCCCGGCCCCAGCCCTGGTCCTCCTCGATGCCGCCGCCGAGGGTGTACATCACCGTGTCGAGGTCGGGGCAGACCCGCAGGCCGAGCAGGCTGATGTCGTCTCCGGTGTTGCCGATGACGGTGATCTCCGCATCCGGCGCCGCCGCTTTCAACCCCCGAAGGAAGCGCGCCGCACCGATGCCACCGGCCAGCGCCACGATCCGCATCGGCCTATCTTCCCAGCCGGCTCTGGGTCGGGCATCCAACGGAGTCCGGGACGGCTCACGACGCTTCCCATTGCTCCGTACCGCTTCGCCAAGATCGCCCGAGTGATCGCCCGAGTGATCGCCCGAGGAGATGAAGGAGGCCGACCTGGGCAAACGCCGAGGTTCGTCCTCGGACGATCCCTCGGACCGTGCCTCGGACAATCATGTGGGGCCCCGGCGGGAGTTATCCACAGTTTCGGGCCGCCGACCTGTCGGGTACGTCGATCGGCTGGCACCGTCGGGCACATGCCGCGGTCAGCGATTCCAGACACGCCAGACTTTCGCCTCGGAACCGTGGCGCGGCGTCAGGCGGGCGCGTTCACCCTCGCCCAGGCGCTCGCCGCCGGTCACTCGCCGGGATCGGTGCGCGACCGGCTGGACCGCGGCATCTGGGCGGTGATCCACCCAAGGGTGTACTGCGCCGGAACCGCCAAACGGACCTCGGAACTCCGCGCCATGGCCGGTCTCCTGTACGCCGGCGAGGGGGCTCGCTTCAGTCACGACACGGCTGCCCGTTTGCTAGGAGTTGACCTTCGTGGCGGCAACGATGACGTATGGGTGACTGTGCGACACGGTCGTCGCCTGAACTGGCGTCCCGGACTGCAGGTCCGGCAGTCCACCCGGTTGCCGGAGCCGGTTCTCGCGCATGGACTGCGGGTCATGCCGTTGGCTAGAACGATCGTCGATCTTGCTCAGGTGTCCGAGGCAGCCCGGCTGCGCGGGGTCCTGTACGACGTCGTACGCCGTCAGCTCCTCGGGGCCGATGACGTGCTGCGGGTTGCCGAGGGTTTCGGTGGACGGGTCGGGTTGCGGACGCTACGGATCGTTGTGGACGAGTTCGATCCGGCGTTCGAGTCCGTGCTCGAGGCGGAGGCGGGCGGTCACTTCGCGGCCGCCGGAATAGTGCTGCAGCCCCAGTATGAGATCTGGGACGGCTGGTGGCTCGTCGCCCGGGTTGACCTCGCCGACGAGGCGCGGTGGGTGGCGGTCGAGATAGACGGGCACGCCGCCCATTCGACCAAGGCAGCGATCGAGCGCGACGGTCGGCGGGACCGCCGGCTCACGCGCCTGGGGTGGCGCGTACTGCACTTTCGGGCGAGCGACGTCCGGTCGAATCCCGCCGCTATGGTCGCGGAAGTCCGCGCTCTTCAAGAGCGCATCGATTCTGAGCGGGCCACCCACCGCCGCCGACCCGCGTAACAGCCATGATCAGCAGGTCCGAGCGATCGTCCGAGGGATGATCTCGATGTTTTCCCTGGTCGCGACACCATGTTTGCCTCGGACGATCACTCGGACGATCACTCGGACGATCACTCGGACGATCACTCGGACGATCACTCGAGCGATCACCGGGCAATCACGGAACGATTCCTGCGCCGGTTCCTCAGGGGGTGATCTGTGAGCAGTCCTCGCCGAGCCCCTTCACCGTGCGATGGCCGCTGGCGACTGTTGGAACGGGCGCCCACGCGTAGTGTTCCCGGTCATGGGCAGGACGTGCGCGGAGCGGAAAGCGTGACTGCGAGAGCTACGCCCAGTGCGCTCCGGCGGGCCCTGCGCCGGGCCGCCGACGGAGTCGCGCTCGACCCGGTCGAGGCGGCAGTGCTGCTGCAGGCCCGCGGCGCGGACCTGGACCGGCTCTGTGCGGCAGCGTCGGGGGTCCGCGACGCGGGCCTCGCGTCGGCGGGCCGTCCGGGCGTCGTGACGTACTCGCGCAAGGTTTTTATCCCGCTCACCCGGCTCTGCCGAGACCGCTGCCGCTACTGCACGTTCGTGACCACGCCCAAGCGGCTCGCCGCGCCGTACCTCTCGATCGACGAGGTGCTCGACATCGCGCGGCGCGGCCAGCAGATGGGCTGCAAGGAGGCCCTGTTCACCCTCGGCGACCGCCCGGAGGACCGGTGGCCGGTCGCCCGGTCCTGGCTCGACGCCGCCGGCTACTCGAGCACGCTGGACTATCTCAGGGCCTGCGCGATCCGGGTGCTGGAGGAGACCGGGCTGTTGCCCCACCTCAACCCCGGCGTGCTGACGTGGGAGGACTTCCAGCGGCTGAAGCCGGTGGCCCCCTCGATGGGGATGATGCTCGAGACCACGAGCCGGCGACTCTACGACGACCCGCGAGGCGCCCATCATGGCAGCCCGGATAAGGACCCCGCTGTCCGGCTGCGCGTCCTCGAGGACGCCGGGCGGAGCAACGTGCCGTTCACGACCGGAATCCTCGTCGGCATCGGCGAGACGATCGAGGAGCGCGTCGACGCCATCTTCACGATCCGGCGGGTGGCGCGTCAGTACGCCGGCATCCAGGAAGTCATCGTGCAGAACTTTCGCGCCAAGCCGGACACCGCGATGCGCTCGGCGGGCGAGCCGTCTGTCGACGAGCTTGCCGCGACCGTCGCCGTCGCCCGACTTGTGCTCGGTCCCGCCGCCCGGCTGCAGGCGCCGCCGAACCTGATCGGCGACGGAGGAGCCGGCGGTGCCGGCGTTACAGGCGGAGAAGAAGGCGCAGGGGAGTACGCGCAACTGCTCCGGGCCGGCATCGACGACTGGGGCGGCGTCTCACCGCTCACCCCCGACCATGTCAACCCGGAGCGCCCCTGGCCACAGATCGAGGCGCTGGCCCGGTACAGCGCGGCCGCGGGCTTCGACCTCCAGGAGAGGCTCACGGTCTATCCGCCGTACCAGAGAGAGCCGTGGCTCGACCCGCGGCTGAGCGGGCACGTCGCCGCCCTGGCGCGCCCGGACGGGCTCGGGCGGGACGTAAATCCCGTGGGCCTTCCCTGGCAGGAGCCGGATGGTGGGTGGGTGTCCGGCGGTCGGGTCGACCTCAACGTGAGCATCGACGTCGAGGGGAGGTCGAGCGACCGGCGCGGTGACTTCGACGCCGCGTACGGCGACTGGGACGCGCTGCGAGATTCCGTCGCCGAGCAGCAGGCCCAGCAGCGGGCCCAGCAGCGGGCGCCGCAGCGGCTCGACGCCGACGTCCGTACTGCGCTGCTGCGTGCGGCGGACGACCCGGCCGGAATCACGGAGGCGCAGGCACTCGCCCTCGTCACCGCCGACGGCCCGGCCCTCGATGCGGTCTGCGCCCTCGCCGACGGCGTACGGCGAGACACGGTGGGCGACGTCGTGACGTACGTGATCAACCGCAACATCAACTTCACCAACGTCTGCTACACGGGCTGCCGCTTCTGTGCCTTCGCCCAGCGCCGTACGGACGCGGACGCCTACACGCTCTCGCTCGACCAAGTGGGGGATCGCGTCGAGGAGGCGTGGGCGGCCGGCGCGACAGAGGTCTGCCTGCAGGGCGGTATCTCCCCGGACCTGCCCGGCACCGCCTACTTCGACATCGCCCGCGAGGTGAAGCGGCGGGCGCCCGACATCCATCTGCATGCGTTCAGCCCCATGGAGGTCGTCAACGGGGCCGCGCGCACCGGCCTGTCGATCCGGGACTGGCTGCTCGCCGCGAAGGAGGCGGGCGTCGACTCGATCCCGGGCACCGCGGCGGAGATCCTCGACGACGATGTCCGCTGGATCCTGACCAAGGGCAAGTTGCCGGCCGCGATGTGGCTCGAAGTCATCGGCACGGCCCACTCGCTCGGCATTCCGAGCACCTCGACGATGATGTACGGGCACGTCGACACGCCGGCGCACTGGGTAGCGCACCTGCGCCTGCTCGCCCGCTTGCAGTCCGACAGCGGCGGTTTCACCGAATTCGTCCCGCTGCCCTTCGTCCACCAGAACGCGCCGCTCTACCTGGCCGGGCTCGCCCGGCCAGGGCCGACCAGCGACGACAACCGGGCGGTGCACGCTCTCGCCCGGCTGTTGCTGCACGGTGCCATCCCGAACATTCAGTGCTCCTGGGTGAAGCTGGGCGCCGACGGGTGCGCTGCGGTCCTGCGCGGCGGGGTCAACGACCTGGGCGGGACGCTGATGGAGGAGACGATCAGCCGAATGGCCGGGTCGCAGCACGGCAGCAGCAGGACGGTCGGCGAGCTTCAGGCGATGGCGGCAATGGTCGGCCGGCCCACCCGGCAGCGCACGACGGCGTACGGCGTCGCGCCGGTCCGTTGCGCCTAGCTCCGTTCGCGGTCGCCCACAGTGATGGTCCGATTACAGAAACTTTCCCCGACCACTTGACGAACCGGTGATGCCGCGCGTGTAATTTCACGCGTGTCGTTTTCCCCGTGCCTCCGCACCCGCGGCGGGCATGGACACGCCACACCGACGGGCTCCGTACGCCAGGGTGCCCGATGGAGGAGGCGTCGTGGACGAGCTTCGAGTGCTGTTCGAAGTCTCCGACCCGGCCGAAGCGGTCGAGCCGAGTTGGCAGGAGCAGGCGCTGTGCGCCCAGACCGACCCGGAGGCTTTCTTTCCCGAGAAGGGCGGCTCGACTCGGGAGGCGAAGCGCGTCTGCACCGGATGTGACGTGCGCAACCAGTGCCTCGAGTACGCGCTGCAGCATGACGAACGCTTCGGCATCTGGGGCGGCCTGTCCGAGCGGGAGCGCCGGCGCCTCAAGCGCCACGCCTCCTGAGCCGGCGAGACCGCTAAGTCTCGTCGTCGTACGGCGGATCGACGACGTCCGGATCCATTCCGAGCAGGGCTGCGACCTGCTCGACGACGACGTCGTGGACGAGGTCGGCGAGCGCCTGCGGCTCGGAACCCCGAGCCTCGACCGGTCGTCGGTAGACGACGACGCGGGCCGGCTCCCGGCCGGCGGCCGGCACCACCCGCCCCAGCGGCACGGGGTCGTCGTCCGACGTCGCGTCGGAGCCGGCGGGCGGCACGTCCTCGACCGCGAACTCGACCCCAACGAGCTGGTCCGACCAGCGTTCCTCGAGGTGCTCGACGGCGTCGAGCACGAGGTCGTCGAAGCGCTGGGCCCGGGTGCGTGAAAGCGGCACGCCGGGCGGCACGAGCGAGCCCCGCAGGCCGCGACCGCGCCGGTCACGGCCGCGCCGCCGGCATCCCTGGCGTGGCTCCACGACGCCGTACCGTAGCCCGCGGCCCGAACCTGCCGTGCGGCACGGCGGCCCGACACGGCGATCCGGCGCGGCGACCAACACTGCGATCCAACACTGCGATCCGGCGCGGCGATCCGGCGCGGCGGTGCCGGCCAACCGCGCGCCGGGCCGCTAGCGTTACCGCCTCGTGAGCCTCCGACGCCGCTGCTCCCGCGCCGCCTGTGGACAGCCGGCCGTCGCCACCCTGACCTACGTCTACGCCGACTCGACAGCGGTGCTGGGACCACTGGCGACCTACGCGGAACCGCACTGCTACGACCTCTGTGACGTCCATGCCGGCCGGCTGGTCGCGCCCCGGGGCTGGGACGTCGTCCGACAAGAGACCGACCCGGGGAGCTCCGGCCCGAGCAGTGACGACCTGGAGGCGCTCGCCGATGCGGTGCGAGAGGCCGCGCGGCCGGCCCGTCCGCTGGCGCCCCCGATGACCGAGGGCGCCCGGCGCGGCCATCTCCGCATCCTGCGCCACGTCGATCCGGTGGAGGATGCCGGCGGGCAGCCGATCTGAAGTCGGACTCAAGTATTTCCCCCGATCGGCCGAAGGCTCCCCCGTCGCAGCCACTCGCAGCCCCCGGAGATCCCCTGTGCCTTTCCTCTCAGCCCCCTCGCTCATGCCCGCACAGCGCACCGCCGGGACCGCCTCGCTGACCCAGCGCAGTGCGCGCTCCGGACGCTCGTGCGACACCTGCGGCGATGTCCGCCTTACCGAGATCGGCATGACCCTGACCGACGGCACGTCCGTCGAGTTCGTCTCCTGCCACCACTGCGAGACCAAGCTCTGGCAGGAGTCCGTCAGCGGTCGCACGGTCGACCTCTCCTTCGACACCGTGATCGCGCACACCCGCAAGATGCGCTGACGTCCGGCGTACGCCGGCCCGGCATCGACGCCGCCGAGTAGGCTCGCGGCGTGTCCGGCCGCCTCGACCTGTCTTCGATCGTCAAGGCGTACGACGTCCGCGGCATCGTTCCGGACCAGCTCGACGAGCGGGTCGCGCGGGCGCTCGGGGCGGCGTTCGTCAGCTTCACCGGCGCCCGTCAGATCGTGACGGCGCACGACATGCGGGCCTCGTCGGGTCCGCTCGCCGCCGCGTTCGCCGAGGGCGCGACGAGCCAGGGTGCCGATGTGGTGGCCGCTGGGCTCGGCTCGACCGACCTGCTCTACTTCGCCTCGGGTTCGCTCGACGTGCCCGGCGCGATGGTCACGGCCAGCCACAACCCTGCGCGTTACAACGGCATCAAGCTCTGCCAGGCCGGGGCCGCACCCATCGGGCAGGAGACTGGTCTCGCCGAGATCCGGCGGCTGGCCGAGCACGGCGTCCCCCCGGCCGAGAAGGCGCCGGGGCGCGTTAGCGAGCGCCGGCTGCTTCCGGCGTACGCCGCATACCTGCGCCAGCTCGTGGACGTCTCCGCGATCCGGCGGCTGCGAGTCGTGGTCGACGCCGGCAACGGTATGGCCGGGTTGACAGTGCCGGCCGTCCTCGAGGGCCTACCCGTCGACCTGGTGCCGCACTACTTCGAGCTCGACGGCTCGTTTCCGCACCACGAGGCCAACCCGATCGAGCCGGCGAACCTCGTCGACCTGCAGGCCAAGGTGCTCGAGACCAGCGCCGACATCGGCCTCGCCTTCGACGGTGACGCCGACCGATGCTTCCTCGTCGACGAGCTGGGCAAGATCGTCTCTCCGTCGGTGCTCACCGCACTGATCGCGACCCGCGAGCTGCGACGCGACCCCGGCTCGACGGTAATCCACAACGTCATCACGTCCAAGGCAGTGGCCGAAATCGTCCGCGAGCACGGCGGCGTCCCGGAGCGCACCAGGGTCGGGCACTCCTTCATCAAGGGCAGGATGGCCGAGACGGGGGCGGTCTTCGGCGGCGAGCACTCCGGACACTTCTACTTCCGAGACTTCTGGCGGGCCGACTCGGGGCTGCTCGCCGCTCTGCATGCGCTCGCCGCACTCGGCGAGCAGGACGGCCCGCTCTCGACGCTGCTCGCCGCGTTCGGCCGCTACTCGGCCTCCGGTGAGATCAACTCGACCGTCGCCGACTCGGCGGCGAAGATGACTCAGGTGGAGCAAACCTACGCCGCGTCCGACGGCATTACGGTGGACCACCTCGACGGGCTGAGCGTCCAGGCGCCCCACTGGTGGTTCAACCTCCGCCCGTCCAACACCGAGCCGCTGCTGCGGCTCAATGTTGAAGCCGAGGACGAGGCCGTGATGGGCCGCGTCCGCGACGAGGTTCTCGCGCTGGTGCGCGGCTGATCCGCTGAGGAGAAACTGGTGAACCTCGACCCTGCACTGCTCGACGTGCTTGCCTGCCCGAACTGCCGCGCTCCGCTGCGCGTCGACGACCCCGCCGACGAGCTGGTCTGCACCGGTTGCGGTCTGGCCTACCCGGTACGCGACGACATCCCGGTCCTGCTCGTCGACGAGGCGCGCCGCCCGGGCGTCGGAGCCCAGTGACCGTGACGGACCTCGTGGCGCCGGCCGCTCGGCGGTGGGCATGACCGCTGCTTCGCTCGACGACTCGATGCTGGACGACGTGCCGGCGCTCGAAGCGGCGGACCCAGGGCAGATGCTGCGGGCGCTTGCGTCCTCGGCGGCACAGGTCCGCGCCGCCGCGACCGCGGCGCACGACATCGGCGTGGCCGCCCTGGCCGCCGACGGGCGCCCCCGCGCGGTGGTCGTGACCGGCATGGGCGGCTCGGCGATCGCGGGAGACGTGCTGGCCGCGCTCGCCGGACCGGCCTGTCCCGTTCCGGTCGTCGTCCACCGCGGTTACGGGCTGCCGGGTTGGGTCGGTGCAGCCGACCTCGTCGTCGCAGTTTCGTGCTCGGGAACGACGGCGGAGACGCTGTCCGCCTCGGATGAGGCAGCGCGACGCGGGTGTCCGCTGCTGGCCGTCGGCTGCTCGGGGTC
>JBBSIN010000054.1:0-16413 GCA_038232055.1 Mycobacteriales bacterium
CGCGGCCGCGACCGATGCGGCCGCGGAGCTGGTGCAGCTGGGAGAGCCCGAAGACGTCGGCGCGCTCAACGATCAGCGTGTTGGCGTTGGGGATGTCGAGGCCACTCTCCACGATCGTCGTGCACACCAGCACGTCGTACTGCTTCTCCCAGAAGTCGACCATGACGTGCTCGAGCGCGTCCTCGCCCATCTGGCCGTGCGCGCTCTTGATCCGGGCCTCCGGGACGAGCTCGCGTAGCCGCGCTGCCGCCCGGTCGATCGACTCCACGCGGTTGTGGATGTAGAAGATCTGGCCTTCTCGCAGCAGCTCCCGCCGGATCGCCGCGGCGATCTGCTTCTCCTCGTACGCGCCGACGAAGGTCAGTACCGGGTGCCGCTCCTCCGGCGGGGTGAGGATCGTCGACATCTCGCGGATGCCGGTGATCGACATCTCGAGCGTGCGTGGAATCGGCGTCGCGCTCATGGTGAGGACGTCCACCGCGGCGCGGAGCGTCTTCAAGTACTCCTTGTGCTCGACGCCGAAGCGCTGCTCCTCGTCGACGACGACGAGGCCGAGGTCCTTGAAGACGACGCCCGGCGAGAGCAGCCGGTGCGTGCCGATGACAATGTCGACGCTGCAGTCGGCCAGTCCGGCGAGCACGGCGGCCGACTCCTTGTCGCTGCTGAAGCGGCTCAGCGCCCGCACGGTGACCGGAAACGGCGTGAAGCGCTCGGAGAACGTGGAGAAGTGCTGCTGCGCGAGCAAAGTCGTCGGTACGAGCACGGCGACCTGCTTGCCGTCCATGACAGCCTTGAACGCGGCGCGTACGGCGATCTCGGTTTTGCCGTAGCCGACGTCTCCGCAGATCACCCGGTCCATCGGCACGACAGTCTCCATGTCGGCCTTCACCTCGTTGATCGCCGCGAGCTGGTCCGGAGTCTCGACGTAGGGGAAGGCGTCCTCGAGCTCGCCCTGCCAGGGCGTGTCGGGCGCGAACGCATGACCGGGGCTCGCCATGCGGGCCGAGTAGAGCCGGATCAGCTCGGCGGCGATCTCCTTGACCGCCCGGCGCGCGCGCCCCTTGCGCTTGGCCCAGTCGCCGCCGCCGATGCGGTCGAGCGAGGGCTGCTCGCCGCCTACGTAACGCGTGACCTGCTCGAGCTGGTCGGTCGGCACGTAAAGCCGGTCGCCTTTGGCGTACTCGACGACGAGGTACTCGCGGGTCGCCCCCTGCACGGTGCGCTGCGTCATCTCGACGAACCTGCCCACCCCGTGCTGGTCGTGGACGACGTGGTCGCCGGCGCGCAGCTGCAGCGGGTCGACCACGTTGCGCCGCCGGCTCGGCAGCCGGCGCATGTCCCTCGTCGAGGAACGCTGCCCGGCTAGGTCGGTCTCAGTCAGCACGGCCAGCTGAAGCGACTGGTCGATCAGCCCGCCGGGGAGGGACCCGGTCGTGACGTGCACCACGCCGGCGACCGGCTCGGTGTCGAGGCTCGGTTCGAGCCGCGCGCCGATGTCGTGCTGCTTGAGCAGCTCGGCGAGCCGCTCGGCGGGTCCGTGGCCTTCGGTGACGAGCACGACCCGCCAGCCGTCGCGCCACCACCGGCGTACGTCGCTCAACGCCCGCTCGATGTCGCCGCGGTAGGACTCCGCCGGCTTCGCCCTGACGACCGCGGCGTCCTCGTCGATCTCCTCGTCGGCATGGAACGGGGAGACCGTCCACCACGGCAGCCCGACCTCGCCGGCATGTGCGCGCACGTCTGCGATCGAGCGCAGCGACGCGGCACGGAGGTCGATGGGTGCCGTGCCTCCCGTCGCAGCGGCCGCCCACGACGCCTCGAGGAACTCCTGGCTGGTGCGCACCAGGTCGCTCGCCCGCAGCCGCACCCGCTCGGGGTCCGCGACGACGACGATCGCACCGGCCGGCAGCTCGTCGAGGAGCAGCGTCATCCGGTCGACGAGCACGGGCGCGAGCGCCTCCATGCCCTCGACGGAAATGCCGTCGGCGAGGCGGTCGAGGATGTCGGCGATACCGGGATGGTCGAGGGCGAGCGACTTGGCGCGCGCGCGTACGTCGGGTGTCAGCAGCAGCTCGCGACACGGCGGCGCCCACAGGCCCTGTGGCGCCACCTCGAGGCTGCGCTGGTCGGCGACCTTGAACCAGCGCACGTCCTCGACGGTGTCGCCCCAGAACTCCACCCGCAGCGGGTGCTCCTCGGTGGGCGGGAACACGTCGATGATGCCGCCACGGACCGCGAACTCGCCTCGCTTCTCGACGAGGTCCACGCGGGTGTAGGCGACGTCGACGAGCCGTCGTACGACGTCGTCCGGATCCTGCTCGTCGCCGGCCGCGAGACTCACCGGCACGAGGTCGCCCAGGTCGGGCACCTGCGGCTGCAGCACGCTGCGGACCGGGGCCACGACGACCCGGATCGGACCGGTCGCCGGGTCGGTGTCGCTCGGGTGCCGCAGCCGGCGGAGCACCGCCAGCCGCCGGCCGACCGTGTCGGCGCGGGGCGAGAGCCGCTCGTGGGGCAGCGTCTCCCAGGCCGGGTAGCCGGCGACCTGCTCCGGCGGCAGCAGCGACTCCAGCGCCGCGACCAGGTCGTCGGCCTCGCGGCTGGTGGCGGTCACCGCGAGCACCGGCCGCTCCGCCCGGCTCGCGAGCGCGGCAACGACGAACGGCCTCAGCGAGGGCGCCCCGGTGAGGTCGAGGGTGTCCGGTGCTGAGCCGTCGCGGGCGCGCGAAACCGCGCTGCCGAGCGCGGGGTCCGCGAGCAGCGGTTCGAGGAGTCCGGAAAGAGTCATCGTCAAGCTTTCCCTAGCCTATGTGAAGCGACGGCCTCAGTCGTTGTAGCGGTTCTGGGCGGCGTCGAGGCCCTCGGCGAGCAGCGTCTCGACCGCGTCGGCGGCCCGGTCGACGTGGAAGGGCAGCTCCTTGCGCTCGGTCGCCGAGAAGTCGTGGAGCACGAAGTCAGCGGGGTCCATCCGCCCTGGGGGGCGGCCGATGCCCAGCCGCACGCGCAGGAACTCGCCGGAGCCGAGCGCCTTGCGCAGCGACCGGAGCCCGTTGTGGCCGTTGTCCCCGCCGCCGCGCTTGAGCCGAAGCGCGCCGTAGGGAAGATCCAGCTCGTCGTGGACGACGGCGAGCCGCTCCACAGGGATCTTGAAGAAGCCGCTGATCGAGGCCGCGGGCCCACCGGAGTCGTTCATGTACGACTTCGGCTTGGCGAGGATCGTACGGACGCCGGCGAGGCGGCCCTCGACGAGGTCGGCCCGGCCCTTGTGCGCCTTGAAGCGGCCGCCCATGCGTCGCGCGAGCAGGTCGACGACGAGAAAGCCCGCGTTGTGGCGGTGTGCGGCGTACGACGGACCGGGGTTGCCCAGACCTACGACGAGCCACGTCCCGTCGGGCATGCCGGCGCTCAGGTGGTGGCTGAACCCGCGGCGACGTCGGTGTCGGACGGGCTCGTCTCGGGGCCACCCTCGCCCGAGTCGGTGTCGGGAACGACGTCCCCCTCGCCGGTCGAGGACGGGGCGGCCTGGCCGGCACCGAGTTCGGCCTCGGCCTCGGCCAGCTCGGCTTCGAACGCCTCGGCCGTCGGCTCGGCGAGCACGTGGACGACGAGCGCCTCGGGGTCGGTCTGTAGCGTCGACCCGATCGGCAGGCCCACCTTGCCGGCCGCGATGGCGTCGCCCACGTTGAGGCCCTCGATCGACACCTCGATCGTCTGCGGGATATGCGTCGCCTCGGCTTCGAGAGAGATCGTCAGCAGCTGCTGGTCCACCAGCCCGTCCCTCGCGGCGTCGCCGACGAGGACCACGGGGACGTCGACGGTGACCTTCTCGCCACTTCGCACGATCAGCAGGTCGACGTGCTCGATCTCGCCGCGCAGCGGATTGCGCTGGACGGCCTTCGGCAACGCGAGCTCCACCCCGTCACCGATGTCGAGGCGGAGCAGGACGTTCATGCCGGCATCGGTCTTCAGGGCGTGGGCGAACTCGCGGGCCGACATCGAAATGTGGCGCGGCGCCGTACCGTGGCCATAGAGGACGGCTGGCACCTTGCCGGCCCGACGCGTGCGACGAGCGCCGCCCTTGCCGAACTCGGTGCGCGGTTCGGCGGCGATGCGGACCTCGGACACGGTGGAACTCTCCTCGTACGGCGTGGATTCGCTGTTCGACCTGTAGGCGTCAACGCGCGGTCGCCCGCGGCGAGGGGCCAGTCTAGCGAGCTAGACGGTGGATGCCGCATCGACGCCGCGGACGGGGGCTGCTTCGGCCCCGGCTCAGGCGTCGCCGTCGAAGAGGCTGGTCACCGACCCGTCGTCGAAGACCTCGCGGATCGCCCGGGCGATCAACGGCGCGATGGAGAGCACCGTCAGCTTGTCGATGTGCTTCTCCGAGGGGATCGGCAGGGTGTTCGTGACGACCACCTCGCTGATCTTGGAGTTCTTCAGCCGGTCGGTGGCCGGCCCGGAGAGCACCGGGTGCGTCGCCGCCACGACGACCTGGGTGGCCCCGTTGGCGGCGAGCGCCTCGGCGGCCTTCACGATCGTGCCACCGGTGTCGACCATGTCGTCGACGATCAGGCAGGTACGACCGCGGACGTCGCCGACCACCTCGTGCACCCGGACCTCGCCGACGTCCGGGTCGCGCCGCTTGTGGATGATGGCGAGGCCGCAGCCGAGCCGGTCGGTCCAGCGCTCCGCCACCCGGACCCGACCGGCGTCCGGCGAAACGATCGTAAGGTCGCCGTCGTACTTCTCTGCTACGTAGTCGGCGAGGATCGGCAACGCGAACAGGTGGTCGACCGGCCCGTCGAAGAAGCCCTGGATCTGGCTGGTGTGCAGGTCGACGGACATCAGCCGGTCGGCACCGGCGGTCTTGAAGAAGTCGGCCACCAGCCGGGCCGAGATCGGCTCGCGGCCGCGGTGCTTCTTGTCCTGCCGGGCGTAGCCGTAGAACGGTGCCACGACAGTGATGCGTTTGGCGCTGGCCCGCTTCAACGCATCGACCATGATGAAGTGCTCCATCAGCCACTCGTTGATCGGTGCGCTGTGCGCCTGGATCACGAAGGCGTCGCAGCCCCGGATCGACTCGTGGTAACGCACGTAGATCTCGCCGCTGGGGAAGTCCTTGATGGTCGTCGGTACCACGGTCGCGCCTAGCTCGTAGGCGATCTCGTCGGCGAGCTCGGGATGCGACCGCCCGGAGAACAACATCAAGGTCTTGCGACCACTGGACGTGATGCCGGTCACTGTTGCCCACTCTCCCGGGCCCGGCGGGCCGCCTCCGCGGCCGCGGTGCCGGGGCGCCTCCGCTCGACCCATCCCTCGATGGTGCGCTGCCGCGCGCGAGCCACGGCCATCGCTCCCGCCGGCACGTCGTCGGTGATCACCGACCCGGCGGCGGTGTAGGCGCCGTCGCCCACTTCTACCGGTGCGACCAGCATCGTGTCGCTTCCGATCCGCGCGTCGGCGCCGACCGTCGTTCGGTGCTTGCGCTGTCCGTCATAGTTGACGAACACGGTGGCCGCGCCGATGTTGCTGCGCGGGCCGATCTCGGCGTCACCGACGTAGGCGAGGTGCGGCACCTTCGCGTCGTCGCCCACGACGGCTTCCTTCATCTCGACGAATCCGCCGGCCCGCGCCCCCTTGCCCAGGCGGGTGCCGTGCCGGAGAAAGGTGTAGGGGCCGACCGTGGCACCGGCGCCGATCTCGGCGCCCTCACATGTGCTCGACCGGACCTGCGCGCCGGCACCCACCCGGGTGTCTGTCAGCGTCGTGTCCGGACCGACGACGGCGCCGCGTTCGACGTACGTCGAGCCGTGCAGTCGGGTGCCCGGCAGCAGCGTGACGTCGCTGTCGACGCGGACGTCGACATCGACCCAGGTCGTCGTGGCGTCGACGACCGTGACGCCCTCGAGCATCGCCTTGCGCAGGATGCGGTCGCGGAGCAGGTGGCTGGCGGCGGAGAGCTGCGCCCGGTCGTTGACGCCGACGGTCTCCCGCCATTCCTCGACGAGATGGGCGGAGACCGCGTGACCGTCGTGGGAGAGGATGCCGACCACGTCGGTGAGGTACTCCTCCTCTTGCGCGTTGTCGGTGGTCAGCCGACTCAGGGCATCGCGCAGCAGCGAGGCGTCGAATGCGTAGACCGACGTCGCGACCTCGGCGACCTCGAGCATCGCCGGGTCGGCGTCCTGGTGCTCGACCACCGCGCGCACGGCACCGCCATCCCGCACCACGCGCCCGTAACCGGTGGGGTCGGGCAGCTGGGCAGTGAGCAGGGTCGCCGCCGCCCCGCGCAGCTCGTGGACGGCGAGCAGGCTGTGCAGCGTCGGGCCGGTGAGCAGGGGCGCGTCGCCGGGCACGACGAGGATGGTGCCGGTCGCGTCGGGACTCGTGTCGAGCGCCGTACGCACGGCGTGGCCGGTGCCCCGCTGATCCTCTTGGACGACGGCGCTCGCACCGGGGTCGAGCGTGGCCACGTGCGCGGCGACCGCGTCACGGCCCGAGCCCACCACCACGAGCGTGCGCTCGGATTCGGTCTGCGCGGTCGCGGCCAATACATGCCCGAGCAGCGTGCGCCCCAACATCGCGTGCAGCACCTTCGGTGTCGACGACCTCATCCGGGTGCCCTCGCCCGCGGCGAGGACCACAACCGCGGCCGGACGGGCGTCGGTCACGAAAGGCGCTCCTCGGGGCTGATGTGGGACCTGGCGGATTTCTGGCGCTCCCAGGCGAGGACTCGAACCTCGAACAGCGGGACCAAAACCCGCGGTGTTGCCGAATTACACCACCTGGGATCGGAGTCCGATGACGGATCCAGCGACGACGCTACTCCGCCACGGGGAGCCGGACCGCGAGCAGCGCGACGTCGTCGGTCGCTCCGCTTCCCACCAGTCGTTGGATCAGCTCGTCGCAGAACTCGTCCAGCGGCCGTGCCACCAGGCTCGCCGCAGCCTGTCGCAGCCGGGCGAGTCCGGTGTCGATCTGATCCGAACGGTTCTCGACCAGGCCGTCGGTGTAGAGGACGACGGTCGATCCCGGGAGTAGTCGACGAACCGCGTCTTCACGCTCGGCGTCCGTACCGACGCCGAGCACCAGCCCCGTGCCCTCCTCGAGCAGCTCGGCGGCCCCATCTGCGGACAGCAGCAGCGGGGCCGGATGGCCGGCGTTCGACCACGTGAGCTGGTAACCGCCCGAGGCCAGCTCCTCCAGTCGACCGAAGATCGCAGTGGCCAGTTCCGTGACGTGCAGGCCCTGGATGATGCGGTCGACGTAGGTCAACACGGCGGCCGGCGGCTCGCGGGTCTGGTAGGCGACCCCGCGCAGAATCGAGCGCAGCTGCGCCATGCTCACCGCTGCCTCGACGTCGTGGCCCACCACGTCGCCGATCGCGAGGGCCAAGGCGCCCTCGGGCAGGACGAACGCGTCGTACCAGTCGCCGCCGATCTCCGCCGCCTCGTTCGCCGGCAGGTAGCGGACGGCGATGCGCAGGTCGCCCGCCTGTGGCGGCTGGGTGAGCAGCCCGCGCTGCAGGGTCTCGACGAGGAGACGCTGTTCGCTGTAGAGCCGGGCGTTGTCGACGAGGAGACCGGCCCGGCGGCCCAGCTCGTCCGCGACGACGACGTCCTGCCTGGTCATGGGCCGCCGGGGATCGGTCCGGACCAGGGTCATGGCGCCGAGCACCTGCCGGCGGGTCCGCAACGGCACCACCATAGCGGTGTCCGCGTGCAGCTCGGCGAAGAGCTCCTGCTGGGCGCGAACGAGGGCGTCCTCGGGCGCCTGCCGCGTCTTCATCTCCGTCACGAGGATCGCCCCCTCGCCGAGCAGCACGCGGGTCAACTCCGAGCGCGAGTCGCGCTCGAGCGGCGGCAGCAGACCCTCGAACTTGCCGGCCGCGATTCGGCTCGGGTCCCGGTGGGCGACGACGACCCGCTCCACTCGGTCCGGCTCGGTGAACAGGTCGACGACGCACCAGTCCGCCAGCTCCGGTACGACGAGCCGGGCCAGGCGGGTGAGCCCCTCACGGACGTCACGGGTGGCGGTCAGCGCCTGGGAGACCTCGGACAGCAGGGCCAGCCGGGCGTAAGCGCGTTCCGACTCCGCCCGTGCGGCGCGTTCGCGGGCGAGCTGCTCGGCCCGCTGCTGCTCGAGCTCCCGGCGCTCCGTCACGTCGGAGAAGACGCAGACCGCACCGGTGATCTGGTCGTCTGAACGCATCGGTGCAGAGACCCAGGAGACCGGCAGCAGCGTGCCGTCCTTCCGCACGAAGATGTCCTCGTGCCGCTGTGCGGGTCGGCCGTCCCTCAGCACCTGGAGAAGTGGGCAGTCCGCCGGCGGATTCTTCGAGCCGTCCGGTCGAACGGAGTGGATCAGGCTGTGGGCGTCGCGGCCGAGGAGTTCGGACTCGGAGTAACCCAGCAGCCGCTCGACCATCGGGTTGCAGGCGAGGAACGCGCCGGCCCGGTCGACGGCGTACATGCCGGCGCCCAGGCTGTCGAAGAGCGCCCGGAGAAGCGGGGCGTCCAGGGACATCGTCGGCCTTCCGCTGGCGGTCGCTGCTGACCGGCGGGACGCCGATCGATCGCATTGTGCCCGGCGAAAGGGTCGGCGAGGAAGTTCGGCCGGCCCTCGTGAGGGTATTGCGCTGGTTACGGTGCCGTAGGTTACGGTGGCGTAGCCGTGCCGCTCCCTCGCCGTACCGCTCCCTCGCCCTCGAAGGTTCCCGCCCATGACGCCTCCTCCCGCCACGCTCGCCGAGGTCCGCCCCGTCGCTGCCGCTCCGCTGCAGGCGGTCCCCGAATCCGAGACCAAGGCGCAGTGGGAGCAGGTCGCGCTGCTGGCCTTCATCGTTCTTCCACTGGCAGCGGTGGTCGCGGCCGTTCCGGTCGCCTGGGGATGGGGCATGACGTGGCCCACGGTGGCCATCACGTTCGTCATGTACGCCGTCACCGGGCACGGCATCACCGTCGGCTTCCATCGCTACTTCACGCACGGCTCGTTCAAGGCGAAGCGACCGCTCCGCATCGCGCTCGCGGTCGCCGGCAGCATGGCGATCGAGGGCCCGGTCATCCGCTGGGTCGCCGACCACCGGCGCCATCACGCGTTCTCCGACCGAGACGGCGACCCGCACTCGCCGTGGCGCTACGGCGAGAACTTCCGCGCGCTGTGCAAGGGGCTCTTCCACGCCCACATCGGCTGGCTGTTCGACATCGAGCAGACCAACGAACGGCGGTTCGCCCCCGACCTGGTCAAGGACCGCGACATCGCGCGCATCTCCCGCCTCTTCCCGGTGTGGGTCCTGGTCTCGCTGCTGCTGCCCGCCGTCGTCGGCGGCCTGTGGTCGATGTCCTGGCGCGGCGCGCTGCTCGCCTTCTTCTGGGGCAGCCTGGTCCGGATCGGCGTCCTGCACCACGTGACCTGGTCGATCAACTCGATCTGCCACACCTTCGGTGAGAAGCCCTTCGCCACCCGTGACCGGTCGACCAACGTCCGGGCGCTCGCACTGCTGTCGATGGGCGAGTCCTGGCACAACCTGCACCACGCCGACCCGACCTGCGCGCGGCACGGCGTACTCAAGGGCCAGGTCGACACCAGCGCCGAGCTGATCCGGCTCCTCGAAAAGACCGGCTGGGCCACCGACGTCCGCTGGCCGATCAAGGAGCGGATCCAGGCACGACGAGTGGCGTGACCGCGACCGACGGACCGCCCGACGGTTCGCGTACCACCACCCGTGTCCGGATGAGTGGCAAGGAGCGGCGCGAACAGCTGCTCGACGTCGGTCGTGCGCTTCTCGCCGAACGCGGTTTCGACGCCACGTCGATCGAGGAGATCGCGCACCGGGCCGGCGTCTCCAAGCCGGTCGTCTACGAGCATTTCGGTGGCAAGGAGGGCCTCTACGCCGCCGTCGTCCATCGCGAGATGCAGCGACTGCTCGACACGATCACCGGCGCACTGACGGCCGCTCACCCCAGGCAGCTGCTCGAAGAGGCGGCCCTGGCCCTCCTCGGCTACGTCGAGAGCGAGCCGGACGGGTTTCGCATCCTGGTCCGTGACTCGCCGGTCGGCCGCTCGAGCGGCACGTTCGCCAGCCTCATCAGCGACATCGCCGGTCAGGTGGAGCACATCCTCGGCGAGGAGTTCCAGAGCCGCGGCTACGACTCCAGGCTCGCCGGTCTCTACAGCCAGGCGCTCGTCGGCATGGTGGCGCTGACCGGTCAGTGGTGGCTCGACGCCCGCCAGCCTGCCCGCGACGAGGTGGCGGCCCACCTGGTGAACCTGGCCTGGAACGGCCTGTCCGGCCTCGAGGCGGCGCCTGCCCTGTCACTGCGTGGATAGTCCGCCCCATGCCCGTCCTCGTCGGCACCTCGGGCTGGCAGTACGCCGACTGGCGCGAGCGCTTCTTCCGCGGCGTGCCGCAGCGGCGGTGGTTCGAGCATCTGCTCGAGCACTTTCGAACCGTCGAGCTCAACGTGAGCTTCTACCGGCTGCCGCGGCGGGAGGTCTTCGTTGGCTGGCGCGACCGTAGCCCGGCCGACGCCGTCATCACCGTCAAGGCCAGCCGCTATCTCACGCACGTCAAGCGGTTGCGCGATCCCGGGCCGTCGGTCGCCCTGCTGATGGAACGCGCTGCCGGGCTCGGGCCGAAGTTGGGTCCGGTTCTCCTGCAGCTGCCGCCCGATCTCGTGGTCGACCCGGTGGGGCTCGCCGCCACGCTCGACGCCTTCCCGGCCGGAGTGCGGCTCGCCGTCGAGCCGAGGCATCCGTCCTGGTGGACCGAAGAGGTGCGCGCGGTGCTCACCGACCGCAACGCGTCGTTGGTCTGGGCCGATCGCGGCGAGGAATCGCTCGCGCCGCTGTGGCGCACCGCCGACTTCGGCTACCTGCGCCTGCACGAGGGCCGTGCCGACCCTCGTCCGCGCTACTCGGGCGACACCCTCCGGCGATGGGCCGAGCGGGTGACGTCCGCGTACGCCGACCCGGACGACGTGTTCGTGTACTTCAACAACGATCCCGGCGGCGCTGCAGTCGCCGATGCGGTCGCCTTCGCTCAGGAGGTGCGGGCGCTGGGCCGCTTCGTCTCCCGGGTGCCGGACGGCCCCTGACCGTCTCGTTCATCACCGCGCTACGACTTTCCGTCGTAGACGAGCAGTCCGTCCTCGCGCCGGCGTACACCCTCGGTGAGCACGTGCAGGGTGGCCTTGCCGCCGGGCATGAGGTGGCGCACCGGGACGTGGGACACGGCGAAGTCCGCGACGAGCCGACGGTGGCAGCGCCACCACACCGTCTCGCTGCACATCACCGCGGTCGGCTCGCGGTCTACCTGCTCGAGCAGGTCGGCCATCGCCTCGAGGAACGGCGGCTCCCGCATCCAGCCCGCGTAGCCGCGGAACGAGGAGTTGCGCAACGCCATGTCGGGCGAGTCGGGCGACGGCTTCCGGAAGCCACCGAGCCGAGGCTCCCAGCGGTAGCCGTTGCCGAGAGCCGGCAGCCACCTCGCCAGCTCCTCGCGGCTGACGTGCGGATGCCGCCGGCTGCCCGGCGCGATGCGGATGTCGACGACCGATGCCACGCCGGCCGCCCGCAGCCGCTCGCCGAGCTCGTCGGCGCCGGCCGTGCCGTGCCCGATCGTGAGCAACTCCGCGCCGCGCCTCACGCAGTTTCCTCGGCCAGGGTGAGCCAGCGCTCCTCCGTCGCCGTTTTCTCCTCGCCCAGCGCCCGCAGCTCCGCGTCGTACGCGGTGACCTTGGCGTGGTCGGTCGCGTGCGCAGCCAGCGCGGCGTGCAGCTCGGTCTCGCGCCGGGCGATGCCGTCCAGCACCCGCTCCAGCCGGGTCAGCTCCTTGCGCCCGGCCCTGGTGTCGCCGGAGGCGCGGCGTACGACGGCAGCTCCCCCATCGGCGGCCGCGGCGCGGCGGGCGAGATAGTCCGGCACACCGCCCGGCAGCTCGGCCAGCCGGCCGTTCCCGAGCAGCGCCACCGTGGTGTCGCACACCCGCTCCAGGAAGTAGCGGTCGTGACTGACCACGACGAGCGTGCCGGCCCATCCGTCGAGGACGTCCTCGAGCACGGTCAGCGTCTCGACGTCGAGGTCATTCGTCGGCTCGTCGAGGAGCAGCACGTTCGGGCCGCCCATCAGCAGCCGCAGCAGCTGCAAGCGCCGACGCTCCCCACCGGAGAGATCGCCGACCGGCGCCCACTGCGCGTTGCCGGCGAAGCCGAAGCGCTCGAGCAGCTGCGAGGCGGTCATCTCCCGGCCCCCGCCGAGCTCGACCACCCGCGCGACGTCCTCGACGGCCGGAAGCACCCGCTGCGCGGGGTCGACCTCGGTCACCTCCTGGGAGAGATACGCCGCCCGCACGGTCCGGCCGACCAGCACCGTGCCCTCCACCGGCGTCAGCTCGCCGACCAGCAAGCGGAGCAGGGACGTCTTGCCGCTGCCGTTGGCGCCGACGACCGCGACGCGGTTCCCCGGGCCGAGCCGCCACGTGACCGACTCCAGCAGCACGCGCTCCCCGAGGGCCAGCGTCACGTCCTCGACGTCGTACACCGCCTTGCCGAGTCGCGCGGTGGCGAACCGCGTCAGCTCGAGCCGGTCGCGGGGGGCCGGCTCGTCGGCGATGAGCGCGTTGGCAGCATCGATCCGAAACCGCGGCTTGGCGGTCCGCGCCGGCGGGCCGCGACGCAGCCACGCGAGTTCCTTGCGCAGCAGGTTCTGGCGCCGGGTCTCGCTCGCGGCGGCCCGTCGGCTGCGCTCCGCCTTCGCCAGGACGTAGGCCGAGTAGCCCCCTTCGTAGGCCGCGACGCGGCCGTCCCCGACCTCCCACGTGCGGGCGCAGACGGCGTCGAGGAACCACCTGTCGTGGGTCACCACGACAAGCGCCTCGCGGCGGCCGGCGAGGTGGCCGGCCAGCCAGTCGACGCCCTCGACGTCGAGATGGTTCGTCGGCTCGTCGAGCACCAGCAGGTCGTGCTCGGCGACCAGGAGGGCGGCGAGCGCCACCCGGCGTCGCTCTCCGCCCGAGAGCGGGCCGAGCAGCGCCGCCCGCTCGATGTCGCCGAGCAGTCCGCCCAGCACGTCGCGGACGCGCGCGTCGCCGGCCCACTCGTGGTCGGGGCCCCGCCCCACGACGGCGTCGCCGACGGTGTCCAAGGGGTCGAGCGTGTCGCGCTGCGCCAGCAGGCCGATCCGCAGGCCGCTGGAGGAGGTGACCCGCCCGGCGTCGGGAGGCTCCGCACCGGCGAGCAGGCGGGCCAGAGTGGTCTTCCCGCCGCCGTTGCGCCCCACGACGCCGATCCGTTCGCCGTCCTCGACGCCCAGCGACACCGAGTCGAGCAGGACCGTCGTGCCGTAGGACTTGTTCACCGCCTCGAGATTGACCAGGTTCGTCACGTCACGACCCGGGCCCCCACGACCGGACCGTGGGCGCGGCGAACCGTCCGGCAGACCCCCTGCCCGGCCAGCGCCGCGGCGACACGGGTCGCATCGCCGGCGTCGCGGGTGAGGAAAGCGTAGGTCGGCCCCGACCCGCAGAGCACGGCGCCGAGCACGCCGAGCTCACGACCGGCGTCGAGCACCCGGCGCAGCCGCGGCCGCAGCCGTACGGCGGCCGGCTGCAGGTCGTTGTGCAGGGCGCGGCCCAGCGCAGCGGAGTCGCCGGAGCGCAGGGCCGCGAGCACGCCGTCGGCGCCGGCCGGCAAGCGCGCCGCATCCCGCGCCCGCAACCGGTCCAGCTCGGCGTAGACCGCACCGGTCGAGAGCCCTTCCCGATCGAGCGCGAAGACCCAGTGGTACGCACCGCGCGACAGCACCGGGGCGAGCACCTCTCCACGCCCGCGGCCCAGCGCCGTTCGCCCCTGCAAGGCGAACGGGACGTCGCTGCCGAGCTGCGCGGCCATCGCCATGAGGCGACCCGGCTCGAGGTCGAGCCCCCACATCTCGGCGCAGGCGACGAGCGCAGCAGCGGCGTCGGCGCTGCCGCCCGCCATGCCGCCGGCCACCGGAATGGCCTTGTCGATCCGCAGCCGGACGCCGCCCCGGGCGCCGGCGGCCTTGGCCACCAGTCGGGCCGCCCGAGCAGCGAGGTTGTCGCGGCCGCGGGGCACGTCGGCGGCACCCTCTCCGGTCACGTCGACCACCAGCCGGCCGGCCGGGCCGACGGTCACCTGGTCCAGAATCGACACGGCCTGAAAGACCGTGGTCAGGTCGTGGTAACCGTCGCGCCGGAGCTCCCCGACACCGAGGTAGAGGTTCACCTTGGCCGGCACCCGGACCGTCACCGGCGCCGGCTGCGCCGACAACTGCGGGTTCACTCCACCGGAAGGCATGGAGTCGATGCTAATTCGACCTCCCCTTCGACCGGAGTTTGACGCTTTCCTCACTCATCCGGCGGGCCGCCGCTCATCCGGCGGGCCGCCGCGAGGCAATCCGTTGAAAACGGGCCGGCCTCGCGCCGCGGGGCGCCGGGCGCCGGGCGGGCCCGACGGCAAAGAGTTCCAGCGCATCGCTCGGGAAACGGTGATCAAGCGGCTCGTGGGCCGGCGCGTGAGGTGGCTGCTGGCTGGGCGGGTTGGTGTGTGGGGTCCGGTTTCGTGGCGTGCCATCGTCGGTGGTGGTCGCGGGAGATCTGCCAGCCGCTGTCGTGGACGAGGTGGTGGTGGTGTCCGCAGAGCAGCGCAAGGTTAGCCAGGGTGGTGGGTCCGCCGTGCGCCCAGTGGAGAAGGTGGTGGGCGTCGCACCACTGGGGTGGGCGGTCGCAGCCGGGGAAGACGCAGCCGCGGTCGCGCAGCGCCACCGCCCGGCGTAGCGCGGCGGGTACGACGCGGGTCCGGCGGCCGACGTCGAGGATCTCCGACTCGCCGGCGGTGAGCACTCGCACGATGCTGGCGTCGCAGGCGAGGCGGAGCAGGGCGGGGGTGGTGAGCGGGCCGGTCCAGCCGAGTTCCGCGGGGGCCGCGCCGGGCCGCCCGAGCAGCTCGGCCAGGTCGACGACGACGCTGAGGTGGGGGCGTTCCCCGCCGCTTTCGGGTGGGGTGGCGCTCTGCAGGGCGCGGGAGCAGATCTCGACGAGGGCGTCCGCGCGGCGCTGCGCGGGGCTGCGGGTATCGCCGGGGGTCGGCGCGGAGTAGGCGTGCAGCGCGGTGAGGACGGTGGCGCCGCCGTCACCGGGCAGGGTGCCGGCCACATCCACCGTGCCGCCGAAGGTGCTCGCGGCGTAGAGGGCGCGGCGGTCGAAGGCCGCCTCCGCGTCGCCGGCAGCGAGCTGCGGGGCGATCGCGTGCCGCAGCCGGGTCACCTCTCGGCCCAACCGGGCCGGGTCGCACAGCCTGGCGGCTCTCAGCAGCGCCGCCTCCATCCCGGGTATCACCTCCCCGGGGAGGTCCTCGACCGCCCGGGTGATCAGCGCCGCGTGCCGGTAGGCGATGTCGCCGGCGTCGAGCGCGGCCCCGGTCGCCGTCAGGGTCCGGTCCAACGCGCGGGCGACCAGCACCCGCTGGCGGGCCTCGCCCGGGCCGAGTAGGCAGGCGGACCGCAGCCAGGACGCGGTGGACACCGCCCCGTCCGCGGACGCTCCGCCGTGGCCGTCGAAGGCGGCCAGCCGGGCGCTGATCGCCCCGTCGAGCTGCCCGGCCAACGCGAACAGCTCAACCAGCTCACCCCCCAACGCGGCGTCATCAAGCCGGTCGAGTGGCACCGCGGCCAGCGCGGTCAACGCCGCCCGCAGCCCCTCAACCTCACGCATCCGACTTCCCCATCACTCGAATGTATGTTCGAATAATACCGCCGGGGACGACGAAGGGCAAGTCCCGTCCTCAGCCGGTGGATGGAAGCCGCGACGCCGAGATGCTCCCCGCGCGCCCGGGTCGACGGTAGCTGTCACGGCGCGCTGCTGGACCGGCCCCCAAATGAGCGTGCCGTCTCGGTCTTGTCACTCCATCCCGATACGGTTGCCCTAACCAAGATCTGATCCAGAGGAAGGACGTTCGGTGGCGGCCGTAGTCACGATCGAGCCTTTCCCGCCATCCCGACAGTGGCGTCGCCGTGCCCGGACTACGGTGGCACCGCCGTTGCGCGCCGACACCTTCAAGTCCATCTCCGCTGCCGGAGGTCGCGAGATCTACGGCATCATCGAAGCCTGCTCGCCCGGGCCATACCTCGACATCGGTCGAGTTCGGCGACTGCTAGTCGACGCGGGGGTCGAGTTTCGCGGGAGACGCAGACTAACCGACTACCTCGCCCGCGACCACGAGTTGTCGCCCCACCGAACGGTGGCTGACACACCCGTGGCCAACCGAAACTAGCGAGCGGACTTCGCTGCGGCGACGCGCGCGTAGGCGGCCACGTCCAGCTGCTCACCCCGCGCGCCCGGGTCGACGCCCGCAGCACGCAGGATCTGCTCCGCCGCGCCCGGCGAGCCGGCCC
>JBBSIN010000055.1:0-16303 GCA_038232055.1 Mycobacteriales bacterium
CGAGCGGGTCCTGCGTCTCCATGGGCTCTCCAGGGCGCGCCGGAGACGGCGCGGGAAGTCAGCCTCGGCCGCCGCTGCGCTCCGGAAGCAGCCGGCCGAGGCGCCGGCGCCGCCAGTAGCGCTCGACGGCCGGAGCGTAGCCCTCCATCACGAGCGCTTCCAGCTCGTCGGGACGCGCGTGCGGCAGCGCCCCGGCGACCCGCTCGAACGTTCCTTCACTGCGCAGCGGTCGTTCGACCCGCTCCATCAGCAGGGGAAGCGCCAGGAGGACGAGGGGAAAGGCAAGGGTCAGCAGGAGCACCATGACGCCTCCCATGGTCCCCGAAGCGGGGACGCCGTACCCTGCCGGGTCCACGACAAGCTCAGTAACCGGTGGCGCGCGGGCGCACCGGCGGAGACAGCGGGAGGGCGCGCACGGCGAGCGCCGGCCGTTCGTGGTAGCGCGCGACGAGCTCGTCGGTCGCCGCGTCGATGCGTTGGTGCAGGGAGCGCCGATACTCGGAGAGTTCGTGCTCGGCGGCCGTGAGCCGGCTCATTAGCCGCGTGTTGCCCGCGTCGTCGCCGGGCACAGCGTCGCGCTGCCAGAGCTCTCCGAGGTCGGGCAGCGGCGGGAGGCCCTCCGCTGGCACGATGCGCACCAGCGCCGTCCGGCCGGCGTTGACCCGCTCCTGCGCAAGCACGCGGTGCAGCGCGGCTCGGTTCGGCTGGTTCCGTTTCCGCGAGCCGGCCCGCGCGCCGGGGCGGGCGACGGCTTGGTCCCCGTCGGTCTCTCGGACGATGTCGATCCGGGCCTGCAGCACGCGCCGCCAGTACGAGACGCGGGTCTCCTCCTCCGCCAGCTCGTTGCGGTAGGCGCGCAGCTCGTCGAGTGCGAGATGGTCGAAATGCGTGCTGCGCCCGGGGGTGGACCGCTGGGCGCGCCGCTGCGACTCCGCCCCAGCCGGCAGCTGGGAAACGACTGGGTGTGGAGCCGACTGGAGCTTCACCGGTGTGGTCCTCCAAGGGCGCTCGTCCGCGATGAGGCCGTGCTCGGCCCAGGAAGAGCGTCGGCACGGAGCCGTCGCCCTTGAGAAAGGTCACCCGCTCGGGTGGTGGACGTCGCCGCACTACATTGGCGAGATGCCCGCTGTTCCCGCCGTGGAGACGCCGCCGGCGCGTACCCGGCGGGCCCGGCGGATCAACCGTGAGCTCGCGCGCTGCTACCCCGACGCGCACTGCGAGCTCGACTTCTCGACACCGCTCGAGCTGCTCGTCGCGACCATCCTCTCCGCCCAGTGCACGGACCGGCGGGTCAACGAGGTGACGCCGGCTCTCTTCCGCCGCTACCGCACGGCCGCAGACTATGCAGGTGCCGACCGGGACCAGCTCGAGGACGCCATTCGCCCTACGGGCTTCTTCCGGGCCAAGACGAACAGCCTGATCCGGCTCGGGCAGCAACTCTGCGAGCGGTACGACGGCGTCGTACCGCGCCGGCTGGCCGACCTGGTCACGCTGCCCGGCGTCGGCCGCAAGACGGCCAACGTCGTACTCGGCAACGCGTTCGGCGTTCCCGGTCTCACCGTCGACACCCACTTCGGCCGGCTGGCCCGCCGCTTCGGATGGACCGACGAAGAGGATCCCGTGCGGGTGGAGGCCGACGTCGCGGCGCTCGTGCCCAAGTCGGAGTGGACGCTGCTCTCCCACCGGCTCATCTGGCACGGTCGCCGCGTCTGCCACGCCCGGAAGCCGGCCTGCGGCGCGTGCGTCGTGGCGGCGCTGTGCCCGTCGTACGGCGTCGGCCCCACAGATCCCGTCACCGCCGAGCGGCTGGTGAAGTCCCCAGCCGAGGTCGCGGTGTGGGCATGAGCCTGGTGCCGGCGGTTGCAGTGCGGGCTGCTGCGGCGCTGCTCGCCACCGCATGCCTGGCCGCGTGCGCCCAGTCCGGCGAGACGGGCAGTGCCGGCGAGACGGGCAGTGCCGGCGGCTCGGGGCGGGCCGGTCCATCGATCGCCGCCCTCGTCGCCCGGGCCGCCCTGCCGCCGTGCCCGCGCACCGTAGGTCGAGCCCCGTCCGGCGGGCTACCGGATGTCGTGCTCTCCTGCCTCGGGGATGGGCCGCGGGTCCGGATGGCCGGGCTGCGGGGGCCGGCGGTGGTCAACCTCTGGGCGTCGTGGTGTGCGCCGTGCCGGCGCGAGATGCCCGAACTCGAGGCACTGCGGGCGCGGGCCGGCAACCGGCTCATCGTCCTCGGTGTCGTCACCGACGACGAGCGCCGCGACGCCCTGGACGCGGCGGGTGGCCTCGGCGTGCACTACGCGTCCGCCCTCGACACCGAGGGGCAGGTACGCCGCCGTCTCGGCTTTCCCGGCCCTCCGGTGACCCTCTTCCTTGACGCAAGCGGTCATGTGGCGCACCGCATCGTCGGGCCGGTGCCCCCGCTCCCCGAGCTGAAAATCCTCGTCGCACGCCACCTCGGCGTGACCCTGTGACGCCGGATCCGCCGGAGTGGCTGCGTCCACTAGTCGAGGCGGCGAAAACAGTGACGCCGGGCGAGCTCTCCCGGTTTCTGCCGCCCCCCGAGGGCGGGCGGTCCTCGGCGGTCCTCATCCTGTTCGGCACGGGTCCCGCGGGCCCGGACGTGCTCCTCATCGAACGCAGCTCCCACCTGCGCGACCATGCCGGTCAGCCCGCGTTCCCGGGCGGCGCGGTGGACGCGGACGACCGAGGGCCGGTCGCCGCGGCACTGCGTGAGGCGGCCGAGGAGACCGGGCTCGATCCTGGCGGTGTCGACGTCCTCACCACCCTGCCGGCGCTGTGGCTGCCCGTGAGCGGGTTCGTCGTCGTACCCGTGCTCGCCTGGTGGCGCGACCCCAGCGAGGTAGGGCCGGTCGACCCGTTCGAGGTGGCCGCCGTCGCGCGCGTACCGCTCGCCGTGCTCGTCGATCCGGCCAACCGCTGCCGGGTCCGGCATCCGAGCGGTTGGGTCGGACCAGCCTTCGTCGCCGGCAGTCTCTTCGTGTGGGGGTTCACCGCCGGCCTGCTCGACCGGCTGCTCGCCCTCGGCGGTTTCGCGCAGCCATGGGACGCCGGCCCGGTCCGTGACCTGCCGGCCGCCGACCGCTCCCTACGCTGAGGCGGTGCACGGCGACCTGCTCGACGTCGTACTGCTGGTGGCCTGTGTCGTCTTCGGCATCTCGGGCTACCGGCAGGGGTTCGTCGTCGGCGTCTTGTCGTTCGCGGGCTTTCTCGGCGGCGGTGCCGTCGGCGCGAAGCTAGCTCCGGCCATCGCACACCGTTACTTCCCCGGCACGAACGCGGCACTGGTGGGCCTGGTCGTCGTGTTCCTCGCGGCGGCCCTCGGACAGGTCCTGGCCATCGCCATCGGCACCGTGCTGCGCACCCGGCTGACCTGGAGACCGCTGCGCTTGGTCGACTCGGTGGCCGGGGCGAGCGTCAGCATCGTGTCGGTGCTGCTCGTGGCCTGGCTGCTCGCCACGGCCGTCGCGCACTCCTCGCTGGCCGGCCTCGGCCGGGAGGTCCGCGAGTCGCAGGTGCTGGCTGCCATCGACGGCGTCATGCCGGACGCGGCACGCGTGTGGTTCTCCTCCTTCCGCAGGTTGCTCGACAATTACCCCTTCCCGCAGGTCTTCGGCTCCCTGCAGCCGGAGCGGGTCGTTCCCGTCGCGCCGCCCGACCCGAAGGTCCTCGACAGCGCCGGGCTGCGCGCCGCGCAGCGAGACGTCGTCAAGATCACCGGCGACGCCAAGGCGTGCAGCCGCCGGCTGGAGGGCAGCGGCTTCGTCTACGCGCCCCAGCGGGTGATGACCAACGCGCACGTCGTGGCCGGCGTACAGGCACCGGTCGTGCGGGTGGCCGACCGCGGTGCCGTGCTGCCCGCGCGGGTCGTCGTGTACGACGCCCGCCGTGACGTGGCGGTGCTCTACGTCCCCGGCCTGTCCCTGCGGCCGCTGTCGTTCGCCGGCCGGGCGGAGCGTGGCTCGGACGCCGTCGTCGCCGGCTATCCGCAGGACGGCCCCTTCACCGCCACACCAGCCCGGGTGCGCAGCGCCCAGCAGGCTCGGGGGCCGGACATCTACCAGCAGGAGCAGGTCACCCGCGAGGTCTACTCGCTGCGGGCCGTCGTACGTCCGGGAAACTCCGGCGGTCCGCTGCTCTCGCCGGCCGGCGGCGTGTACGGCGTCGTCTTCGCCGCCGCGGTAGACCGGCCCGACACCGGCTACGCGCTGACGGCCCGCGAGGTGGCTTCGGACGCTGCCGCGGGCACCGGCGCCACGCGTGCGGTGAGTACACGCGGGTGCGACTGAGACACTGAAGCGACGCCGCACACACCGACACTGGAAGCGGCACGAGAAGAGCCGCCCGAATCGACGAGGAGAAGACGTGGCCAGCGGGTCGTCGACCAGACCGGACCGTCGGGCGCGGGCCGCTGCCGCCCGAGAGGCGCAGCTGCGCGCTGAACGCCGTCGCCGGCTGCTTGTCGTGGGCGGTGGCGCCCTCGCGCTCGTCGTCATCCTCGTCGCCGTCATCGTGGTCTCCATCGCCACCCGGCCGAAGACGACGCCGACGTCCGCCGCATCGGCGTTCGCCGCACCGAGCGACCCGGTCGCGGGGATCCAGGCAGCTGGCCTGTCCCTGCTCCAGCAGGAGGGGCAGGTACTGCACATCCACGCCCACCTTGACGTCTATGTCGACGGTAAGCCGATCGTCGTGCCGGCCGGCATCGGAACAGCGGAGGGCAAGGGCATCTCGCCGTTGCACACCCACGAGACCGACGGGATCATCCACGTCGAGTCGCCGGTGAAGAAGGACTACACGCTCGGGCAGGTCTTCCAGGAGTGGCAGGTCCAGCTCACCGACAGCTGTCTCGGAAACCGCTGCGGAGGTGTCGACGCCTACGTCAACGGCAAGCCGGTGACGGGCGACCCGGCGTCGATCGCCATCCGCGCGCACGACGAGATCGCCGTCGTCAGCGGGCAGCAGCCCTCAAAGGTGCCCTCGCGCTACGACTTTCCGCCAGGCGACTGACGAAGCGCCATCCGCAGGTCCGCCGCGCCGATCGTTGGCGTATCCGCAGCCGTGAGCCGCTCGGCCAGTGACCTTGCCTGGGTGGCGACGGAGTCCAGAGCGAGGTCGTACGGCGGCGCGCCCCGGTCGGGGTCGACCAGCGCGCTGCCGCGGCGCAGCAGCGCGACACCTCCGGCGGCATTGCCACGCTGGACGTGGGTGAGACCGACGGCGACCTGCGCCAGACCCCGCCACAGCTCACGCTCGGCGCCAGGCGCGGCCTTCCACACCGCCTCGAGAACCTCGTGCGCTCGAAACGGCTGACCAGCCGCGATCAGGCGCTCGGCCTCGGCGACGGCCTCAACTGGAGGCAGCGCGGGCGGGTCGGGCAGTACGGGGTCGCCGCCGGCGTCGCGCGGTAGGGGCCGCCCCGTCGGGTCGCGCGGGCGGGCACTGCGGGGGCGGCCTCGGGCGTCGCGGTCTCGACCCACGGAGGGCCCGCCGGCCCGCCGGCCGGCCTCGCCTGCCCCGCCGCCGACTCCGCCGGCGGCCCAGCGCAGCAGGACCGGGTTGACCCGCTCGGGCGCCTCCTCGTGCGGGTAGTGGCCGACACCCTCCAGCAGGCACCAGTCGTACGGGCCGCGCACGTACCGGTTGCTGCCGGCGGCCGTGGCCGCAAGTACGCAGCGGTCCAGTGCCCCGTGCAGCTGCAGTGTCGGCGCGGTCACGCCCCGCCCCAGGAGCCGGGCCGCTCGGAGGCCGTCCGGGCGGGGGAGCGAGCGGAACATCCAGCGGTAGTACTCCAGGCTGGAGTGGGCCACCCCGGGCAGCAACATCGCGGCCCGGTAACGCCGCGCCGCCTCCCGGTCGGGCCAGCCAGGAGCCGCCCAACCGCGGAGCAGCCCTTCGACGGCGGCTCCCTGGTCGGCGACGAGCCGGCGTTCCGGCAGCCAGGGCAGCTGGAAGCCCAGCGTGTATGCGCTGGCCTGGCGCTGCCGGCCGTCGAGGAGGGCCGCTCGCCGCAGCTGCAGCGGGTGGGGCATCGACACGGTCACGAGGCGGCTCACGACGCCCGGGTGCAGCGTCGCGACCACCCAGGCGAGCAGGCCGCCCCAGTCGGAGCCCACGACGACGGCGTCGCGCTCCCCCAGGGCGCGCACCATGCCGGCGACGTCGGCGGCCAGCGTGAAGACGTCGTACCCGCGCGGCGGCTTGTCGCTGGCCCCGTACCCCCGCAGGTCGGGTGCGACCGCACGGAACCCCGCGTTGGCAAGCGCGCCGAGCTGGTGCCGCCAGGACCACCAGAACTCCGGGAAGCCGTGCAGCAGCAGCACGAGCGGACCCTGGCCGATCTCGGCCGCGTGGAAGCGGGCGCCGTTGGCCGAGATGTCGCGGTGCGTCCACGGCCCTTCGACGAGGACGCTGGACTCCTGCGGCCTCCCCATTGCCGCAGGGTAGGCGACGCGAGGGCGCCCCGGGATGGCGCGAGGTCGAGGCGAGCTCAGGTCGGGCTGGGCGTCCCCTCAATCGCCGAACCGGGCGTCGTTGTGGGGTGCTTCGCCCACGTGATGTCGTCCTTCACAGTCTTGATGGTCCGCTTCGGTGGACCGACCTTCTTGACGGCCTTGAGGCCACCGAAGGCGAGGACGGCCGCGACCAGGAGGTAGAGCGCGCCGACGATGAGGAACCCGACGCCGAGCGGAAGTCCGAGTCCGGCGATGCCGAAGGCCAACGCGATGGAGAGGAAGAGGGCCGCCAGCAGGCCGAGGAAGCCGGCGCTGCCGAGGAAGCCGGCCCCGATCCCAGCCCGCTTCGCATCGACGGCGAGCTCGGTCTTCGCGAGTTCGATCTCCTGATGGATGAGCAGGGACAGGTCGCGGCTCGCGGCGGCGAACAGCTGACCGAGGGACGGGTCGTCGACGGACGTACCCGTCGTCGCTGTCGATCCCGTGCGTGCTATGCGGGTGCTCGTCACCTGTCGTACCTCCGTGGTCTCGTCTCGACGCGGGTACCCCCGTGCTCCCCGCTGACACTAGGGCCGAGGGAGACTGGCTTGTGGTTCTGCTCGTCGCATTCGCCGGCACCCTGCTGGTGGCCGTGTTGGTCAGTGGGGTCGCGCAGCGCTCCATCCTCTCGACCGCCGTGCTGTTCCTCGCGTCCGGGTTCCTCCTCGGGCCGGGCGTCTTGGGGGTGCTCGACGTCCAGTCGCACGACCAGGTCGTGTTCCGGTTCGCCGAGCTGGCGCTCTTTTCGGTGCTCTTCACCGACGCGATGCACGCGGGGATCGGCGACCTCCGCGCGGCCTGGAAGCTGCCTGGCCGGGCGCTGCTGTTCGGGATGCCGTTGACCTTCGCTGGAATCGCCGCACTCTGCTGGCTGCTCACCGGCTTCGACTGGCCCGAGTCCTTCCTCGTCGCGGCCGTGCTCACGCCGACCGATCCGGTCTTTGCGGAGGCCCTCGTCGGACGACGCGAGGTTCCCTACCGGCTCCGCCAGCTGCTCAACGTCGAGAGCGGCCTCAACGACGGCCTTGCGCTGCCGGTGGTCCTGGTGCTGCTCGCGGCCGTGTCGACGACGCAGAGCTCGTCGACGAAGGTTCTCGGTGAGCTCGCGCTCGGCATCGGCATCGGCATCGTCGTGCCCTACGTCACGCTCAAGATCGAGACGCTGCCGGGGTTCGGTGCGGCTGGCCGGTACCAGCCGCTCAACGCCTTCGCCATCGGACTGCTCGTGCTGGGCCTGTGCGAGGTGACGCACGCCAACCCGTTCCTCGCCGCGTTCGCGGCCGGCAGCACCGTCGCATCGGTCAGTCCGGAGGCGCGGGCGTCGTTCCAAGGCTTCGGCGAGCTCGTGACCGAGTTGCTCAAGCTCGCCGCGCTGCTGGTCTTCGGTGCCCTCCTCACGCCCGCGGTCCTAGGGCGCGTCCCGATCGGCGGCTACCTGCTGGCCGTGTTGGTGCTGGTCCTCGTCCGGCCAGTGGCACTCGTTCTCTCGTTGCTCGGCAGCAAGATAGACCGGCGGGAGTGGGCGGTCGCCGCCTGGTTCGGGCCCAAGGGCTTCGCATCGGTGACGTACGGCCTGCTCGTCCTGAGCTCGGACGCCGCCGAGGCGCGGGGCATGTTCGAGGTCGTCGCGGTGGCGACGGCCATCTCGATCGTCGCCCACTCGACCACGGACCTGCCGATCGCCCGACTGTTCATGTCCGCCGAGGAGCGGGCGGTCAAGGCGAGCTGACCGCCCGCTCCTCGGCGGCTTGCTTCGAGGTCCCTACTCCTCCTTGCCGGCCGCGCCGGAGGCGAGCCGTTCCTGGATCGCATCGACGACGGTCGGATCCGCGAGCGTGGTGACGTCACCCAGCTCCCGCTGCTCGGCCACGTCGCGAAGCAGCCGACGCATGATCTTGCCGGAACGGGTCTTGGGCAGCTCCGGCGAGATCATGATCTGTCGCGGCCTGGCGATCTTGCCGATCTCCTTGGCAACGTGGTCTCGCAGCTCTTGGGCGAACGCTTCGCCCTGGGCCTCATCGTCGGCGATCGAGCCTTTGACCGTGACGAAGGCCACGATCGCCTGTCCGGTCACCGGGTCGGTGGCGCCGACGACGGCGGCCTCCGCCACGGAGGGATGCCCGACGATCGCGTGCTCCACCTCGGTGGTCGAGATGCGGTGCCCGGAGATGTTCATCACGTCATCGACCCGGCCGAGCAGCCACAGGTCACCGTCAGCGTCCTTCTTGGCCCCGTCGCCGGCGAAGTAGTAGCGGCCGTCGAAGCGCGACCAGTACGTCTGGCGATAACGCTCCTCGTCGCCCCAGATGCCGCGCAGCATCGCCGGCCACGGCTCGGACAGCACGAGCACACCGCCGGCACCGTCTGGCACCGGGTTCCCGTCGTTGTCGACGACGTCCGCGCTGATGCCGGGGAACGGCGTCATGGCGGCGCCGGGCTTCGTCGCGGTGACGCCGGGCAGCGGCGAGATCATGATGGCGCCGGTCTCGGTCTGCCACCAGGTGTCGACCACCGGGCAGCGATCGCCGCCGACGTACTTCCGGTACCACATCCAGGCCTCGGGGTTGATCGGCTCCCCGACCGAGCCGAGAACCCGCAGGGAGCCGAGGTCGTAGGGCTCGAGCTGCTCCGGTCCCCACTTCATCAAGGTCCGGATCGTCGTCGGCGCGGTGTAGAGGATCGACACCTTGCGCTGTTCGATGATCTTCCACCACCGGTCCTTGTTCCCGGCGTGGGGCACCCCCTCGTACATCACGGACGTGGCGCCGTTGGCGAGCGGCCCGTACACGATGTAACTGTGTCCGGTCACCCAGCCGATGTCGGCTGCGCACCAGTAGACGTCGGTCTCCGGCTTGAGGTCGAAGACGTAGCGGTGCGTGGCGGCCACCTGGGCCAGGTAACCACCGGTGGTGTGCAGGATCCCCTTGGGCTTGGCCGTGGTGCCGCTGGTGTAGAGGATGTAGAGCGGGTGCTCGGAGTCGAAGGATGCCGCATCGTGCGTCTCCGGCTGGCGGTCCACTGCGTCGTGCCACCAGACGTCGCGGCCCTCGTTCCACTCGACCTGCTCGCCGGTACGCCGTACGACGAGCACGCTACGGACGTCGGGGCATGCCTTGACCGCCTCGTCCACCGCCGGCTTCAGCGCACTCGGCGCACCTCGGCGGTATCCGCCGTCCGCGGTGATGACCACGCGGGCGTCGGCGTCCTGGATGCGGCTCTTCAGCGCGTCGGAGGAGAACCCGCCGAAGACGACGGTGTGCGGTGCGCCGATCCGGGCGCAGGCCAGCAGCGAGACGACCGCCTCGGGGATCATCGGCAGGTAGATCGCAACCGTGTCGCCGGCCTGTACGCCGAGCTCGGTGAGGCCGTTCGCGGCCTGGCACACCATCCTCTGCAGATCGGTGTAGGTGATCGTGCGCTCGTCCGCCTCGGGCTCACCGTGCCAGTAGAAGGCGACCTTGTTCCCGAAGCCGGCCTCGACGTGCCGGTCGACACAGTTGACGGCGACGTTGAGACGCCCGCCGACGAACCATTTCGCGAATGGCGACTCCCACTCCAGCGCCTTGTCCCAGCGGGTGTCCCAGCGCAGCCAGTCGGCCTGCTTCTCCCAGAACGCGACGCGGTCGCGCGCCGCTTCGTCATAGAGCTCGGGCTGGCCGTTCGCCGCGGCGGCGAACTCGTCCGACGGTTCGAAGCGGCGGTCCTCGGTGAGCAGGGCGGAGAGCACCTCCGACGGGTCACCAGTCTCGGCGGTGGTCTTCCCGGTGCTGTCTGCGGTCACGGCTCCTCCAGAGGCGGTAGTGCGGCTTACCAGCGTCCTACCCGCTTCCGGCAGGTAGGTCAACGTGGGCGCGGCTCCCGCTCGGCCCGACGGGTTAGCCTCGGCTCGGTGGCCGCCCCTCCGCCGACGTCACCGCTGCAGCCGCTCGCCGGGCTGCCGGAGGTCCGTGCGGCGGTGCAGGCCGCCCGGACGAGCGTCGATCGGCTGCTCGGACATCGGGTCCTACGGCGGCGCTCGGCACAGGTGAGCGCCGAGTCGGCACTGCGCGGTGCTCGGGCCTCGGCAGCCCTGGAGGGAGCCGACCGACCCCTCGACGTCGTACGTGGGTGGAGCCAACCGGCGTACGACGGGCAGGGGCACCTGGTCTCCGGGGCCCTGCGGGTGTCGGCGGAGATCGGCGCTCTTGTTCCGGTCTGGCGTCGAGCTCCACTGCAGGCACTTGCCCGGCTGCACGTCCTCGCCGCCGCGGACGCGGTACCTCCTGACGAGCTGGGCCGGCCGCAGGTCGACGCCGCAGCGGGCGCCCGGCTCGCCGCGCTGGCCGAGCTCGCCGCCGGGCCGCCTGGCGCGCCCGCCGTCGTCGAGGCCGCCGTCGTCCACGGTGAGCTGCTGGTTCTTCGTCCCTTCGGTTGGGGAGGCGGGCTGGTCGCTCGAGCCGCGGCTCGGCTCGTGCTCGTGTCGCGAGGGCTCGACCCGACGTCACTGGCCGCCCCGGAGGTCGGGCACGCCGAGCGCGAAGCGGACTACCGGTCGGCCGCCGGTGGCTATGCGGCCGGCACGGTCGCCGGGGTCACGGCGTGGGTGGTGCACTGCGCGGGTGCGCTCGAGTCGGGCGCGTACGAAGGGCTCGCCATCTGCGAAGCGCTGCTGCGAGCCGGCTGACCGGCGACCCGATCGAGCCGGACGTGTCGCCGCGGCCGGCCCGGGAGCGAGATTCCCGAGCACGCGTGCGGCGCCCCGCTGGGCGGGACGCCGCCGCTGACCCGGAGGGCGGGTTAGCAGGCGTGCACCTCGACGCCGGACGCTCGACACGGGTTGAACCGCGCCGTCGCGGCCGACGGTGCCTCCCGCGGCTGGTCGCGCGTGGGTGCCCGCCTCCGGGCGCAGGCTCGCGGCTACCTCTCGGCGGCCCGGGCCCGGGCCCGTTGGCTCTTTGTACGCCGCCCGGCGCGATTTGGGAAACCCCGGAAAAAGCGCGCTCGGAAGGTGTTTGTGCGCCGCGGCCTCGGGAAGATGGCGGCCGTACGGCGGTCATCCCCCCGACCGCCGTCCAGGTCCGGGTCCACCCCCCCCCGGAACCGGACCGGATCGACGGCCCCCGCTACCCCCCCAGCGGGGGCCGTCCACTGTTCCGCGCAGCAGTCGTATCGCGCAGTCGTCGTTCGCCCAGCGTGACCGGGCCCGGGTTGTCCACAGGGTCGGACGACGGTGGCTGAGCCTCGTCCACAGCGGCCCCACGAGGCCTCCCGCCTGCGCGCCCCAGCCGAGACAGTGGCCTTTCCCACGATCGTCAGCTGGAGAGGTCCGCCATGACCGTCACCGTGCCGCCGTCCGGGCGCAGACCCCTGCTCGTCACCCGCGACCCCATGCTCCTCGACGACCTCGTCCGCATTGCTGCGACCGCGGGCGTCGAGCTCGACGTCCGGGCGGACGCCGGTGCCACCCGGTCGGCCTGGGTCTCCGCGCCGGCGGTCCTGCTCGGCGAGGACGTGGCGGAGGCGGTGGGGCGGGCCGGCTTCGAGCGCCGCGACGACGTCGTGATCATCGGCATCGACCTCGACGACGCCGACATCTGGGAGAGGGCCGTGCGCGTCGGGGCGCAGCACGTCGTGTTCCTGCCTGACGCGGAGCCCTGGCTGGCGGAGCTGCTCGCCGACCTCGCTGAGGGCCGACCGGAGCCGGCACCGCTGATCGCCGTGGTGGGCGGTCGAGGCGGCGCCGGTGCCACGACGCTGGCGGCCGCACTGGGAATCACCGCCGCACGATTGGGCCGTCGAGCGCTGCTCGTCGACGCGGACCCGCTCGGCGGCGGCGTCGACCTGGCGCTCGGCGGTGAGGGGGTGAGCGGGCTTCGCTGGCCAGATCTGGCGGCAACCCGAGGGCGCGTCAACGGCACCGCTCTGGTCGAAGCACTGCCTAGCGTCGGCGACCTCCGCGTCCTGTCCTGGGACCGCAGCGACGGTGTGTCGATCCCGCCGGCGGCCATGGATGCCCTGTTGCCGGCCGCTCAGCGAGGCGCCGACCTGGTGATCGTGGACCTTCCTCGTCGACCGGACGACGCCGCGCGAGTCGCGCTCGACCGCGCGAGCGCGACGCTGCTGGTCCTGCCGGCCGAGGTGCGCGCCGCTGCGGCCGCCGCTCGGGTGGCAGCCGTGGTCGCCATGCACTGCGACGACGTGCGCGTCGTCGTACGCGGCCCGGCGCCTGGCCGCCTGGCGGCCGCGACGATCGCGGAGTCACTCGGGCTGCCACTGGCCGGGTCGATGCGGGCAGAACCGGGGCTGGCGGCTGCCCTGGAGCGCGGTGATCCTCCCGCCGCCCGCGGTCGCGGCCCGCTCGCCGGCTTCTGCGCGACGTTCCTCGGGACGCTCGGCGTGCCCGCCCGCCGACAGGCGGCCTGACCCCGATGACCGCTGCGGACGGCGAGCTGATCGAGCGCGTCCGAAGCCGCCTCGCGGCCACGGAGTCGGCGCCCACTCCGGCGACCGTCGCCGCGGCACTGCGGATCGAGGGCGGTGTTCGCGGTGATGCGGACATCGGGGGCGTCCTGGCGCGGCTCGAGTCCGAGCTGGTGGGGGCGGGGCCGCTCCAGTCGCTGCTGCGCGACCCAGCCGTCACCGATGTGCTGGTCAATGCACCGCACGAGGTGTGGGTCGACCGCGGCGCCGGTCTCGAACGGACGCGGGTGAGCTTTCGAGGCGAGGAGGCGGTCCGCCGCCTCGCGCAGCGACTGGCGGCGGCCACCGGTCGTCGGCTGGACGACGCGCAGCCCTTCGTCGATGCGCGCCTTCCGGACGGCGTACGCCTCCATGCCGTGTTGCCACCGGTCGCCCCCGCCGGCACCTGCATCTCCCTGCGGGTGCCTCGACGACACGTGTTCACCCTCGACGAGCTCCTCGCAGCGAGGTCGGTGTCTCCGCAGCTTGCGGTGTTGCTTCGCTTGATGATGACGACGCGGCTGGCTTTCGTGATCAGCGGCGGCACCGGCAGCGGCAAGACCACGCTGCTCTCGACCCTGCTCGGTCTGGTCGATCAGGACGATCGGGTGCTGCTCGTCGAGGACGCCAGCGAACTCCGCCCCCGGTGTCCGCATGTCGTACGGCTCGAGGCCCGCGCGGCCAACGCCGAGGCGGCGGGCGAGGTGACGCTGCGCGACCTCGTCCGTCAAGCCTTGCGCATGCGCCCCGACCGGATCGTCGTCGGCGAGGTCCGGGGCGCCGAAGTCGCCGACCTGCTGGCGGCGCTCAATACCGGACACGAGGGCGGCTGCGGCACGGTGCACGCCAACAGCGCCCGCGACGTTCCGGCCCGGCTGGAGGCGCTCGCCGCGGTCGGCGGGATGTCGCGAGCCGCGCTGCACAGTCAGCTGGCGTCTGCGCTGGACCTCGTCGTCCACCTTGAGCGGTCAGCCGATGGTATCCGCCGGGTCGCCGAGGTCGACGTACTCGTGACGGGCGCCGACGGGCTGGTTCGTACGGCGCCTGCGGTGTCGGCGCGGCCTGGCCCGCCGACGTTCGGCTCGGGGGCGGAACTGCTCAGGGAGCTGCTGCTGGGCCGCGGAGCCGCGGCCGCGGATGTCGACGAAACAGGGCTTACGCCTGCCCGTGTCCGGCCAGCATGACGCCCGCGCTCATGCCGGCCGTTGCGCCAGCCGTCGCGCCGGTCCTCTTGCCAGCCGTCGCGCCAGCCGCCGTGCCGATCTCCGTGGCGGCCGGGGTCGTGCCGGCCCCTTTGCCGGCGGGAGTTGTCTGCGCCCTGCTTGCCGCAGCCGCCGGCGCACTGCTCGTCACGTCGACGCAGGACGTCCGGCTGCGGCGGCTCACCGACCGTCATGGCCGAGGATCGCTCAGCGCCGATCGGGTTCGGCGAGCGACGGCAGCTGTGCTTCACCGGCCGCGGATGCTGGCGCTGATCGCTGCCGTCGCGGTCGTACCGGTCGCCGGCCCGGTGGGGGCGGCGGTCGCCGGTGTCGGCGCTGCCCTGCTGGCCCGCGCCCTGGTGCGGCGCCGCAACTCGGCGCTCCGTGCGGAGCAGCTCGCGGCTGCCACCCGGCTCGTCGCGGGGTTCGCCGCTGAGCTGCGTGCCGGCCGACCAGCGCTCGACGCGCTGGCTGCGGTTGCGAGGGTGGCGCCGACGGGTCTCGCCGAGCAGTTGGGCGGTGCCGTCCGGGCCGCGCGACTGGGTGCCGATCCGGCTGAGGCGCTGGAGCGGCACGCTGGCGACCTGCCGGGTGTGGCGCGTCTTGCCGCTGGCTGGCGAGTGTCGGGGCAGACCGGCGCTGGGCTCGCCGACGTCGTCGACGCGCTGGCCGGTGACCTGCGCGCGACGGCGCGCCGTGACCGGGCGATCGCTGTCGAGCTGGCGGCGCCTCGGGCGACCGCACGCCTACTCGCCGGTCTGCCATTGGTCGGAATTGCTCTCGGGACCTCGCTCGGGGCGCATCCGGTGCGCTTCCTGCTGCATTCGGTGGCGGGCGCCGCCGTCCTCGCGGCCGGGCTCGCGTTCGAGGGCGCCGGCCTCGCCTGGACCGAACGGCTGGTACGGCGAGCCGAGCGTGCACCTTGATCCTGCTGGCCTGGGTGTTCGGCGCGCTGGCGGTGGCGACGGCGTACGAGTCCACGACGCCGGCGCGGCGGCTGGCCGGCCTGCGTTCGGCTGACCAAGTCTCTCGCCAACGAAAGCCGGCGAGGCAGCCCCGTCGTCGTCCGTCGTTCGACCTTTCGACGACTGCCGCCCGACGGGTGCTGGCGCTCAGCTGCGGCCTGGCCGTCGCGGTGGTGACCGGAAGCGTCGTCGGCGCGATCGCCGGCCTGCTGATCGCTCTGGTGCTGCCCCGGCTGGTGGCCCGGTTGCCGGGACCGAGGACGTCGGAGGACGCGGCCCGAATAGCTGCGGACCTTCCGTTCACCCTCGACCTAGTGGCTGCCTGCCTTGCCGCCGGCGCACCCGTGACCTCGGCGATGGGCAGTGTCGCGACGCACCTTCGGGGACCGCTGAGCGGCCTGTTGAACGACGTCGTGAGCCAGCTGAGGCTGGGCGCTGAGGCCGCGACGGCCTGGCGGCGCGCCGCCGCCGAGCCGGCTCTACAGCCACTCGTCGAGACCGTGCTGCGAGTGGGTGACAGCGGTGCCGCTCTGGCGCCGGCCCTGCGCCGGCTCGCCGAGGAGCAGCGCGAGCGGCTCCGGCTCGACCAGGAGGCGGCCGCTCGACGGGTCGGTGTACTCGTCGTCGTACCCCTCGGCGCGTGTTTCCTGCCGGCGTTCATGCTGGTCGGCGTCGTGCCGATCATCGCCGGCCTCGTCGGGCGACTGCTGGTCTGAGTCGTGCAGCGCCCGACTTGCGCAGCTGTCCTGGTTGTGCACAGCCGACCTGTCGGTCGCCGAACCGCTGGTCCACAACCTCCCGCATCGCCTTTCGCCCACCGCCGGCGCATCGGAAGCTCGTCCTGTCCGGGTTCCGGGCACCGGGCCGGCCGGTCGCCGGTGAGATCTCGAGGAGGAGTCATGGGTCGAGTTCGCGCTCTCGTGCGACGGGGCGAGGCCGGCATGAGCACCGCGGAGTACGCGATCGGGGTGTGCGGCGCCGGCGGCTTCGCTGGGCTGCTCTACAAGCTGCTCACCAGCCAGTGGGGCCAGCACCTGTTCGACGCGATCGCCAAGCGCGTCTTCTCTGCCATCGGTCTCTGAGGCAGGACGGCTGCGATCCGTGGGCGCGCGCCGCGCGGCCCCGGACGCCCCCCGCGGGGGGGGGAGTTGTGGGGACATGTGGGCGCGCCCGCCCCGCCGCCGCGCGC
>JBBSIN010000056.1:0-15988 GCA_038232055.1 Mycobacteriales bacterium
GACGCCGCCCTGGCCGGCGCACGGGAGCAGCTGGGCCGAAGCCTCGACGAGATTTCCCGGCCGCCGGCCGGTAGGGCGACAGCGGACTTCCGGCCGCGCACGATCGGTGCCGCGGCACCCCGCGCCGGCGCGGGGCGAACCGGCCGCATCGCTCTGGTCTCCGTGCCCGGGCGACACGCCTTCGTGGAGGCTATGGACGCGCTCGAGGCGGGCCTGTCGGTCATGGTCTTCAGCGACAACGTGCCGGTCGAGCAGGAGGTTCTCCTCAAGGACGAGGCAGCCCGCCGCGGTCTGCTGGTCATGGGTCCGGACTGTGGCACCGCGTGGATCGGCGGTGTCGGGCTCGGCTTCGCGAACGTCGTACGACCCGGGCCGGTCGGCATCGTCGCCGCCTCCGGTACTGGCGCGCAACAGCTGATGTGCCTGCTCGACGCCGGCGGCACCGGCGTGAGCGCGGTGCTCGGCGTGGGCGGCCGCGACCTGTCGGCGCGGGTGGGGGGCCGCTCGACGCTGCAGGCGTTGGCGGCGCTCGACGCCGACCCCGCGACCGAGCTGATCGTCGTCGTCTCGAAGCCGCCGGCGCCCGAGGTGGCCGAAGCGGTACGCGAGTCGGTGCGCCGGCTCTCGACCCCGGTGCTCTTCGCCCTGCTCGGGCTGGGCCGGGAGGACCTGAGCACGACGGCCGAAAAGGTGGTGGCCGCGGTTGGCGGTGCGGTGGGCGGTGCGTCGGCTGGCTGGCCCGAACTCCCGGCACCGGTCCCGTCCCGGCCACGAAAGGGCGCCCTTCGCGGGCTCTTCGCCGGTGGGACGCTCTGCGACGAGGCGATGGCCCTCGCCGCCGACCGTCTCGGCACCATCCGCTCCAACATCCCGCTCCGGCCGGACTGGGCGCTGCCCGACGACCTGCGCGCTCCGGGGCACCTCATGGTCGACTTCGGCGAGGACCGGCTCACGGTCGGCCGACCGCACCCGATGATCGACCCGACGCTGCGTCTCGAGCGCCTCGCCGAGGAGGCACGCGACTCCGGGACGGCCGTGGTGCTGCTCGACGTCGTGCTCGGCTACGGCGCCGATCCGGACCCGGCGGCCGCGCTCGGACCCGCGATCGGGGCCGCCCGGAGCCGCGCGCAGGGCGACGGCCGCGACCTCGCAGTGGTGGTCTCGCTGTGCGGCACGCCGGCTGACCCGCAGGGCTTCGACCGGCAGGCGGGTGCACTGCAGCGAGCCGGTGCCGCGGTCTTCTTGTCCAACGCTGCGGCGGCGCGCTGCGCGGCCGGGCTCGTGCAGAACGGCGCCGAAACATGACGCCGCCGCTCGCGGGGCTGCTCGGCGACGAGCCGTGGGTCGTGACCGCCGGGGTCAGCCTCTTCGAGGAGACGCTGGCCGCGCAGGCGGTCGCCGTACAGCCGGTCGACTGGCGCCCGCCGTACGACGGCACGGAGTCGACCCTCGCCCACGTCATGGCCGACCGCCGGCGGGTCGAGGCCAACTCGACAGCTCTCCAGCGGATGCTCGCCGCCAGCCCGCGACTCGTCGGCGTCCGGCCGGCTCGGGACGCGCTCGGCCTCGAGGCCGGCACGTTCTTTCACGCCGGCCCGCCGGTGACCTGGGAGCGGGCCTCCGGGCCGCTGCGCGGCGCGCTGGTGGGGGCGATGCTCTTCGAGGGCCTCGCCGGCACGCCGGAGGACGCCGAGCAACGGCTCGCCGCGGGCTCGGAAATCGCCCTCGACTCCTGTCACCACCACGGCGCGGTCGGGCCGATGGCCGGCGTCCTGAGCCCCTCGATGTGGGTCTTCGAGCTCGAAGACGCCAGCACTGGGCGTACGGCGTGGTGCTCTCTCAACGAGGGACTAGGCAAGGTGCTGCGCTACGGCGCGTACGGCCCCGAGGTGATCGAGCGACTGCGCTGGATGTCGGCGGTGCTGGGCCCGTTGCTGGCGACCGCCGTACGCCGGCACGGCCCGGTCGACATCAAGGCGATCATCGCGCAGATGCTCCAGATGGGCGACGAGGGCCACAACCGCAACCGGGCCGGCACGGCGTTGTTCGTGCGCGAGATCCTCGCCGACCTCATCGAGAGCGGCGCGTCGACCTCGGACGTCGGCGCCGTCGTCCGCTTCGTCAACGGGAATGACCACTTCTTCCTCAACCTCGACATGCCGGCCTGCAAGCTGGCCACCGACGCGGCCCGTGACATCCCCGGCTCGACCGTCGTCGTCGCCATGGCACGCAACGGCACCGACTTCGGCATCCAGGTCTCCGGCACCGGCGACCGCTGGTTTACCGGCCCGGCCCTGGTGCCCGAGGGGCTCTACCTCGGCGCGTATGGGCCGGACGACGCCAACCCGGACATCGGCGACTCCGCCATCACCGAGACAGCGGGGATCGGCGGCTTCGCGATGGCGGCCGCGCCGGCGATCGTGCGGTTCGTCGGTGGCGAGGTCGCGGACGCTCTTGCCGCGACGCGGCGGATGTATGAGATCACGCTCGCCGAGAACCCGGCGTACCAGGTGCCGATCCTCGACTTCCGCGGGACACCGACCGGCATCGACGTGACCAAGGTCGTCCGGACCGGGATCCTTCCCCAGATCAACACCGGAATCGCGGGCCGGGTGCCCGGCACCGGGCAGGTCGGCGCCGGGCTGGTCACCCCACCGGCGGAGGTCTTCCCGGCGGCGCTTGCCGCGCTTGCCGCGCTCGCTGACGCCGTACCCGGCCGATGACCCGCACGACTGTCGAGCCAGCGCCCACCGCCGGCGCGCCGACCGGTGGCGGCCGGACGACGGGTGTGCGCGCCGGCCTAGTGCTGACGGCGCTCTTCCTCGTCGCGCTGAACCTGCGCGGTCCGATCGCGTCGGTGCCGCCGCTCGTCGCCACGATCCAGCGCGACCTGGGTCTCGGCGGCGTCGCTGCCGGCCTGCTCACTGCGCTACCCGTGCTCTGCATGGGGCTGTTCGCGCCACCCGCCCAGCGGCTCGCGCAGACGGTGGGGCGGGAGCTGGCGGTGGCGATCGCCATGGTGTCGCTCACTGCCGGGCTGGCACTGCGCCTCGGCGGGTCGGCGGTGCCGCTGCTCTACCTGGGCACGTTCCTCGTCGGTGTCGGCATCGCCACGGCGGGGGTGGTGCTGCCCGGCGTCGTCAAGGAGTACTTCCCCGAGCGCGCCGGTGCGGTGACCGGGCTCTACCTCGTCGCGATGGCGATCGGTGCGACCGTCGCGTCCGGAACCGCCGTACCCGTCGCCCGTGCGGCCGGCTCGTGGGAGGTCTCGCTCGCCCTGTGGACGGCACCGGCCGCGTTCGGCCTCGCCGCATGGCTCCTCGTGCTCCGCCGGGCCGAGCCACACCGCGACGCGCGGACCACGGTCGGACTGCCGTGGCGCAGCCGGACGGCCTGGCTGGTGAGCGTCTACATCGGGTTGCAGTCGATCCTGTTCTACAGCGAGCTGGCGTGGATCGCCCCGGCGTACGAGGACCGCGGCTGGTCTGGCGACCGGGCCGGCCTGCTGCTCGCGGTGTTCAACCTCACCCAGCTCGTCGCCGCGCTCGTCGTACCGGCGTGGTCAGACCGGCTGCCCGACCGGCGGCCGCTGATCTACCTCGGCATCGGCTGCTCGCTGCTTGGCATGGCCACGCTGGTCCTGGCGCCGGAGGCCGCGCCGTGGCTCGCCGTCGCGGTGATCGGCTTCGGGCGCGGCGGCGGTTTCGGGCTGGGGCTGGTGCTGCTCGTCGCGTACGCACCGGACCCGGAGGCGTCGAGCCGGCTCTCGGCGATGGCATTCCTCACGGCGTACCTGTTCGCCTCGATCGGTCCGGTGCTGCTCGGCGGTCTGCGGGACGCCACGGGCACGTTCACACTGCCGTTCGCGGTGCTGCTCGTCGTAGACCTGGTGCAGCTCGTGGTCGTCGCGCGGCTGGCGCCCGGCCGCTACGTCGGGCGCTGACCTACTCGACGATCTTCGAGATCGGCAACTCGAGGATGTCGCGTGCCCCGGCGGCGCGCAGCGCCGGAATCAGCCGGTTGACTCCCCGCTTGGGAACCACCGACTCCACGCCGGAGAACGTGCCGTCGGCCAGCTGCGTCACGTTGGGGCTCGTCATGGCCGGCAGTACCGCGAGGACCGCGGCGAGCGCGTCGCCCGCGACGTTGAGCTTGAGCAGCACGTTGCCGCGGGCCCGGATCGCCCCGCGCAGGAGCAGGGCGACGTCGTCCATGGCGGCGCGCTTGTCGGCGTCGGCGTACGCCGCCGGGTTGGCGACCAGCTCGGTCCGGCTGGTCAGCAGCGTCTCGACCACCTTGAGGCCGTGCTTGCGCAGGCTCGAACCGGTCTCCGTCACGTCGACGATCGCGTCGACGATGTCGGGCACCTTCGCCTCGGTCGCGCCGTACGACGGGACGATGACGGCCTTGACGCCGACCCGAGCGAAGTAGCGCCGGGTGATCTCCGGGTACTCGGTGGACACCCGCACCCCGTCGGGCAACTCGCTCCCCCGCGTCGCCGGGTGCTCCTTCGGTACGGCGAGCACGATGCGCACCGGGTTGGCGGTCGCCTTGGAGTACTCGAGCTCACAGATCGAGGCGACGTCGGCGCCGGTCTCCTCGACCCAGTCGCGGCCGGTCAGTCCCAAGTCGAAGAGCCCCTGCTCGAGGTAGGTCGGGATCTCTTGCGGACGCAGGAAGCGCACGGTGTCGATCCGCGGGTCGTCGACCGAGGCGTGGTAGTCGCGTTCCGAACCCCGGTGCACCCCGAGGTCGGCCGCGGCGAAGAGGTCGAGGGTGGCGCGTTCGAGGGACCCCTTGGGCAGGACGAGGGAGAGCACGGCGGCTGGCTCAGAAACCCGCGGTCCGGCGGCCGCCCTGGCGGAGCCCGCGCAGGGTCACGGCGGTCTGCAGCGCCGCCAGGGTCGCCTGGCGCCCCTTGTCCTCGGCCGAGCCCGGCAGGCCGGCCCGGTCACGGGCCTGGCTCATCGTGTCGCACATCAGCACTCCCTGCGCGACGGGTGTCTCGGCATCGAGGGCCACCCGGGCGCAGCCGTCGGCGACGACCCGGCAGACGTGCTCGAAGTGCACGGTGCCTCCGCGAAGGACGAGCCCGAGAGCGACGACCGCGTCGTGGTCGGCGGCGAGCTTCGCCGCGACCACCGGAACCTCCAGGCAGCCGGTCACCCGAACGACGGTCGGGTCGTGGGCGCCGGCCTGGCGCGCCGTACGCAGCGCAGAGTCGAGCAGCGCGTCGACGATCTCGGCGTGCCACCGGCTGGCCAGGATCGCGAGCCGGATGTCCGCGGCGTCGACCTGCACTTGTGCGGCTGCGCCCTCGCCGCTCAACGGACGTCGCCGGCGGCGTCGGGCAGGTCCGGGATGAGGTGACCCATCCGGTCGCGCTTGGTGCGCAGATAGTGCAGGTTCTCCGAGGTGGGCGCGACCGGTAGCGGAACCCGGTCGACGATCTCCAAACCGTAGCCCTCGAGGCCGGCCCGCTTGGCCGGGTTGTTGGTGAGCAGCCGCATCGTCCGGACGCCGAGGTCGACGAGGATCTGCGCGCCGGTGCCGTAGTCGCGCGCGTCGGCGGGAAGCCCCAGCGAGAGATTGGCGTCGACCGTGTCGGCACCGAGCTCTTGCAGCTGGTAGGCCTGCAGCTTGTGCATGAGTCCGATACCGCGTCCCTCGTGGCCACGGACATAGAGCACGACGCCCCGTCCCTCCGCCGCGACCGCCGCGAGCGCCGCGTCGAGCTGCGGACCGCAATCGCAGCGCAGCGAGCCGAGGACGTCACCGGTCAAGCACTCCGAGTGCACCCGGACGAGGATGCGCTCGCCGTCGCCGACGTCGCCGCGAACCAGCGCGACGTGCTCGCGGCCGTCGAGTAGCCCCAGATAGCCGATGGCCCGGAACTCGCCGTGGTGGGTGGGGATCGTCGCCTCCGCGACCGCGGTTACCTGCCGGTCGTGGCGGCGCCGGTAGGCGATGAGGTCGGCGATCGAGATCAGCGTGAGACCGTGCCGGTCGACGAAGTCCACGAGCTGCGGCAACCGGGCCATCGTGCCGTCCTCGTTGACGACCTCGCAGAGGGCGCCGGCCGGCCGAAGCCCGGCGAGCCGGGCGAGGTCGACCGCGGCCTCGGTGTGTCCGGCCCGCCGCAGCACTCCGCCCTCCTTGGCGCGCAGCGGAAAGACATGCCCCGGTCGAGTGACGTCGTACGACGTGGTCGCCGGGTCGGAGAGCAACCGAATGGTGTGCGCCCGATCGCCAGCCGAGATGCCGGTCGTGACACCCTCGCGGGCATCGACGCTGACCGTGTACGCCGTACCCTTCCGGTCCTGGTTCACGTGGTACATCGGCGGCAGCTCGAGTCGGTCGAGATCCTCCCCGGTCATCGGCACGCAGACGACCCCGCTCGTCCAGCGGATCGTGAAGCCGAGCAGCTCCGGCGTCGCCATCTGCGCGGCGAAGACGATGTCGCCCTCGTTCTCCCGGTCGGCGTCGTCGGTGACGACGACCGGCCGGCCGGCCGCGATGTCGGCGATGGCGGCCTCGATCGTGCCGAACCGGGTGTCGCCGGCCGCAACCGGTGTCGTCATCGAGTCTCCAGCAGCTTCTCGACGTACTTCGCGAGCACGTCGACCTCCAGGTTGACCACGCTTCCCAGCATCCTTGTCCCCAGCGTGGTGACCGCGAGTGTGGTTGGGATGAGGCTCACGGTGAGGTCTACCCCGGTCACGGCGGTGACCGTGAGGCTCACGCCGTCGACGGTGATAGAGCCCTTTTCGACGACGTAACGCGCGAGCTCCGGCGGCAGGGAGATGCGGACCAGCTCCCAGTGCTCGCTGGGCGTGCGCTCGAGGATCTGCCCGGTGCCGTCGACGTGGCCCTGCACGAGGTGGCCGCCGAGCCGGGTGCTGGGGGTAACCGCACGCTCGAGGTTGACGGTGTCGCCGGGATGCAGCGCGCCGAGGCTGGAGCGGGTCAGCGTCTCGGCCATCACGTCGGCCCGGATCGTGCCGTCCCCGGTGTTGGTGACGGTGAGGCAGACGCCGTTGACCGCGATGGAGTTCCCGGGGGCCGCGTCGGCGACGACCTTGGGGGCGCGAATCGTCAGCCGCGCGGCCTGGTCGAGCACGTCGAGCGCGATCACCTCGCCCAGCTCCTCCACGATGCCGGTGAACATCAGGCCACCCGCACCGGATAGCCGACGAGCCGGATGTCGGGACCCAACCGAGAGATGTCGGTGACCGTCAGCCGTACGGCGTCGGCGACGGTGCCGATGCCCGCGTCGCTGAGCGCGGCGGGGCCAGCGCCCAGCAGAGCGGGCGCGAGGTAAGCGATGACCTTGTCCACGAGCTCCTCCCGCAGGAAGCAACCCGCCAGGGTCGGTCCGCCTTCCAGCAGCACGCTGCGTATCCCGCGCTCGTACAGCAGCCCGAGTGCAGCGACCAGGTCGACTCGGCCGTCGGCGCCGCACTTCACCTCCGCCGTGGTGAGGACAAGGGTCTCGGCGGCGTCGTCGAGCACCCGGGCGGCGGTCGGGGTGCGGCCGTCGGTGTCGAAGACGACGCGCAGCGGCTGACGTCGTACCTCGACGCCGCGGGCGGTCAGGGTCGGATCGTCGGCAAGCACCGTTCCGACGCCGACGACGACGGCGTCGGAGCGAGTCCGCAGCCGGTGCACATCGCTCCTGGCCGCCGCCCCGGTGATCCAGCGGCTGGTGCGATCGGCTGCGGCGGAGCGGCCGTCGAGCGTGGCGGCGTACTTCCAGGTGACGAACGGCCGGCCGGTGCGCGACGCGTGCAGCCATGCCTCGGTGCCGGCGCTGGCCACGTCGGCGAGCAGGCCCGCCTCGACGTCGACTCCGGCCGCACGCAGAGCGTCCGCGCCGCCGCCGTGCAGCGGGTCCGCCACGGCGTAGACGACGCGCCGTACTCCCGCATCGAGCATCGCCTGGGTGCAGGGGCCGGTGCGTCCGGTGTGATTGCAGGGCTCGAGCGTGACGACGGCCGTGCCGTCCTTCGCCCCCTCACCCGCCGCCGCCAGCGCCACCACCTCGGCGTGCGGGCCGCCGGGGCGCTGGTGCCAGCCCTCGCCGACGAGCGCGCCGGCCGCGTCGAGGACGACGGCGCCGACCACGGGGTTGGGGCTCGTCGTACCGAGGCCCAGCTCGGCCAGCTCGATCGCGCGGGCCATGGCGGCCCGCTCCGCTTCGCTCGCCACTTCCGTCACCTCCTCCGGCGCATCGGGCTCGGGCTCCGGGGATGAACGGGGCATCGGCAGGCTGCGCCGAGTCGCCGCCGTGCGCGCCTCCCATCCGGACTCTCACCGTCGGTCCTGGGGTTCCACCAGGTCAACCGGCCGCAGGCTGCGGTCGGGTCGCGGACTGTCACCGCCGGTTCGGATTTGCACCGACCCCGGAGCGCACGTGCTCTGGCACAAGTTTCGCACAGGCCGCCGTACGCCGAACTTCCGTCGGGCAGGCTCCCGGCCGTCCGGGTTCCCCTTCGGCGCGGCCCACCGGCGGCTCCACCGGCGGCTCCACCGGCGGCTCCACCGGCGCCTCCACCGGCGGCTCCACCGGCGGCGCCACCGGCGCGATCATGGGGGTTGGCCCCCGCGGCCCGGCGGGTCGCGCGGCCGAACCCCATGATCGGCAAGGGAGGACGCTCGGCGCGGGAGCGGGGGGCGGGGGGCGGTGAGCGGTGGCCGGGAAGCGGGAAGCGGGGGGCGGGGAGCGGTGGCCGGGGGACGGTGGTCGGCCAGCGACAGGCCCGGTTCAGTGCGGCTGGCTCCAGTCGGCGCGGACGCTGGCCCGCTCGGCGGCGGCGCGCAGACGGCGTACGGCGTCACCGGGGTCCGCTGCGCCGTACACCGCCGAACCGGCGACGAAGACGTCGGCGCCCGCCTCCGCGCAGCGCTCGATCGTGCCGGCGTCGATGCCGCCGTCGACCTGCAGCCACACGCCGCTGTCGCCGATCAGTCGTCGGGCGCGGCGTATCTTCGGCAGCACCAGATCAAGGAACCGCTGCCCGCCGAACCCGGGCTCGACAGTCATCAGCAGCACCGTGTCGACCTCCCGAAGCAGATCGGCGTGGGCGTCGACCGGCGTTGCCGGCTTCAGGGCTAGCCCGGCCCGCGCCCCAGCGGCGTGGATCGCGCGGGCGAGCCGGATGGGGGCCGCCGCCGCCTCGACGTGGAATGTGACGTTGCCGGCGCCGGCCTCGGCGTACGCCGGAGCCCACCGGTCCGGGTCCTCGATCATGAGGTGGCAGTCGAGCGGCAGCGACGAGTGCGCCAGCAGCGCCTCGACGACGGGCAGGCCGAGCGTCAGGTTCGGCACGAAGTGGTTGTCCATCACGTCGACGTGCAACCAGTCGGCGTCGCCGGCTACGGCTCGTTCCGCGTCGGCAAGCGCCGCGAAGTCGGCGGAGAGGATGCTCGGCGCGATCTGGACGCTCACGTCACGGCACCCTACGCAGCAGCGCGATGAACATCGCGTCGGTGCCGTGCCGGTGCGGCCAGAGCTGGACGTGCGGGCCGTCACCCAGCTCCGGTACGCCGGGCAGCAGCGGCCTGGCGTCCTCCTGCACGGCACCGCGCCGGGCGCGCAGAACGTCCCCGACGACCCCGACCGTCTCCGCCAGGTGCGGCGAGCAGGTCGCGTAGATCACCACCCCGCCGGGTCTGGCGGCGGCGAGCGCCCGGCCGAGCAGCTCACGCTGCAGCGCGGCGAGCCGGGCCACGTCGCCGGGCTGGCGCCGCCACCGCGACTCCGGTCGCCGACGCAAGGCGCCGAGCCCGGTACACGGCGCGTCGAGGAGCACTCGGTCGAAGGCAGCGTCCCGCCACGGGGGCACGCGACCGTCACCGACGACCGTCAGCGCGCCCGAGCCGCGCAGCGACCGGGCGACGAGGCGCGCCCGGTGGGGTGCGAGGTCGTTCGCGACCAGACGGGCGCCGCTCTCGGCGGCCAGCCCGGCGAGCAGTGCCGCCTTGCCGCCCGGACCGGCGGCGACGTCGAGCCACCTCCCGTCGGCGCCCTCCAGCTGCGCGCGGACCACCGCCAACGCAGCAAGCTGGCTGCCCTCGTCCTGCACGGCGGCACTCCCGTTCCGGATCGCGGCGAGCGTCGCGGGGTCACCGCCTGGAAGCCGGACGGCGTACGGCGACCAGCGCCCCGGCTCCGCCCGCTCGCCCGCCTCGCCGAGCAGCGCCCCGCGGTCGATCCGCCCGGGTCGGGCGACGAGGGTGACGAGCGGCCGGTCGTTGTCCGCCGCGAGCGCGGACTCGACCTGCTCCGCACCGAGGGCGTCGGCGAACGCGCGGACGATCCACGCCGGATGCGCATGGGTGAGGGCGAGCCGCCCCACCTCGTCCGGCGGCGCGAGCTCGGCCACCCATTCCGCCCACGAGCGCTCGGAGACCCGCCGCAGCACCGCGTTGACGAAGCCCCGCAGGTACGTCGCCGCCAGCTCGACGGTGGCCGAGACCGCCGCATGCGGGGGCACGCGCAGGTGCAGCAGCTGATAGGCCCCGAGCCGCAGCAGCGCGAGCACCGGCGGGTCGAGCCGGTCGAGCGGTCGACTGCTCCCCCGAGCGAGAACCGCGTCAAGGCTGCCCTGCCAGCGCAGCGCGCCGTACGCCAGCTCGGTTGCGAGCGCGGCGTCGCGAGGAGTCAGCCGGCGATCGCGCAGCAGACCGGGCAGCACGAGGTTCGCGTAGGCGTCGGCCTCCGCCACCGCGAGCAGGACGTCGTACGCCGTGCGCCGGGCCGGGTCGGCACTCATCCCAACCGGTCCGCACCAGTGAGCCGCGCCCCGCGAGCCCAGGCCTCGGCCGGCATCGGCCGGCGCCCCGCCGGCCGCACCTCACCCAGCCGCACGGGGCCGCTCGACGTGCCGACGAGGACCGCGTGTCGACTCGCGCTGAGCGCGCCAGGCGGCAGTGACTCGGGGCCAGCAACCGTGGTGACCGGCCCGAGGCCGAGGCGGTCCCCGCGGAAGGTCGTCCAAGCGCCCGGTTCTGGCGTTGCCGCCCTGACCAGCCGGTCGACGCGCGCGGCGGGCGCCGTCCAGTCGACCCGCGCGTCTTCCGTAGTCAGCTTCGGCGCGACGGACACGTCGTCGGCCGGCTGCGGAACGGCCACCAGCGTGCCGGCCTCGATGCCGTCGAGGGTGGCGACGAGCAGCTGCGCCCCCGCATCGGCGAGCCGGGCCAGCAGGTCACCGGCGGTGTCGGTAGGACGGACCTCCTGGGTCAGTACGCCGTACACCGGCCCGGTGTCGAGACCCTCCTCGAGCCGGAACGTCGTCGCGCCGGTGATCTCCTCGCCCGCCAACAGCGCGCGCTGTACCGGCGCGGCGCCCCGCCAAGCCGGCAGCAGCGAGAAGTGCAGGTTGACCCAACCCTGCGGCGGTACGCCGAGCGCGGCCGCCGGGACGAGAGCGCCGTACGCGACGACCGGGCAGCAGTCCGGCGCGATGTCGCGCAGCCGGTCGAGGAAGGCGGGTTCGGACGGTCGCGACGGCTGGAGCACCTCGATGCCCGCGTCGGCCGCTCGCTCCTTGACCGGGCTCCGCGCTACGCGGCGGCCCCGGCCGGCCGGCGCGTCGGGTCGGGTGAGCACCGCGGCGACCTGATGCCGGCTGGTCAGCAGAGCGTCGAGCGAGGGAAGCGCAGCGCCGGGGGTGCCGGCGAAGACGAGCCGCACGCGCTATCGGCTGGTGCCGTACCTCGGGTGGGGCGACGCCTTGACGGCAGGCGGCACCCCGCCGGCCCACTCCGTCTCGTTGATCGTCCGCATTGCGAGCTTGAACGTCGCGCGGTCGAGCCGGTCGATGAACAGCACACCGTCGAGGTGGTCGACCTCGTGCTGCACGCAGCGCGAGAGCAGCTCCGTGCCGTCGATGGTGACCGGCTCGCCGTGCATCGTGTAACCGTGGGCGACGACCCGCATCGCGCGCTTGCACGGGAAGTACAGGCCGGGGAAGGAGAGGCAGCCCTCGTCGCCCTCCTGCTCCTCCTCCGACAGCTCCGCGATGGTGGGATTGACCAGGTGCCCGAGGCGGCCCTCGACGGAGTAGGAGAAGACCCGGAGCCCGATCCCGATCTGGGGCGCGGCGAGGCCAGCCCCCTCCTGGTCGAGCATGGTGTCGGTGAGGTCCTTCACCACCCGATGGAGCTCCTTGTCGAAGCTCGTCACCACTTCGGCGCGGTCGCGGAGCACCGGGTCGCCGAAGAGTCGGATCGATCGCACGGCCACGCCGAAAGTCTACGGGCGGCCCGCGGCCGTTGTAAGAAGCGGTGCCCGGGCGGTGTTCTGTAGGGCGAGTGCATCCTGCGCTGTGGGGTCGGAGCCGAGGAGTCGCCGGTGGTCGCCGTGGACGAACGAGCCGGACCGCGCGCCGACCCGGCCGTGACGCGCTTCGACGAGGTCTTCCGCAGCTGTTACGGGTCGCTCTACGCCCTGGCCTACCGGCTCCTCGGTGACCGGCACGAGGCGGAGGACGTCCTGCAGGAGGTCTTCCTCAAGCTGGCCGGCGCCCCGGTGCTCGCGCGTCCCGACGAGGAGGTGCGGGCCTGGCTGCGGCGGGTCTGCCTCAACGCCGGTGCCAACCGCCTGCGCGGCCGGCGACGCTCGAGCGAGCATCTGCAGCTCGTCGGCCGGCTTACCGAGGTGGCCGACGCCGACGCCGGCGACGACGACCCGCTCGCGGGAGTGCTCCGCCACGAGCGACAGCAGTCGGTACGGCGGGCGCTGGCCGCCCTTCCCGAGCGGCAGCGGGCCTGCCTGCTGCTGCGCCAGTCGGGCTACTCCTACGCCGAGATCGCCGCCACGCTCGACATCGCGATCGGGTCGGTCGGGGTGCTGCTGGCGCGCGCCGAACGAACCTTCCGCGACACCTACCACGACCAGGAGTCCGAGCGATGACCTGCCCAGCCCGAGGCACACTGCGCGCGTCGATCGACGACGAGTCGGTCCACTCCGACGTCGACCGGCACCTCGCCGGCTGCGGACGCTGCCGGCACGAGACTGCTCTGCTGCGCGCCGACGCCGACGCTGCCGCCGCGGCCCTGGCCCTGCTCGCGCCGACCGGCGCTCCGTCGGGGACGGTGGTCGAGACGGCACTGAGCCGGCTGCGTCCGCTGCTCCCGCCGGTGTCCGCGCCGCCGGGATCCGCACCGCCGGGATCACAGCGGACGGCCGGCCCGGTTCCCATGCCGGCCGGGCCCGCCCCCGCCCGGCCACGGCGGATCTGGTGGCCGGCCGCGGCCGCCGCCGTGGCGACGCTGGCCTTCGTAACGCTCGGCACCTCGGCCGGTCGCAGCGCGGCGAGCTCATTCCTCGAGCAGTTCCGCAGCGAGCACTTCGCCGCGGTGCGCATCGACCCGGCGCGCGACTCCGCGGCGTTGCAGGAGCTGGCACACCTCGGCACGATCAGCGGCGACCTCAGCACGCCGGAGCCGGCGCGGGTCGCGTCGGTGGCTGCGGCCGCGGCCCGGGTGGGCTTCGCGCCCGCTGCTCCCGACCCGACCCGGCTGCCAGCCGGCGCCCGCCGCACGCCGGACGTGCTCGTCACGCCGGCCCGCGAGCTGCGCTTCACCTTCGACGTGGCCAAGGCGCGGGCGTGGGTGCAGCAGCAGAGCCAGCGTCGGCCGACCCTGCCCGACCGCTTCGACGGCGCGAGCCTCGTGGTGTCTGTGCCGTCGGCGGTGCTGCTGCGGTATCCGAACGCCGACGGCACCCCCGCGGTGATCGTCGGGCAGGCTCGCCAGGTGGCGGCGCGGGCGGAGGGCGGCGTTAGCCTCGACGACATCCGGGCGGTCCTGCTCGAGCTGCCGGGGCTCAGCGAGAACACGCGCCGGCAGCTGCAGGCGATCGGCGACTGGCGGACGACACTGCCGCTACCCGTCCCGGCCGGGCGCGTCGACTGGAAGCACACGACGATCGCCGGCGCCGACGCGCTGGAGCTCGGAGACGGCACCGGTCTCGGCAGTGCCGTGGTCTGGCAGCGCGACGGGCGGATGTACGGCGTCTTCGCCCTGGCTAAGCCCGGCGTCGTGCGCGATGTGGCGGACAGCCTCCGCTGAGCGCGAGGCGGAGCCCGGCCCAGCGGAGGCTCCGCCTGCGATCGAACTGGTCAGCCTGCACAAGTCCTACGGGCGGCGGGTCGCCCTGCACGACCTCACCCTGCGCGTGGAGCCGGGCGAGGTGTTCGGCTTCCTGGGTCCCAACGGAGCCGGCAAGACCACCGCGATCAAGATCCTGACCGGTCTCGCCCGCCCCACGGCCGGGCGGGCGAGTCTGCGGGGGTTCGTGGCGGGCGCCCCGCGCGGCCGCGAACACGTCGGCTACCTGCCCGAGCAGTTCCGCTTCCAGGACTGGGCGACCGGGGAGGAGCTGCTCGACTTCCACGGCCGCCTCGCCGGGCTGCCGGCCGACGAGCGACACCAGCGCGCGGCCGACGTTTTGGAGCAGGTGGGGCTCGCCGGCCGCGGCCGCGATCGCATCGGAAGTTACTCGAAGGGCATGACACAGCGGATCGGGCTGGCCCAGGCGCTGCTCGGCCGGCCGGAGGTTGTCCTGCTCGACGAGCCGACGTCGGCGCTGGACCCGGTCGGTCGCCGCGACGTCCGCGACCTCATCCGGGCGGTCAAGGAGCGCGGTGTCACCGTCTTCCTCAACAGCCACCTGCTCAGCGAGGTCGAGCTGATCTGCGACCGGGTGGCCATCGTCGACCGGGGTCGGGTGGTACGCAGCGGCCGGCTCGCCGACCTGATCGGCCCGGCTGCCGGCCTGCGGCTGCAGGTCGACCGCGTCGACGCGGAGCTGCTGCGAGCGCTGGCGAGCCACGGCACCGTGACGTCGGTCGACGGCCCCACCGTGACGCTCGGTGTCGACGGCGCCGACGTGGCGCCGCAGGTTGCGGACGTCGTCGTACGCCGCGGCTACCGGCTCTACGGCCTGACGCCAGTGCAGCGTTCGCTGGAGGACGTCTTTGTCGACCTCGTCCATGGGGAGACGTCCTGAACGCCTTCTACGTCGCCCGCTGGACGATCAAGGAGGCCGTCAGTCGCCGCCTGCTGGTCGGCCTCGTCGGGCTGAGCGCGGTCTTCGTCGCCCTCTTCGGGGTCGGCTTCACGCTGCTCTACCGCAAGGCCAGCGAGCAGGTCGGCACCGACGCCCTCGTTGGCGTCATCGCCGCCAACGTCCTCACGGTGCTGGGTCTCTACGCCGTGCAGTTCCTCGCCGCCTTCCTCGCGCTGTTCCTCTCGGTCGGTGCAATCTCGGCCGACGTCGACTCTGGGCTGCTGCACGCGATGCTGGCTCGGCCCGTGACGCGGGCCGAGTACCTGTTGGGCCGCTGGCTCGCCTTCGCCGTGCTCCTCGTCGGCTACGTGGTCGTCATGGCCGGCGCCCTGCTGCTCATCGCCCGGCTCGTGGCGTCATACCAGCCAGTCAGCCCGTCCCGCGCGCTGGCGCTGCTCGTGCTCGAGGTGCTGCTGCTGCTCACCGTCGGCCTGCTCGGCAGCACCGTGCTGCCGACCCTGGCCAACGGGGTGGTGACCTTCAGCCTCTTCGGGTTGGCGTGGCTCGGCGGCATCATCGAGTTCATCGGGAGCGCGGTGCGCAACGAGACCATGGCGAACCTCGGCACCGCGGTCGGCCTGCTGTTCCCCAGCGACGCTCTCTGGCGAGGGGCGTCGTACTACGTGCAGTCGCCGACCTTCCTGGCCGAGACCTCCGCGGTCGGCCAGTTCTCCGGTGGCCTGCCGTTCGCGGCGACCACCCGGCCGACGGTGGCGATCGTCGCCTGGGCGCTGGGTTACCTGCTCCTGCTGCAGGTCGTCGCCCGCGCCGCCTTCGGCCGCCGCGACCTCTGAGCTGGGCGGCGGTCACAGCGGCTCCCGAGGGTCGAGCTGCAGGCGGACCGGATCGGGGTCCTTGCGAGCGCTGCGCTGCGCCTGCGCCTCCGCGAGCGCACGGGCCAGCGCGGCC